>NZ_JBIRXS010000019.1:0-127900 GCF_044389235.1 Rhodococcus sp. NPDC019647 | reverse complement strand
TAGCCGACTGACCCTAGACAAGCCAGAACGCTACTGGGACAACGGCGTGCGCCCTCACCCGCACCGAACCCACCCACGATCACAGCAGTAGAGCCTCTTTTTGGTAGCTGGAGCAACCAGAAAGGCGCACGGGCGATAGCCTCCATCTGGTGCCGCCCTTCCGGGGCCCGCGCTGGCTCGAGACGTCGAACCTGACCGGGGACGATCCGCACGGACTCGTCGACATCGATCCGAACACCTTCCGGCATCGCGCGCACCCGAACGTCTGGGCGGCGGGAGACGGAGCCGCCGTCGACACCGACCCGTCCGGTGGTGCTCTGCGACGCCAGATTTCGATACTGGTGGACAATCTGCTCGCTACCAGGCAGGGAGGAGCCCTCAGCGACTACGACGGATACACCGTCGCCCCCATCACGATCAGCTCGCGGCGACTCATCGCCGGCGAGTTCGACCGCACCGGTTCGGTGGCCTCGTCCCTTCCCTCGTTCATCGACCCACTGAAGCCGCGCCGCACAGCCTGGGCGTTCGACCGCTACGCGCTGCCGCGGATCTACTGGAATCTCATCCTCGGCGGCCGCCTCTAGCAGCGCCGGAACATCGTGTCGCTCAACTCCTTCAGCACTGCATCCCAAGGCCTAACCCCAGTAGCGATGCGGTCGCAGCGCCCGAACGCAGGGAGGGACCGTGCCCACTCCTACTATGGTGAGCCGTGCGCCGACGATCGCTGGTCCGCAGAAGTTCGCCCACTCCGTCCGCGGCAGCGACTCGGCGGTGACCGCCAGCGATTGGGGCCTGCTGCTGATCGCCGCGACAGCCGCTGGTTGGGTCGACGCCGTGGTCGGCGGCGGCGGGTTGATCCTCATCCCGGCGCTGTTCCTCGTCGCCCCGCACCTGACGCCCCAGGTCGCGTTGGGCACGAACAAACTGACCGCGGTGACCGGCACCTTCGCGGCCGTCGTGACCTTCGCACGGCGCGTCCGGATGGCGTGGCGGCTACTGATCCCCGCAGGCCTCCTTGCTGCGGCGACGTCCGCGCTCGGCGCGGCCACGGTGACCCGCATCGACAAGGACGTCTTCATCCCGCTGATCATGGTGGTTCTCGTCGGTGTCGCCGTGTTCGTCACCGCACGGCCGCAACTCGGTATCACCCTGGCGAAGGATCCGCCGACGCAGAGGAAGATGGTCGCCGTCGTACTGCTGGCCGGCGGGTTGCTCGGGTTCTACGACGGGCTGTTCGGCCCCGGCACCGGAACCTTCCTCATCATCACCTTCGCGACGTTCCTCGGCACCGAGTTCGTGCGCAGCGCCGCGATGGCGAAGGTGATCAATCTCGGTTCCAACCTCGGTGCGCTGGCGTTCTTCGCGGCAAGTGGAAACGTGTTGTGGGCGCTCGGCCTCGGCATGGCGGTGTGCAATGTGCTGGGCGCGGTCGTCGGTTCGCGCATGGCGTTGAGCAAGGGTGCCGGATTCGTCCGAATCACGCTGCTGGTGGTGGTCATCGGCATGGTGCTGCGGCTGGGTTGGCAACAGTTCGGCTGAGTTTCCGACTACGGTGGTCCCCGTGACGGCTCCACGACAGGTTGATCCGGAATTCCTCGCCCTCCCTCTGCGTGTGCTGGCGGACGCCGCACTCGGCGCCGCGCGCGCGGCGGGCGCTTCCCACGTCGATCTGCGGGTTCACCGATTGACCAGCCAGTCTCTTCGGCTGCGCGACGGCAAGGTTCAGGCGGCGGTCGACACCAACGAGGTGGGCTTCGCGGTCCGTGTGGTGGTGGAGGGCACGTGGGGGTTCGCCTCGCACGCCGAGCTCACCCCGGCCACCGCTGCGGCAACGGCGGAGCAGGCAGTCGAGGTGGCCAGGGCGTTGCGCGGACTGAACCGGGAACAGGTCGAACTCGCCGACGAGCCGGTGTACGCCGAGGCCCAGTGGGTGTCGGAGTACGAGGTGGACCCATTCGAAGTGCCGACCGCAGAGAAGATTTCGCTGCTCGGCGAGTACTCCCACCGTTTGCTCGCAACCGACGGTGTCGACCATGTCACCGCCGAGTGCCTGCAGGTGAAAGAACAGACGTTCTACGCCGACCTCGCCGGCTCCTTCATCGTGCAGCAGCGGGTTCGCCTGCACCCGCAACTCGAGGCCACCACCGTGGACCAGTCGGCAGGGGTGTTCGAGACCATGCGCACGCTCGCGCCCCCGGTCGGCCGCGGCTGGGAATACCTCCGATCCGACGACACGTGGAACTGGACCACCGAACTCGCCGAACTCCCGGAACTACTGGCCGAGAAGGTGAAGGCCCCGACCGTGGTGGCCGGACCCACCGACCTGGTGATCGACCCGACCAACCTGTGGTTGACGATCCACGAATCCATCGGGCACGCCACCGAATACGACCGGGCGATCGGGTACGAGGCCGCATACGCGGGCACCTCGTTCGCCACACCCGACAAGCTCGGCACCCTGCGGTACGGGACGCCGATCATGCACGTCACCGCGGACCGGACGGAACCCCACGGCCTGGCCACCGTCGGATACGACGACGAGGGTGTCGAAACCCAGTCCTGGGACCTCGTGGCGGACGGTGTGCTGGTGGGCTACCAACTCGACCGGGCATTCGCGCCACGACTGGGCCTCGACCGGTCCAACGGGTGCTCCTACGCCGACTCACCCCATCACGTGCCCATACAGCGCATGGCCAACGTGTCGCTCCAGCCCGACCCGGACACCGATCGCAGCACCACGGACCTCATCTCCGGCGTGGAGGACGGGATCTACATCGTCGGCGACAAGTCCTGGTCGATCGACATGCAACGGTACAACTTCCAGTTCACCGGCCAGCGGTTCTACCGCATCCGCGGGGGCAGGATCGACGGGCAGGTACGCGACGTCGCGTATCAGGCGACCACCACCGACTTCTGGGGGTCGCTGGAGGCCCTCGGGGGACGTTCCACCTGGCAACTGGGCGGCGCATTCAACTGCGGCAAGGCGCAACCCGGTCAGGTCGCGGCTGTCAGCCACGGCTGCCCGTCCGCGTTGTTCCGCGGCGTCAACGTACTGAACACCCGGACGGAAGGTGCCCGATGATCGCCCCGCAGCAACTCGTCGAGCAGGTCCTCGCCCGCGCCACGGTGGACGACACCATCGTCCTCGTCACCGACGCCAGCGAGGCCGCCCTGCGGTGGGCCGGCAACTCGATGACCACCAACGGCCTCTCGACGTCACGCAGTTGGACGGTGGTCTCCATCGTCCGGGACGGTGACGAGGCGAAGGTCGGGATCGTCACCTCGGCCTCCGTGGACGCTGCGGACATCGACGGCGTCGTCCGTTCGGCCGAATCTGCCGCTCGCGCCGCCGGTCCCGCCTCCGACGCGATGCCGCTCCTCGCCGCGACCGACACCGACCCGCAGTGGGAGGAGACGGCCGCCGTCACCGAGATCGGCGCGTTCGAGCAACTCGCCCAGGACCTTGCAATGGGCTTCGACGGCAGCGATCAGCTCTACGGGTTCGCCCATCACCAACTGCACACCACCTGGCTCGGGACCTCCACCGGAATTCGGCGCCGATTCGTCCAGCCCACCGGGTCCGTCGAGATCAATGCCAAACGCGGCGACGCCAGCGCGTGGGTGGGCACGAGCACCAAGGACTTCACCGACGTCCCCGGCACGAAGATGCTCGAGGAGTTGTCCACTCGCCTCGACTGGGCGAGCACCCGGGTGGAGCTACCCGCCGGCCGCTACGAAACTCTTCTTCCGCCGTCGGCCGTGGCAGATCTGATGATCTATCTCATGTGGACCATGGAGGGCAGGGCCGCGGAGGAAGGGCACTCCGCGTTGTCGGCGCCCGGCGGCACCCGAATCGGCGAACGCCTCTCCGCGCTCCCTCTCACGCTCACCTCCGATCCCGCGGCACTGGGCTTGGAATACGCCCCGTTCGTCACGACCCGATCGTCTTCCGAATCGGTGTCGGTGTTCGACAACGGCTTGGACGCCGGCCGCGTCGACTGGGTGCGGGAGGGCTCGGTCCATGCACTCGCCTATCCGCGTGCGGCGGCCCGGGAGTTCGGCGCCGAGGTCACCGTGCCCGGGGACAACCTGATTCTCGACGCGGGCGGTTCGCTGTCGCTCGATCAGATGGTGGCCGAGACGGAACGCGGGCTGCTGCTGACCACCCTGTGGTACATCCGCGAGGTCGACCCGGCGACCCTGTTGCTGACCGGGCTGACCCGCGACGGTGTCTACCTCGTCGAGAACGGGAAGGTGACGGGCGCCGTGAACAACTTCCGTTTCAACGAAAGCCCCCTCGATCTGCTCCGAAGGGTCTCCCAGGCCGGGGCCACCGAACGCACGCTGCCGCGGGAATGGAAGGATTGGTTCACCCGAACAGCCATGCCGCCGTTGCGGATTCCCGACTTCCACATGTCCTCGGTGAGTCAGGCATCATAGTTCAGGCGTTCCCCGATGCGACCGTCCATTCCCCGCTCTGCAAGCGGGCGTTGGCCTCCGGCCCCATCAGGAGCATTCCGCCGTCCACCACATAGGACGACCCGGTGACGTAACTCGCCTCGGGTGACGCGAGGAACGAGACGACGGCGGCCACTTCCCGCGCGTCGCCGGGACGGCGCCCGGGGACGCCCGGCCGATCCTTCGCACGGGGCTCCTCGTCCGTCTGCCCCGTCATAGGCGTAGATATTTCGCCGGGTGCCACCGAATTGGCCGTGATTCCGTACTGCGCCAGTTCGAGCGCCAGTACCTTCGTCAACCCGCCCAGCCCCGCTTTCGACGCGCAATACGGGGCCGCCCCGAACTTGGGTGCGTGCTCGTGGACACTGGTGATGTTGATGATGCGGCCACCGCGCCCGGCATCGATCATGTGCCGGACGGCGCGCTGCGTGCACAGGAAAGCGCCGTCCAGGTTGACCGACAGCACCTCGCGCCACGTCGCGAAATCCATCTCCATGACCGGCACCGCGGTACCGGTGCCGGAACAGTTCACCAGCACGTCGACGCCGCCGAGCTCGGCGGCGAGTTCGTCGATGACGGCACTGGAGTTCGGCAGGTCGGTCAGGTCGAGGTGGCGGACGTACGCGTCGGCACCGTTGTCGCGGACCTCCCGGGCCGTGTTGTTCGCACCGTCCCGGTCGGTGTGATAGGTGATACCGACGTTCACCCCTGCTGCCGCGAGGGCCACCGCCACTGCGCGACCTATTCCTGAATCGGAGCCGGTGACGACCGCGGTGCGTGGGAAATCCATGTCGTGTCGGTACCCGCGGCGACGCACACCGAAACGGCGCCGCATCTACTGGACAAATGTCCAGGTGACATAAGGTGCCCGTGTGCGCTATAAAGGTCCAGGCGTCCTGTTTATGACATTTCTCACTCACCGAGGAAGTGGCGAGGGACGTCACATTTCGGTCTCCAGAGAAAGGGACCACAACTCAGGTGACTTTGCCGCGTATTCGGCGTGCGCCGAGTTTTGTCCTTTGCACTCTGCCCAGGAGGTTGTATGCACTCCAGTGCCCTCGATCGCGACACGCTGCCCCCCGAGTCGCGCCGATCGATCGTCGCAGCGAAAGCCGACTTCGGGAATGTTGCCCTTGCGAGCTTCGTGTGCCTTGTCTCCGGTGTGGGCAGCGGCGTCCTTACCGACTCGCTGCTGGTGGGAGCGTCCGTGGGACTGATTGTCCTTCTGGCCACCGCCCTGTCCGTTGCCGCTGTATGAGCACTCCACTCCGTCTGCGTCCTTCCCCGGAACCCACCGCCTCGAAGGCCCCGCCCGGCCCCGGCGAAATTCTCGCCGCGGCGAAGCGCATTCTCATCGCCAGCCGCGGGTATGGCGACGCCGAAGCATTCGAGGAACTGCTGGATGTCTCCCGGCATCACCACGTGAGCGTGCAGCGCGCCGCACGAATGCTGGTCGTACTGGCCGATCGGCGACAGGCGGCGCCGCTGCCCGCCGGATCGAGTGCGATGGCGTTCGGCGACTGGGCCACCTCCCTGTCGCCGTCGGGTCGCCCACCTGCTCTGTCGGTACCGACTGCGTGACGGGACCGCGTCCCTCGCGCTACCTGTAGTCCCGTGCTGACACCGCGCGACGACGCTGCCCCAGTGCGTCGTCCCGTCGCCGAGTGGAGAGCGCCAGGCTGGTGGCGGTGCGCACCTCCGCGAGAAGCCGCGGCTGATCGGCGACCGCCTTGTCGTACACCAAGGCCCCGATCAGAACTCCGTCGTGGATGAGAGTGGTCGCCTCCCGGGGATCGTTTCTGCGCGGAAGGACCTGGTGTCGTCCCTGGGCATCCACATATCCGTCGTGGGCGCGGGAGTACCACCACACCACCAGGCTGGGGTCGCGGAGTGCCTCACGCAGTGCGTCGACCACGCCCGCACCGAACGGGGCGGTGCCGAGATCGATCGACAGGTTGCGCACCGCAGCGCGGGTGACTCGGTATCGCCACAGCCCCACCAACACCGCGAGCGGGATCAGCGCGGTCGACGGATACCGCAGAAGCAGGGTCCACGCCTGTTGTGGACCCTGCACCCAGACCGAGGCGAGCGGGGTCCAGGCGGTGGCGGCGGTACCGAGCAGCGCGGCGAACCACAACGGTGCGACGGCGGCCCGGTATGCCCGCGTACCCGAACGCCACCGCGCGAGGAGAACACCGATCAGCACCAGACCGATCGCCATTCCCCCGACTCCGAAGACGACTTGCATCGCTGCGAAGACCGTCGGGTCGTCCCGTACCAGGAGAAGGTTCAACCCGGGTGGATGGGTGGAATCGACGCGGCGGGTGTCCAGGAAGGCCAGCTCGGAGACCACGGACACCGCGTAATACGCGTAGCACCCGCCGAGGAACCGACGCTCCCATCGGTGGTGCAAACGCCCCCAGGGGAAACTGAACACCAATTGGATCAGCACCGGTATATACATGTTGGTCAAGACCGTGCCGGTGGTGAACAGCACCGGAATCGACGACAGCCGAAGACCTTTCGTCATCCAGAGCAACCCGGCCGCCACCAGCAGACTTCCCAGAGTGTCCGCCGGCCGGTGCCGGCCCGCGACCAGACCCGCCGCCACGAACACCCCACCGACCGTCAGAAACAACGCCAATTCCGTAGGGCCGAAGGTTGTTCGGCACATCCGCCACTCGACGGACGCCGTCACCACGACGGCCAGCGCGACCGCCGAGAGGACGGCCGCGACCATCATCCGACGGCTCATCGGGTGCCGTCCTTCGGCTGGGCGGCGAGCAATCGGGCGGATCGAGACCTGACACGGCGCACAGGGTCGATCGTCGCGCGCAACGGGATCGGTGACCACTACCCCGAAGTGGGTAAATCGAACACCTGGGTGGCCACATCCCCACCCTGCCGCCGGGCGCGTCGTCGCCGGCTGCCCTGTAATCGGGACAAGGCTGTTGTAGGTTGCCCTCACACACGGGCCCCGCGCGGGCGGAGGGAGGCCGGATGGACAGCGACGCCGTCACCGTGGACATCTACCGGCACCGGATCGGCGCGGCACTGCGCGCCTATGCCTGCGGTGACGCTCTCGGCGTTCCCTGCGAAGGCGCGCCGGCTGCGGAGATCGACCTTTCGGCGGCGGTGGCGTTGCCGGTTCGCCCGGGCTGGCCGCGCGGCTCGACGTCGGACGACACAGCGCTCACCCTCCTGGTGGCCGAAGCCCTGATCACCGCGGCACACGCCGATCCGGCGGAGCACTTCCTGCGGTTGTTGAGCGAGCGCGCCGCCCGCGTTCCCGGTATCGGCCCCTCGACACACGCAGCGATCCAGCACTACCGCGACCACGGCCGCCCACCCGAGGCGGGCGGAAACACGAACGGTGCGGTGATGAGAGCGCTGCCGGTGGGGTGGTTCGTCCCGGTCGACGACCCCGACCGTCGCCGCGCCCTCACCCGCGCGCTGTCCCGCATCACGCACCCGTCGCCGAACGCCCAGGGCGCGGCCGTGGTGATGTCGGCCTGCGCAGCATGGGCGCTCGACGGCGCAACCGGGCGGGAACTATTGGAGGTCGCCCGTGAGGAAGCGGCCGCCGCGGTCCACCTGTGCGGCGCGGATCGCAGCATCGAGGAACTGATCGCCGCGGTCGCCGATGACCAGTGGGCGGCCGATGCGGCCGGCGTGTCACTCGATCCGTACGACACCCTCGCGGCAGTGCTGTTCTGCGCGGCTTCCGCGCGCACACTCCGACAGGCCCTCGAGCAGGCCATCGGGCTCGGCGGCGACACCGACACCGTCGCCGCCCTGGTCGGTGGTCTCCTCGGAGCACAGTCGTCCGAGGACACGGTGCGTGCACTCCCCTGGTACGTCGATGTCCTGCTTCCCGACCCCGCGGACATCACGCTGCTCGCCGATGGTCTCGCGTCGGCGCGGGTGGCCGCTACCGGTCGTCCGCGGTGACGGCGAGTCCGATGGTGCCCGTCCTACCGCGCCGAAGCAGGCTGAGCTTCATCGAGATCCACCCGATAATCCCGTACTTGCGTGCGATGACGTCGCGCGCGTGGTCGGTGCCCGCGGCGTCGAGGACCACCGCCCGCCCCGGCACCTCCGGTCCCTTCGGCTTTCCCCGGGGATCGCACACCGCCACCGTGACCTCCGGATTGCGGCGGATTCGTTTCACCTTGTAGGAGTCGGTGACCGTCCACATCAGTAGCCGGTCCCCATCGGGGGCCGCCCACAGTGGCGTCGCCACCGGGGAGCCGTCCTTGCGAAACGTGGTGAGCAGAACATACTTGGCGGCCGACACCCGATCGAATTCTGTGGTCACCCGGCCATGCTAGTCCGCCGGAACGCCGTCTCAGTCGCCCTCGAGTTCACCCTCGGTGTCGAGGTACACCTGACGGAGCCCATCGAGCGTGTCCTTCTGGGGGTGTTCCCACATGTCCCGCTCCGCGGCCTCGAGCAACCGCTCGGCGATTCCGTGCAGCGCCCACGGGTTCGACTTCTCCATGAACTTGCGGTTCTGCTCGTCCAGAACGTACGACTCGGCCAGTTTCTCGTACATCCAGTCGGCGACGACGTTGGTGGTGGCGTCGTACCCGAACAGGTAGTCGACGGTGGCGGCCATCTCGAACGCCCCCTTGTACCCGTGCCGACGCATCGCCTCGAGCCAGCGCGGGTTGACCACCCGGGCGCGAAAGACGCGGGACGTCTCCTCCGACAAGGTGCGGGTACGCACCGAGTCGGGTCGGGTGCTGTCACCGATGTACGCCTCCGGTGACGTCCCGGTGAGCGCGCGCACCGTCGCGACCATGCCACCGTGATACTGGAAATAGTCGTCGGCGTCGGCGATGTCGTGCTCGCGGGTGTCGGTGTTCTTGGCGGCCACGGTGATTCGCCGGTACGCGGCACGCATGTCGTCGGCGGCGGGGGCGCCGTCGAGTCCGCGTCCGTAGGCGAAACCGCCCCAGGTGGTGTACACCTCGGCGAGATCGGCGTCGCCGCGCCAGCTCTTGGAGTCGATCAGCTGCAGCAGTCCGGCGCCGTAGGTTCCGGGCTTCGACCCGAAGATGCGGGTGGTCGCGCGCCGCTCGTCACCGTGGTCCGCCAGATCGGCCTGCGCGTGCGCGCGCACGAAGTTGCTCTCCGCCGGTTCGTCCAGCGCGGCGACGAGCCGGACCGCGTCGTCGAGCAGGGCCAGCACATGTGGGAACGCGTCACGGAAGAAGCCGCTGATCCGCACGGTCACGTCGATGCGCGGGCGGCCCAGCTCCGCGAGGTCGATCACCTCGAGGCTCACCACCCGGCGGCTGGCCTCGTCCCACACCGGCCGCACACCGAGCAGCGCGAACACCTCGGCGATGTCGTCGCCGGAGGTACGCATCGCGGAGGTGCCCCACACCGACAGCCCCACCGACCGCGGCCAGTCCCCGTGGTCGGCTCGGTACCGCTCGAGAAGCGATTCGGCCATCGCCTGCCCGGTTTCCCAGGCCAGCCGCGACGGCACGGCCTTCGGGTCGACGGAGTAGAAGTTGCGGCCCGTCGGAAGCACGTTGATGAGCCCGCGCAGCGGTGAACCGCTCGGCCCGGCGGCGATGAATCCACCGTCCAGGGCGTGCAGAACCTGCGCGATCTCGTTGTCGGTTTCCCGGAGTCGGGGCACCACCTCGGTCGCGGCGAAACGAAGGATCTTCGCAACCGTGGCGTCCTCGGTCAGCGAGTCGGCTGCTTCGGGCCGCCAATCGGCGTCGGCCATGCCCCGCACGAGCGCGTGGGCCTGGGCCTCGACATCGTCCACGCGGGTGCGCGATTCGTCGCCGTCCTCGCTGAGTCCGAGTGCCTCCCGCAACCCGGGAACATTCTGCTCGCCGCCCCACATCTGCCGGGCACGGAGCATGGCGAGAATCAACTCCGCCTCGGCATCGCCGCGGGGCGCCTGCCCCAGCACGTGCAGCCCGTCCCGGATCTGGACGTCCTTGATCTCACACAGCCAGCCGTCGACGTGCAGCAGCATGTCGTCGAACACGTCTTCGTCGGGTCGTTCCTCGAGCCCGAGGTCGTGGTCCATCTTGGCGGCCCGCATCAGCGTCCAGATCTGCTGGCGGATGGCCGGCAGCTTCGACGGGTCCAGGGCGGAGATGTTGGAGTGCTCGTCCAGGAGCTGCTCGAGCCGGGAGATGTCGCCGTAGCTCTCGGCGCGGGCCATCGGCGGAATCAGGTGATCGACCAGGGTGGCGTGCGCACGCCGTTTTGCCTGTGTGCCCTCGCCGGGATCGTTGACGAGGAACGGGTAGATGAGCGGGAGGTCGCCGAGGGCGGCGTCGGTGCCGCACGACGCCGACATGCCGAGGGTCTTACCGGGCAGCCATTCGAGGTTGCCGTGCTTGCCGAGGTGCACCACGGCGTCGGCGCCGAAACCACCGTCCGTGGTCTGCGCGGCGATCCAGCGGTAGGCGGCGAGGTAGTGGTGGCTCGGCGGCAGGTCGGGGTCGTGGTAGATGGCCACCGGCTTCTCCCCGAAACCGCGGGGCGGCTGCACCATGAGCACCAGGTTGCCGAACTGCATTGCGGCGATGACGATTTCACCGTCTGGGTCCTGGGAGCGGTCGACGTACAATTCGCCCGGTGCCGGACCCCAGTGTTCCTCCACCCCGTCGCGCAGCTCCGCCGGCAGCGCCGAGAACCATTCCCGGTAGCGGGCGGCGGAGATGCGGATCGGATTGCCCTCGAGCTGCTCGGCCGTCAACCAGTCGGGGTCCTGGCCGCCCGCGGCAATCAGGGCGTGGATGAGCGCGTCCCCGTCCTGCGCGGCGAGACCGGGCACCGCGTCCGGTCCGTCGTCCGGGCCGAGGTCGTACCCGGCCGCCCGCATGTCGGTGAGCAGGCGGATCGCGCTCGCGGGGGTGTCGAGACCGACCGCGTTGCCGATCCGCGCGTGCTTGGTGGGATACGCCGACAGCATCAGGGCGATGCGACGTTCGGACGCCGGAATATGGCGCAGGCGGGCGTGCCGGACGGCGATGCCCGCCACCCGGGATGCCCGTTCGGCGTCGGGTACATACGTGGACAGCCCGTCCGCGTCGATCTCCTTGAACGAGAACGGCACCGTGATGAGGCGTCCGTCGAACTCGGGCACCGCGACCTGGGTGGCGACGTCGAGCGGGGAGAGTCCGTCGTCGTTGGACTCCCACGACTCCCGGCTGCTCGTCAGGCACAGCCCCTGCAGGATCGGCACATCCAGCGCGGCGAGCGCGGCGACATCCCACGCCTCGTCGTCGCCGCCGGCGGACGCACCGGCGGGCTTGGTGCCGCCTGCGGCGAGCACGGTCACCACCATGGCGTCGGCGCGGCGCAGCGTCTGCAGCAGCTCGGGCTCCGCGGTGCGCAGCGACGCGCAGTAGATCGGCAGCGGGTTGCCCCCGGCAGCATCGATCGCGGCGCACAGCGTCTCGATGTAGCGGGTGTTCCCGGCCAGGTGCTGGGCTCGGTAATAGAGCACGGCGATGGTGGGGCGCTGCGGTTCGGCCTCGACGGCGAACGGGGCCAGACCCCAGCTCGGCAGATGCACCGGCGCCTCGAAACCGTGACCGGTGAGCAGGACCGTATCGGACAGGAAGTGGTGCAGTTGGGCGAGGTTGTCGGCTCCGCCCTCGGCCAGATAGTTGTGCGCCTCCGCGGCGACACCGGCGGTCACCGTCGAGCACTCCATCAACTCGGCGTCGGGGGCGTGCTCACCGCCCAGGACAACCACCGGCAGGCCACTGGCCAGCACCGCGTTGAGCCCGTCCTCCCACGCCCGGCGGCCACCGAGAATCCGGACCACGACGAGGTCTACGCCCGCGAGCAGTCCCGGCAGGTCCTCCTCGACCAGCAACCGTGCCGGGTTGGCCCAGCGGTAGTCCGCCTTGCTGGCACGTGCGCTGAGCAGGTCGGTGTCGGAGGTGGAGAGCAGCAGGATCACAGGTGGAGCCTTCCTGGGGTGTCGCGCCCCGTGGCGGTGGTTGCCGAAAACCGGGTCGGCTTCGGAACCGTGGGTCAACCGGACGGCAGGTGAGGGTCTGGCTCGCCCACCGGGTTCGGCGAGCTCACAGTGGCGCGACCGCACCGGAATTGCACCGGCTTCCTCTCCTGCTGCCGCAAGTGCCCGTGATGCTACCGGGCGGCCGACGTAACCTGGGACCATGGTCGCCCCTCGTTCCCGCCCCGACGCCTGCCCGGGGGCGCTGCAGGTCCATCAGGCCGCCGACGGTCCGCTCGCCCGCGTGCGGCTGCCCGGTGGTGTTCTCACGCCCGCGCAGCTGCAGGTGCTCGCGGAGTCGGCCCGCGACCTCGGGAACGGGGAGATCGAACTGACCTCCCGCGGCAACGTGCAGCTTCGCGCCGTCGGCGATCCCCCGGAGTTCGCGAGGCGGCTCGCGGACACCGGCCTGCTGCCCTCGCACACCCACGAACGGGTACGCAACATTCTCGCCTCGCCGTTGACGGGTCGCATCGGTGGCGTCGCCGACCTGCGGAACGTGGTCGACGAACTCGACCGGAATTTGTGCGCCGACACCGCGCTGGCCGACCTCCCCGGCCGCGTCCTCTTCACCCTCGACGACGGCCGCGGTGACGTGTCCGCGCTCGGCGGCGATTTCGGGATACACGCGGTGAGCGAGACGGAGGTGGCGTTGGTGCTGGCCGGCCGCGACAGCGGGGCCCGGATTTCCGCGACCCAGTCGGTGCACGTGCTGCTCGACGCGGCCCGCACCTTCCTCGGCCTGCGTGACGGGCAGTGGCGGCTGTCCGAGATCGACGACGGCGTCGAACGAACCCTTACCGCCCTTGCCCTTGCGCCCACCGCGGAACCGGTGACCGGGTTCGCCGAGCACCGGCCGCCGATCGGGTGGCTGGATCAGCCGGACGGCACCGTCACGCTCGGCGGCGGCCTCGCGTTCGGGGTCCTCGACTCGAGGATGGCGGAATTCCTGGCCGCGGTGGAGAAACCGGTGATCGTCACCCCGTGGAGGTCGGTGCTGTTGTGCGATCTCGACGAGTGGTCCGCCGAGCAGGTGGTCCGCGTCCTTGCACCGATGGGCCTGATCTTCGACGAGAACTCCCCCTGGTTGAACGTCACTGCCTGCACGGGCAGGCCGGGCTGCGACAAGGCGCTCGCCGACGTGCGCACCGACGCCCGCGACGCCGTTCTCGGTGGCGAGCTCCCCGCCGACGGGAGACAACACTGGTCGGGTTGCGACCGCTGTTGCGGGCGCCCCAAGGGTGAGGTGACCGATGTCGTTGCGACCGCAACCGGTTACCGGGTGGACCACCGCTGACAGCACTGCCTCTATCGTGAGGCCATGATCGAGTACATCCGAGACGGCGCGGAGATCTACCGCCAGTCCTTCGCCACGATTCGCGCCGAAGCAGATCTCAGCGCCTTCCCCGCGGACGTCTCGCAGGCCGTGGTCCGCATGATCCACGCGAGCGGCCAGGTCGATCTGGTGGACGACGTCGCATTCACCCCCGGTGTCGTCAAGGCCGCGCGGGAGGCCCTCGCGAACGGCGCCCCGATCTTCTGCGATGCGCAGATGGTGGCGGCCGGCGTCACCCGCAAGCGGCTACCCGCGGACAACGAAGTGGTGTGCACGCTCCGCGACCCCCGGGTCCCCGTCTTGGCCGCGCAGATCGGGAACACCCGGTCGGCCGCCGCGCTGGAGTTGTGGGGCAGCAAACTCGAGGGTGCCGTCGTCGCCATCGGGAACGCCCCCACCGCCCTCTTCTACCTGCTCCACATGATCGAGTCGGGCGCGCCGCGTCCCGCTGCCGTGATCGGTGGTCCAGTCGGTTTCATCGGTGCGGCCGAATCGAAGGAGGCACTGATCGAGCATCCCAGCGGCCTCGACTACCTGGTGGTGCGCGGCAGGCGGGGTGGCAGTGCCATCACGGCGGCCGCCCTGAACGCGATTGCGAGTGAAGTGGAATGAGCGCCGAGACGAGTGCGCACGGCAAACTGTGGGGAGTTGGAATTGGTCCGGGCGATCCCGAACTGATGACGGTCAAGGCGGCGCGGGTCATCGCCGAGGCCGACGTGGTGGCGTTCCACAGCGCCCGGCACGGCAAGAGTATCTCCCGCGGTGTCGCGGCCCCGTACATGCGTGAGGACCAGATCGAGGAGCACCTCGTCTACCCCGTCACCACCGAGACGATCGATCACCCCGGCGGCTATCAGGGGGCGATGGACGAGTTCTACGAGGACGCGTCGGGGCGGCTCGCCGCGCATCTCGAGGCCGGTCGTTCGGTCGCGCTGCTCGCCGCGGGTGATCCGCTGTTCTACAGCTCGTACATGCACATGCACAAAAGGTTGGCGCAGCGGTTCGAGGCCGAGGTGATTCCCGGTGTCACTGCCGTGAGCGCCGCCTCGGCCGCCCTGGCCATGCCGCTGGTCGAAGGTGAGGAAGTGCTCACCGTCCTGCCCGGAACGTTGCCGCAGGCGGAACTGACCCGGCGCCTCCGCGAGACCGACGCCGCCGCGATCCTCAAGCTCGGGCGCACCTATCCGGCGGTCCGCCAGGCGCTGAAAGATTCCGGCCGCATCGACGAGGCCTGGTATGTCGAGCGGGCCAGCACCGACCGGGAACGGATCGCCTCCGCGGACGAGGTGTCGGACAGCGACGTGCCCTACTTCTCGATCGCCGTGATCCCGAGCCCGTCCAACAGCCGCGGGGACACCACGGCACCCACCGGCGAACTCGTCGTCGTCGGGCTGGGTCCCGGCGATCAGGCCTGGACCACCCCCGAAGTGCAGTACGAATTGTCCCTCGCCACCGATGTCGTCGGCTACGGTCCGTACATCGACAGGGTGCCCGAACGGCCCGGTCAACGCCGGCATGCCAGCGACAACCGCGTCGAAGCCGAACGCGCGGCGATGGCGCTCGACCTGGCCAAGAACGGTGCCCGGGTGGCCGTGGTGTCCTCCGGTGACCCGGGGGTGTTCGCCATGGCCGCGGCCGTGCTCGAGGTGGCTGCCGAGGACCAGTGGCGTGACGTTCCCGTCCGCGTGCTCCCCGGCATGACCGCCGCCAACGCGGTGGCGAGCCGTGTCGGTGCTCCCCTCGGCCACGACTACGCCGTCCTGTCCCTGTCGGACCGGCTGAAGCCGTGGGACATCGTGGCGCAACGTATTTCCGCGGTCGCGAGCGCCGACATGGCGTTCGCCGTCTACAACCCGGCGTCGAAGTCACGGACCTGGCAGGTGGCCGCGATGCGCGACCTCGTGCTCGAGCACCGCTCCCCCGACACCCCCGTGATCATCGGACGCGATGTGGCCGGCGTGCAGGAATCGGTGCGGGTGGTCCGCCTCGCCGATCTCGACCCCGCCGAGATCGACATGCGGTGCCTGCTGATCGTCGGCTCCTCGATGACCACCGTCGTCGAGAACGAACACGGCACCCGGGTCTTCACCCCCCGCCGCTACCCCGGCTGAGCGGACGCAGCACATCGACACCGGGTCTCACTCGATGCGTCCGGACCGAAGTTCGGACACCGCGATCTGGGCGGCGCGGCCGATCGCCTGATCCACCACGGGCAGAAGGGGATCCGCCCGCGCTGCCCGGGTGAACACGGCCACGGCCACCGGGATCTCGCCCGGGAAGGTGACCACGGCCGCCTCGTTGCGGATCGCCCCGATGGTGCCGGTCTTCCCTGCCACCGTGACGTCGGCATAGGGAAATCCCGAGCGGATTCGGTGTTGCCACACCTGCGCGGCCATCACCTGCCGGATGAACTCGCCCTGCACCGGCGACACCGCCCGGTCCGTCCAGATCGCGTCGAGCAGCGCCGTCATCTCTTGCGGGGTGGTGGCACTCGCGTACGACGGGTCGTAGGCCGACACCGTCCACGCATCGTCGTTGTCGGCGAGCGCGGCGAACGCTTCCGCAGTGGTGTGCGCGTGGGAGTCGATCACCAGTTTCCGATGCGCGTCCGCTGTCCCGCCCACGATGCGGGTCCGTGTCAGACACAGGTCGGTGAGCACCCTCTCGACGGCGTCGAGACCGACTCCGCCGAGAACGAGATCAGCCGCGGCGTTGTCGGAGACGGTCATCATCGACAGCGCGAGATCCCGCCAGCTCATCACCACGGGATCGCGGAACATCGACACCCCGGTCGGCCCCGGCGTGCAGTCCCCCGGGTTCACACGTACCGTCGACGTCGGCGACAGAGTGCCCGCGTCGAAGGCACGGCAGAGGGCGACCAGCAGCGGCAGTTTGTACACCGACGCGGTGACGACCAGGTCGTCACCGTCGACGGAGACGGCCGGAACGCCGTCATCGGTCGGGCCGACCCGGCGCGCGTGGAGCCAGCCGATGCACCCGGCGTCGGCGAAGACGTCACGGATCCGTTTCTCGGGCGGCGAAGTCATCGCCCACCCTTGAACAGCACCCGGTCGAGTGCGCCTGCGGAGACGGAGACGTCGCTGCCCGACCGCCAGACGATGCGCACGCGCAAGGCCAGGTCGTGGCGGACCAGGTCGAGCCAGGCCACCCCCGGCATGTCCGTCGGCGAAGTCGTGGTCACGCCGAAACAGCCACCGGCCGCCACGTGGGCGAGCACCTCCCGTGGTCCCGGCGCGACGACGACGTCCGGGTCGAGGCCGCGGGCCCGCCACATGTCGACGAACAGATCGTGCGCCGGTGGGTTGTCCGAGCGTGGGCCGGTCGACAGCGTCAACCCCCGCAACATTCGGACCTGCGGCTGTCGGGCGGTCGCTGCGGGGTGATCGTCCGGAACCACCACCCAGCGCCGGAACTTCAGGACAGGCCCACTGCCGAGCCCGGTGAGCAGCGCGGGATGTTCGATCACCGCCACGTCGAGACTGCCGCTGCGGACCTCTTCCACCAAGTCGGTCGTTGCCGCTGTTCGCGTCACCACCCTCGTCCGGTGGGCGCGGTCCGCGTCGCGGAGGGCACGAACACACCGCACCACGACATCGTCGCCCAGCGCGGGCGTCACACCCCATCGCACCACCGCGTCCCTTCCGCCGGCGAGGCGGCGCGCCTCGTCCTCGAACCGGGCGGCATCGTTGACGAGCAGCCGCGCCCGCGGCAACAGGTGCCGTCCCGCCTCCGTCAGCCCGACACCGCGCGCGCTGCGGGACACGAGTTCGGTGCCGAGTCGCTGTTCGAGCCGCCGAACTCCCTGCGACAGCGGCGGCTGTGTCATCCCCAGCCGGGTTGCGGCGTTTCCGAAGTGACCCTCTTCCGCAACGGCGACAAAGAAACTGAGATGGCGGAGAAGATCCATGCCCACCATTGAACCAGCGGCGAACAACGCGGCCGCGTGCGTCCACCAAAAAGGTCCTGTGCGGACGGGTGCCACGCTGCGGTGATATCGAAGACGACTCGGCGGGGCGGCTTTCGCGTCTTTGCGTTCGCGCCCCATCAGCCCGAGATTGTGTGCATGACCCGACCACGATTTCCTCGCCACGCCTACACCCTCGCGCTCGCACTGCCTCTGCTGCTCGGCGCCTGCACGGACGCCGCGGAATCCGTTCCACCCGCCACGTCGGCACCGGCCGTCGCGTCGGCGGTCTCGTCGGCGCAGGCAGCTTTCCTCGACTCACGCATCGCTGAGCTGGAGGCGCGACACTCGACCCGCATCGGTGTCACGGCAGTCGATCCCACCACCGGGGCCGTGTACCGGCATCGCGGCGCCGAAAGGTTCGCCCTGTGCTCGACGTTCAAGACGTACGCCGCCGCAGAGGTTCTCCGCCGCACGAGTGAAGGCACCTCGTCACTCGACAAGGCGGTTCCCGTCGAAGCCTCTGCTCTGGTGGAGAATTCACCGGTCACCGCGGCGGCAGTGGGCACCTCGATGACGCTGGCGGAGCTCGCCGAAGCGGCCCTCACTCGCAGCGACAACACCGCCGGAAACCTACTGTTGACGGAAATCGGGGGTCCGCAGGCCATCACCGCACTCGCTCGCCGCATCGGTGACGACACCACCCGACTCGACCGCTGGGAGACCGAACTGAACACCGCCCTCCGCGGCGATCCCCGCGACACGTCCACGACAGACGGCCTCGCCGAGGGCTACCGGGCACTGCTCCTCGGCGACGAGCTCGAGCCCACCCACCGACGGCAGTTGCTCGACTGGCTACGCGCCAGCACCACCTCCGACACCCGTATCCGGGCAGGGCTGCCGCCGGGGTGGTCCGCCGCCGACAAGACCGGAACCGGACGATTCGGAACCGCCAACGACGCCGGCGTGGTGTGGGATCGGGAGGGCAACCCCCTCGTGCTCGTCATCCTGACCGACAGTTCGACCAATCAAGAAGCAGCTCAACCGAACAGCGACGCCATTGCCGAGACCACAACCGCGGTCATCGGAGCACTCGACGCCCCGTGAAGTGCGCGGATCGCCGCAAGATGTCATGGGCACGGGCGAGCTGAGGTCGGTGACCGCCATGGGTGGCGCGACTGCCGTCGGCGCCGAGACGGTCGATGATCGTCTCGGCCCAGACCACCTCGTCCGCATCCGGGGCCAAGGCCGAATTGATCACCGGGACCTGCTCGCTCGACAAGGTCAGCTTGCCCGTCATACCCATGTCGAGAGCAAGCCGGGCATCGGACCGCGTCACCTCGGCGTCGAGCACGAGTGTCGGCCCGTCGACGGGCGCACCGATGCCCGCGGCGCGACTGGCGTTGACCAGCCGTGATCGCGCGTACGCCAGCGCCATCGGGCTGCGGCCCGCGCCGATGTCGCGGCAGTAGTCGCCGATCCCGAATGCCAGCCGCACCACCGGCGCAGTGCGGGCGATCTCGTCGGCGGCCACCACCGCGGCGGCCGATTCGATCAGGGCAACCACCGGCACACCGGGAAGTGCGGCGGCGGTGGCACGAACCTGTTCGGGCGAATCCGTTTTCGACAACATCACCCCCTGCAGGCCCTTCGACCCCTGGATCGACTCCAGGTCACGCTGCCAGTGGTCGGTGGTCGCGTCATTGAGACGTACCCAGCCGCGCTGACTGTCGAGCCATCCGGCAACGCAGGCACGTCCGTCGTCCTTTGCGGCCGAAGGCAGCCCGTCCTCCAGGTCGACGACGAGGCAGTCGGTTCCGGACTGTGCTGCGGCGGTGATTGTTTCGGAATCGACTGCGGGAACCAGAAACCAGCTGCGGGCCATCAGGATATCGGCCGACGAGGTCCGGACCATGTCGATACTCATGTCGATACTCATGTCGCTCTACGCTCTGCCATGCTCGACAGTCTGCTCGAGACCCTCACCCGGGCACACTCGCCGAAGTGGAGTGTGCCCGGCACACAAAGCTGCCGCTTCGTCAGGTGTGCCGACCCTGCTCGTCACGGGTCAGATGTCGAAAGCCCAGTTGACCGGGTTGAACACCACCCGATACCACACGTCCGCCGCGGAATAGAAGGTGCAGGGGATGATGATGTAACCGGTGGTCTTCTCGAGCGCTGCTGCCTTGTTGCAGAAGTACTCGCCACCTTCACCGGACGTCTCGGCGCGATAGACGGGGCCGACATGCCAGGGGTCGGCCCCGGCCGTGCCTGCCCCGACGGTGGATCCGAGAACGAGGGGTGCGGCCAGGAGGCCGACGAGTGCTGCGGTTCGCCGAACGGACTTCTTCTGCACGAAAGCTCCTTCACGTGGCGCGGACACGACAGTTCTGTGCCGTTAGGTCGTTCACCGCAGAGCTATCGTTACCATCGCTTCACGACAGCGGTCCCGGATTTCCTGCGCACTCCCCCGCCGATCAGGCATCGTGGTGGTCATGCGCGATTTCCGGTTCTCCTTCAACATCCTCGATGTCGGTTCCCGCGACGCGCTGATCGATCGCTGTCGCCGCAGCGCGGAACTGGGCTACGACGTCGTGCTCGCCGCCGACCATCTCGGCGCACCGGCACCGTTTCCGCTGCTGGTGGCCATCGCCGACGCCACCCCGCAGCGGGTCGGCACCCTGGTGCTCAATGCACCGTTCTGGAACGCGGCCCTCCTCGCGCGGGAGATCGCGACCACCGACGTCCTCACCGACGGCCGGCTCGAGATCGGTCTCGGCGCGGGGCACATGAAGTGGGAGTTCGACGCCGCCGACATCGAGTGGAAACCGTTCGGTGGGCGGGTCGAACAGTTGGCGGCCACGGTCGACGACCTGCACACGTTCTTCACCACCGATTTCGACGAACTCCCCGAAGAACGGGACGCACCCCGACCACTCCAGCGGTCGGGCTTCGAAGGGTCGGGGCCGCCCCTGCTGATCGGCGGCACCGGTGATCGTGTGCTGCGCATCGCTGCGGCACACGCGGACACCGTCGGGGTGGCGGGCACATTCCAGATTCCCGGTAAGCCGCCGGGAACATTCCGACTCGCCACAGCAGAAGAAACCGACGAACGAATCCGATTCGTGCGCAAGCACGCCGGAAGTCGGGCGGACGGCATCGAATGGCACCTGCTCGTGCAGATGGTCGTCGAGACGGACGACCGAGAATCCGCGGCGCAGCGCATCGCCGAACGGATGACCGGAAGCATGACAGCCGACGCTGTGCTCGATACGCCGTACCTGCTGTTGGGAACCGTCGACGAGATGGCCGAACAACTCGCGCGGCACCGCGAACGGTACGGCTTCTCGTACATCACCGTCCACGACCCCTACATGGAGGTATTCGCGCCCGTCATCGACGCTCTCCGCAAGCGTGGGTGACCCGGACGGTCACCGTCCGGGCCACCGCTCACCGCTACGGCGTGGTGATGTACTCCTGAATGGCCTGCTGCGCCCTGGGATTTCCGTTACCGATACCCACGATGGCGCCCGTAATGGCACCGATGGGGGTCCCGATCATGCAACCGGCGAGGCTACCGGGGAACATCGACACACACCCCACCCCGAGACCGATCAGGGCGCCGATCGCCGTCCCCGCCGCTCCGCCGTTGGCCCAGCCGACGCCGAGCTCGTTGAGCATGTTCTCGAGGGCTTTCTGCTTGTCGACCTCCTGCCGGAAGGGAACAACCTGAGCGGGGACGATACCGCTCGGCTCCACCGGATCGGCGTGCGCCGTACCCGCTCCCATGGTCAACGCTCCCGCAACGAGAGCCGACGCTACTGTCTTCTTCACCAAGTTCATCGTGATCCCACCCTGCTGACGAAGGAAAAACCGTTCCGACTCTAACCCGGTGTGATGGGAGCGGGAGGCGAAAATGGGCCCGAAGTATCCGATCCCGAAACGGGCCCGTGGGTCACCCCGTCAACCGTAGGCTGGGGTGTTCGGGCACTTCCGTGCCCCGAGAGGTGGTGGCGATGTCCGTCAAACCGAGTCTGGCTGCGTTGTCCTGCGTGGCCCTGGCAGTGCTTCTTCCTTCCCCTGCGCAGGCCACTCCGTCGTCGGGCGTGACGGCGCAGATCCTGTTCGAAACCACCGTGCCCGCCATGACCGGTTCCGCGGAGACCGGTGCCACCGATCTCACCCTGCGCCGCATCGAAATCGCACCCGGCGGCACCACGGGGTGGCACTACCACGACGGTCCTGTCTACGCGTTCGTCGAATCAGGGGTTCTCACAAGAACTCTGGACGACTGCACCACAGTGGTGACCGCCGCCGGGCAGGCGATCACCGAGAACTTCGGCAGCGACCACGTGCACATCGGTTCCAATCTGGGTGAGGTTCCACTGGTTCTGCTGGCGTTCTACACCGAACCGGCGGGCAAACCCCTGTCGGAGGACGCGCCCGCCGTCACGTGTTGACGCTGTGCCGGGACCTACCGGTCCGAGCGGATCCAGTCGAGTGCTCCCGCAACGTCGCCGACGACCGCGGCGGCGGAGGGTAACGGTGGGCGGTCGATCATCACCACGGGAAGCCCGAGGTCGCGCGCCGCATGCAGTTTCGCGGCGGTCTGCTCACCACCGCTGTTCTTGGTGACGAGTACGTCGATGCGGTGCTCCCGCATGAGGTCGATTTCCGCCGGCACGGTGAACGGCCCGCGGGCCAGAAGCAGAGTCGAGCGCGCGGGAAGGTCGACGTCCGGTGGATCGATCGCGCGCACGAGGAACCACAGTGCACGCAGGTCGGCGAATGCCCCGACACCCTGCCGTCCCACGGTGAGGAAGATGCGCGTTCCGAGCCCGGGAAGGAGTGCGGCCGCCGCGGAGAGGTCCGGGACGCGGCGCCAGTCGTCACCCGGGATGGGTGACCACTGGGGTCGTCGCAGCACGACCAGGGGAATTCTGCAGCGCCGGGCCGCCTCGGCCGCGTTCTCGGTGATGCGTGCGGCGAACGGGTGGGTGGCATCGACGATCGCGTCGACGGGGTTGCCCCGCAACCAGTCCGCGAGGCCGCCCTCTCCACCGAATCCGCCGATCCGGACGTCGCCGGCGGGGATCCGCGGATCCCGAACCCGGCCGGCGAGGGAGGACACGGTGTCGATCGACGGATCATCCGCCAACGCCGCTGCCAGCGACCTCGCCTCCCCGGTACCTCCGAGGATCAGTATCCGCCGCACGGTCAGTGGGTGGTGCGCTCGCGGGCGGCCGAATACAGGTAGCTGTCCGGGAAGCCCTCGGCAGCAAGGACTTTGCCGACGATCACAACAGCCGTCTTCGTGACGCCGGCAGCATTTACCTGGTCCGCGATGGTGGCGAGGGTGCCGCGCAACACGATCTCGTCGGGTCGGGATGCGAAGGCGACGACGGCGGCCGGGCAGTCGCGACCGTAGTTCTCGGTCAGTTCCAGGGCGATCTGCTCGATCCGGTGCGCCCCGAGATGCACCACGAGGGTGGCGCGACTGCGACCCAGCGACCGCAGATCCTCTCCCTCCGGCATGGCGGTGGACAACGTGGACACCCGGGTCAGCACGATCGACTGGGACACGCCGGGCACCGTCAGTTCCCGACCGAGCGACGCTGCCGCAGCGGTGAACGCGGGAACTCCGGGCACCATGGTGTACTCGACGCCCGCGGCGTCGAGCCTGCGCGCCTGCTCGGCGACCGCACTGAAGATCGACGGATCCCCCGAATGCAGCCGCGCCACATCCTGACCGGCGGCGTCGGCCTCGATCAGCAGGGCGACGATTTCGTCGAGACTCAGGCGGGCGGTGTCGATCACCCGTGCGTCGTCAGGGCATTCGGCGAGCAACTCTCGGGGAACGAGACTTCCCGCGTAGAGGCACACCGGGCTGGCCGCGATGATGCGCTGCGCCCGCACGGTGACGAGGTCGGCCGCTCCCGGACCGGCCCCGATGAAGTAGACCGTCATGCTGAGTCACCTTTCGCCTGCTTCGTCACCGACCATTGCGCGACCGGCAATTGTGGACGCCAGGCGGTGAATCCGCCGAGCGGTTGGCCGCGATACACCTGGAATTTGCGAAGCTGCCCGCCGTGCACGGAGAACCACCGCAGCAGCAGCGCCTCCGATTCCGCCGTCACGGCGTTGGCCACCAATCGGCCGCCGTCACGGAGCCGGGACCAGCACCCGTCGAGAACACCGTCCTCGGTGAGGCCGCCTCCGACGAAAATGGCGTCCGGCACGCGTCCCTCCTGTTCCCGTACGTCACCGAACGCCGCGGGCGCGGCACCGTGGACGGCGAGGGCGGGCACCCCGAGTGCGGTTGCGTTCGCCTCGATCTGGGCGACGCGCGCGCGCTCCCGCTCGAACGCGACGGCCCGGCACCGGGGATGACTGCGCATCCATTCGATCGCGATCGTGCCCGACCCGCCGCCCACATCCCAGAGAACCTCTCCCGGAGCGGGCGCCAGGGCGCACAGCGTCAGTGCCCGGATCTCGTGCTTGGTCATCTGGCCGTCACCCGAGTACGCCGCATCGGCAAGGCCGGGAAGCCTGGTCAGCCGTGGGCTGTCTGCGCTCGCGCGGCACGCCACGGCGATCACGTTCAGCCGGGCCCCGGCGTCGTGGTTCCACATCGACGCCGTCCCGTCGACCCGGGATTCCCCGGGCCCGCCCAGCTCCCCCAGCACAGTGAGGCGCGAGTCGCCGAACCCGTGACCTCGCAGCAGCGCGGCCACCGCGGCCGGGGTGTGTTCGTCGCGGCTGAGCACCAGAATGCGCGCCTGATCGTGCAGGGCGGGCAACACAGTCTCCGGCGGCCGGTTCACCAGGCTCACCACGGGAGTGTCGTGCGCCGGCCAGCCCAACCGGGCGCAGGCCAGCGTCGCCGAAGACGGATGGCTGACGACACGCACCCGTTCCGGACCCAGCAGCTCGACCAGTGTCACCCCGATGCCGTGGAACATCGGGTCGCCGCTCGCCAGCACGCACACCTTCCGGCCGGCATGAGCGTCCAACAGACCACCGAGCGCCGGCACCAGCGGCGACGGCCATGCAACCCGCAGCGCAGGAGATTCGGGGATCAGCGTGAGTTGCCTGCTCGAGCCCATCAGCACGTCGGCTTCCCGGATCTCCCGTTGCCCGCGCGGGGACAGCCCGTCCCAGCCGTCCGCGCCGATACCCACCACGACGACGACATCACTCATCGCGGCATCCGGCGCCAAAGTGCCTGCGGCAGCAGCCGCAGAACGAAGAACACCGGGCGCAGCCGTCCCGGCACCCACACCCGGGCCGACCCTCGGCGCAGCCCGCGGACCACAGCGTCCGCGACCTGCCCGGGCGTACTCGACATCGGTGCCGCGGACATCCCCTCCGTCATCCGTCCGACGACGAAACCCGGCCGGACCAGCATGAGGGACACCCCGCTGCCGTGGAGGGCGTCCCCGAGTCCGGAGGCGAATCCGTCGAGCCCGGCCTTCGCGGACCCGTACACGTAGTTGGCCCGCCGTACCCGCACTCCGGCGACGGACGAGAACACCACCAGGCGTCCCGACCCCTGGGCGCGGAGCAGGGTGGCCAGATGAGTCAGCACACTGATCTGTGCGACGTAATCGGTGTGCACCACCGCCACGGCGTGTGGTGCGTCCCGCTCGGCGCGCGCCTGATCGCCCAGAATGCCGAACGCGAGGATCGCCACCGACACCGGGCCGTGCGCGGTCACGACGGACCGGAGGAGGCCCTCGTGGCTGCCGAGGTCGTCGGCATCGAATTCCACGCACTCCACGGCCGACGCACCGGCGTCGAGCAACGCTTGCCGTTCGGCGGCGAGGTCGCCGCTTCGGCGCGCCGCCAGGACGATCGTGCGGCCGGGCGCCAGCCGGGTCGCGATCTCGAGACCGATCTCGCTGCGCCCGCCCAGCAGGAGTACCGCCCCGTCGTCCACATGCTGTCGGCTGTTCCTCTTCGATCCCAGGCTCACCGGTCCAGTGTCCTGGATTACCGTCGGGTCATGGACCGCACCCCCCAGGCACCGATTCGCCTCACCGATTCAGCGCTCACCTTCCTCGGTGAATATCACCTCGGCACCCTCACCACACTGCGCAAGAACGGCACCCCCCATGTGGTGGCCGTCGGCTTCACCTGGGATCAGGAGCACGGCATCGCACGGGTGATCACCAACGGTTCGTCACAAAAGGCGCTCAACGCCGACCGTGGCGGGTATGCCGCAGTGAGCCAGGTCGACGGCCCGCGGTGGATGACCCTCGAGGGGCCGTCCCGGGTGCTCACCGACCCGGAGGCGGTGGCGGATGCGGTCGCGCGGTACGCGGCCCGCTACCGGCAGCCGCGCGAGAATCCGACCCGGGTGGTGGTCGAGATCGCGGTCAGCCGCGTGCTCGGTTCCGCTTCGCTGCGCGGCCACTGAACCGCAGTTTCCACGGCACCAGCGCCGACTCCATCTGCACACCCAGGCTCATCTTCGACACACCATCGGTGCGCTCCTCGAAACGGATGGGCACCTCGGCGATGCGCATGCCGCGCTGCACGGTCCGGTAGTTCATCTCGACCTGGAAGGCGTAGCCGTTGCTCTGCACCCCGTGAACGTCGATCGCCCGCAGAGTGTCGGCGTGCCAGGCCTTGAACCCGGCGGTGGCATCCTTCACCCGCAGCCGCAGAATCGCGTTGACGTAGAAATTGGCCCACGCCGACAGCGCTTTACGGTGCCAGGGCCAGTCGCTGGCAACCGCACCGCCGGCCACGTAGCGAGAACCGAGCACCACCGCGGCATCCGTCTGCGTCAGCGTCTCGACCATCCGCGGGATCGCCTCGGCGGGGTGCGACAGGTCGGCGTCCATCTGAATGACGATGTCGGCGCCCTCGTCGAGCGCCCGTGTCATCCCGGCCACGTAGGCGCGCCCGAGCCCGTCCTTGACGGTGCGGTGCAGGACGCCCACCGGGATGGGCGCGTCGATCGCGAGCTTTTCGGCGACGTCACCGGTGCCGTCCGGCGAGTTGTCGTCGACCACGAGCACGTGCATGTTCGCGATCTGCAACGCGTCGAGAAATTCGACGAGCTTGGGCAGGTTGTCGCGTTCGTTGTACGTCGGTACGACGACGGTTACCTTCGGGGCGACGCTCTCCATGACACCTTCGATTGATCTGTGATCCCGACCCGCCGCCGACGGGCGGCGGCGAGTGCGGTCGCGAACAAAGGGTAGATGTTACTACCCGTGGCGGCAGGCCCTGCCGCACGTCCGGATCGGCCGAGCCGGATCAGCCGGGAAGGACCGTCAACCCGTGCGGCCGGGTGTTGAGGGATTCGCAGCCGCCGGCGGTGACGACGACGATGTCCTCGATGCGAGCCCCCCACTGCCCGGGGAAGTAGATTCCCGGTTCCACACTGAACGCCATCCCCTCCGTCAGCTCGATCGCGTTGCCGGACACGATGTACGGCTCCTCGTGTACGGAAAGACCGATGCCATGACCGGTGCGGTGGACGAAGGCGTCGGCCAGGCCCTCCGCCGCCAGCAGGTCCCGCGCGGCCGCATCGACGGCCTCCGCCGCCACCCCCGGACGAACGAGGTCGACGGCCGCCGCCTGCGCCGCCTCGAGGACGGCCACCCGGGCCGCCACCGCCGGATCCGGTTCGCCCATGCAGTAGGTGCGGGTGGAGTCGGAGTTGTACCCCGGGTCCACGGGGCCGCCGATGTCGATGACCACCACGTCACCCGATTCGATTACCCGGTCCGACACCTCGTGATGAGGATCGGCGCCGTGCGGGCCCGATCCGACGATCACGAAGGCAGCTTCGGTGTGCCCCTCGTCGAGTATGGCGGCGGTGATGTCCGCGGCGACCTCGGCTTCGGTGCGGCCGACCGTCAAAAACTCGTCCATCCGCGCATGCACCCGGTCGATCGCCCGACCTGCCCGGCGAAGGGCTTCGATCTCGGCCTCGTCCTTGACCATCCGCAACTCGCGCAGCACCCCGGTTGCGAGAACGGGCAGCGCGCCGAGCTCCTGGGCCAGGGGCAGCAGATGCAACGCCGGCATGGCGTCGGTGACGGCGGTTCGCGCCGGCGCCGGAAGCGCTCCGGCGACCAGGGCATACGGGTCGACCCCGTCGACCCAGTCGAGGACCCTCACGCCGAGTTCGGACGCCGCCGACTCGGTGAGCGATGCCAATTCGAGGCGCGGCACGACCACCGAGGCGGTCTCACCGTTCGCCGGAATCACCAGGCAGGTGAGCCTTTCGAACGATTCGGCGCGGGAACCGAGCAGATACCGCAGATCGGGGCCGGGTGTGATGAGCAGGCCATCGAGTCCAGACTCGCGGGCGAGCGCGCCGGCCCGGGCAATCCGGTCGGCGTAACTGGCTGCGGGGAAGCGGGACGTGGACGCTCCGAGGGAACTCATGCGCTCAGGTTAATGCCGTTTGGCAGTATGTGAGCCATGAGTAAGCCCCTGCTTCTCCTCGACGGTGCCAGCCTGTGGTTTCGCGCTTACTACGCGCTGCCCGATTCCATCACGTCCCCGGACGGCCGACCGGTCAACGCCGTACGCGGATTCACCGACATGATGGCCGCGCTGATCACCACCCACCGGCCCGCCCGGCTCGCCGTATGCCTCGACCTCGACTGGCGGCCGGCGTTCCGGGTGGCCGCAGTGCCCACCTACAAGGCGCACCGGGTCGCCGAGGAGAGCGATGGGGCCGAGGAAGAGGTGCCCGACACGCTGTCCCCTCAAGTGCCGATGATCCTCGACGTCCTCGCCGCCGCCGGGATCGCAACGGCCGGCGCCGAGGGTCTCGAGGCGGACGACGTGCTCGGCACCCTCGCCGCCACCGAGACCCGCGACCCGACCATCGTGGTCAGCGGAGACCGCGACCTCCTGCAGGTGGTGGCCGACGAACCGGTGCCGGTCCGCGTCCTGTACGTGGTGCGCGGCCTGGCGAAGGCCGAACTTCTGGGTCCGGCGGAGGTGGCCGCCAAATACGGGGTACCGGCGGACCGGGCCGGCGACGCCTACGCCGAACTCGCCCTGCTGCGCGGCGACTCCTCGGACGGGTTGCCCGGGGTGAAGGGCATCGGCGAGAAGACCGCATCGAGCCTGATCATGCAGTACGGATCGCTCGCGAATCTGCGGGCCGCCGCACTCGATCCGGAATCGGACATGGCGAAGGGGGCGCGCGCGAAATTCGCTGCGGCAGCGGACTATCTCGACGCCGCCCTGCCGGTGGTACGGGTGGTACGCGACGCCGACGTCGTGTTGTCCCGTGAAGACACGTTGCCCGCCGAACCGGTCGATGCGGACCGGCTCGGCGGACTGGCGGAAGAACTCGGAATCGGCAGTTCCGTTGCCCGCCTCACGGCGGCGATGCAGTCGGTGGCCGCCGCGCAGGTCCCGTAGGAACCGACCGCGGCGGATTACCGGATCTAACTGGGACGGCTGACCTCGTAGGTGCCCTTGTCGTCGGTGAAGGTCAGGGTGACTTGCTTCTTCTCACCATCGACTGTGAGTGTGCACTCGAAGCTGTTGCCCTCCTTCACTTCCTGGTCAGCCGGGCAGGACACGCCGGACACGTTCTCGGCACCGTACGATTCGGTGACGATGCGCTCGACACCCTCCTCGGCGGCCTTCTGGTCGAGGGTGTCGGTGCCGAACACGGTGAACGCGAGGGCCAGTGCCACGCCCACGACCACCAGCAGCGCCACCACACCGCCGATGATCCACGGCACCTTCGACTTGCCGGACGACGCCGGCGGCTGACCCCACTGCTGCTGACCGGGTGCCTGTCCCCACTGCTGAGGTTGCCCGGGCTGCTGACCCCACTGGGGCTGGCCGGGCTGTTGACCCCATTGCTGCTGACCCGGTTGACCGAGCTGGCCGGGTTGCGGCTGTTGACCCCACTGCGGTTGGCCGGGCTGCTGGGGTTGGCCGGGCTGCTGCGGTTGCTGACCCCACTGCGGTTGCCCCGGCTGACCCCCGGGTGCCGGTTGTCCCCACGGCTGGGCGGGTGGTTGCTGACCGTACTGGGGCGACCCGTACTGGCCGCCGGTCTGGTCAGGGTTACCCTGACCCGGGCCCCACTGTCCGTTCGGGTCGTTCGGTCCGTAAGGGCCGCTCATCGTCGCCTCCCGCTCACGTGTCACTTGTCGTCATACCGTAGCGCCCCGCACCCGCATTCGGGTCGTCGGACGGCGTGCGAATCGAACCACACAGTCGCCGGGTCACGCTGCATCCACCGCGACGACACCACGACGTATCGCGGACACCGCGCGGCCGGCCGCCCTGCTCACCCCGGGGTCCGGTGACGTCGAGCGGACCTGCTCGAGCAGATCGATCACCTGTCGGCACCAGCGGACGAAGTCACCCGCCGAGAGAGCACGTCCCTGATCGCCGGCGGCGATCAACGCGTCGACCAACGAATTCTCGCTGGCCCATTGGAAAATGGCCGAGGCGAACCCCAAATCGGGTTCACGCGTCGGCGGCAGTTTGTACCGGATCTCCTCGGCCCGCAGATCCCGCCACACCCGCACCGTCTCGTCGAGCGCGTACCGCAACGCCCCGGGCCCACCCTGTTCGATGGTGTCGCCTTCGCGCCGCGATTCGAAGACCACGGACGAGACGACGGCGGCGAGCTCGGCAGGACCCAGCCCCTTCCACACACCCTGGCGTAGGCACTCGGCGACGAGAAGGTCACTCTCCGAGTAGATTCGGCTCAGTCGGGCGCCGTCCTCGGTGGCCTCCGGATGCTCACCCGCAGTGACATACCCACGTTCGGTCAGCAGCGCCAGGATGCGGTCGAAGGTGCGGGCCAACGAGTTGGTCGTGGCGGCCACCTTCTGCCGCATGGTCTCGGTCTCGCGGGCCAGCCGGTTGTACCGCTCACCGATCCGGCTCAACTGTTCACGGTCGGGCCAGGAGTGGCAGGGATGTTGACGGATCGCCCGCCGCAGCCGCGCGATCTCCGCGTCGTCGGCGGCGCCCGCTTTCTTCTTCTTGCGGCGTCCCGGCACGACAATGCCGGTGCTGCGCAACGCCGAAGCCAGATCGCGGCGAACCCGGGCGGTGTGATGGTCGACTCGGCGAGGCATCCGCATCGAGCCCAGCGACCGCGCGGGCTCGGGGAAGTCGCCGGCCGACACCCGGCCCGCCCACTTCCCTTCCGTCAAAATCAGCGGCTTCGGATCGGTCGGGTCCCGGTCGGGTTCCAGGACGACGGCCAGACCCGAATGCCTGCCCACCGGAATCGCGATCACGTCACCGCGCCGCAACGAGGTGAGGGACTCGACGGCGGCGTCGCGGCGCTCGCTGCGGCCCTGTCGCTCGAGGGCCCGCTCCCTGCTGCTCAGTTCTTCCCGCAGCCGCGCGTATTCGAAGTACTCGCCGTCTTCGCCGCCGAGCCGCTCCCGCAGGGTGGCCATCGCCGCCTCGTTGCGTTCGATACCCCGCGTCAGCCCGACCACGGAACGGTCGGCCTGGAACTGAGCGAACGACCTCTCCAACAGGGCCCGCGATTCGGCAGCACCCATCCGGTCGATCAGGTTGATCGTCATGTTGTAGCCGGGACGGAACGAACTGCGTAGCGGGAAGGTACGGGTGGAGGCGAGGCCCGCGACGTCCACCGGCTCCACCCCGGGCTGCCACAGCACCACCGCGTGCCCCTCGACGTCGATGCCGCGGCGACCGGCGCGGCCGGTGAGCTGGGTGTACTCCCCCGGCGTCAATTCGGCGTGCGCTTCGCCGTTGTACTTCACGAGCCGTTCCAGGACCACCGTGCGGGCGGGCATGTTGATGCCGAGCGCCAATGTCTCCGTGGCGAAGACCGCGCGGACCAGACCTTTGACGAACAACTCCTCGACGGTCTGACGGAACGCGGGCAGCATGCCGGCGTGGTGCGCGGCGAGTCCCCGCTCGAGCGCCTTCCGCCACTCCCAGTAGCCGAGCACTTCGAGATCCGCCTTCGGTAGGTCACCGGTGTGGGCGTCGATGATCGTGCGGATCTCGGCTACCTGCTCGGCAGTCGTCAGGTCGAGCCGCGACCGCAGGCATTGCGCCAGGGCGGCGTCGCAGCCGGCCCTGCTGAAGATGAAGGTGATGGCCGGGAGCAGTCCCTCGTCGTCGAGGCGGGCAATGACCTCCGGACGCGGCAGCGGGCGGAAGTCGCTCGGAACCCCACCGCGGCCTCCTCGCCGCCCACGTTCACGGGACTCCCAAGGGTCGGCCCGGTCGAGTGCCTGCCGCTGTTTGACGTGCCGGACCAGGTCCTGGTCGACCACCAGGTCGCGGCGGCCGTCCGTGGTGCGGGCCCGGGTGTCGAAGAGGTCGAACAGTCGACGGCCGACCATGATGTGCTGCCACAGCGGGATCGGGCGGGTTTCGTCGACGACCACGGTGGTGTCACCCCGGACGGTTTCCATCCAGGCACCGAATTCCTCGGCGTTGCTGACCGTCGCCGACAGGCTGACCAGCCGCACGTCCTCGGACAGGTGCAGGATCACCTCTTCCCACACCGCGCCGCGGAACCGATCCGCCAAAAAGTGCACCTCGTCCATCACCACATGGGACAGACCGCGCAACGCCGGCGAGTCGGCGTACAGCATGTTGCGCAGGACCTCGGTGGTCATCACCACCACGGGGGCGTCGGAGTTGATGCTCGAATCGCCGGTCAGCAAACCCACCGAATTCTTGCCGTACCTGCGCACCAACTCGGCGTACTTCTGGTTGCTCAGCGCCTTGATGGGCGTGGTGTAGAAGCATTTGCGCCCCGACGCGAGGGCCAGGTGCACGGCGAACTCACCGACCACCGTCTTGCCGGCACCGGTCGGTGCGCACACGAGGACACCGTGCCCGGCCTCGAGCGCGCGGCAGGCATTGATCTGGAAGGGGTCGAGGACGAAACCGAGCAGCGCCGAGAACACGTCGAGCTCGGTGCCGCCGGTTGCCTCGCCTGTTGTTACAGCCACCCCGTCAGATTGTCACAGGGTGTCGGAAAAGTCCTGACCCGGTGTGTTGGGGCCGGTCGTGGTGGCGCCGTCACCCTGGATAGCTGAACCGGACCGGCCGGATTTGCGGCCACGCCGGAAGCGGCCGGCGGGCTCGGGAACCGGGGTCGGCGCGGCGTCGAAGGCCTCGTCCAGATCCTTCGGGGCGGCGATCGGCGACGCTTCGTCGTCGTCCAGCGCCCCCCATTCCTGTTCGCTGCGCCGCGCCTTCCTTCGGTCGTTGAGGCGGGCGATCTGCACGGCGATTTCGAACAGCACCGTCAGGGCCAGCGCGAGCGCCAGCATCGAGAACGGGTCCTGCCCGGGCGTGGCGATCGCGGCGAAGACGAACAACGCGAAGATCAACCCGCGCCGCCATGCCTTGAGCTTGGCGTACGGCAAGATGCCGACGAAGTTCAGCGCGACGATGAGCAACGGAATCTCGAAACTGACACCGAAGATGATCAGGAGATTGACGATGAACCCGAAGTACTCGGCACCACCGAGCGCCGTGATCTGAACGTTGTCGCCGATCGTCAACAGGAAGTGCAACGCCTTGGCGACCACCACGTACGCCAGCACCGCGCCGGCGACGAACAGCAGCGCCCCCGACACCACGAAGCCGATGGCGTAGCGGCGTTCCTTCGCATACAGGCCGGGCGTGATGAAGGCCCACAGCTCGTACAGCCAGATCGGGCACGCCAGAACGATGCCCGCGGTGAAAGCCACCTTGAACCGCAACATGAACTGCTCGAACGGTCCGGTGGCGAGCAGCCGGCACGCGCCGTCGCTACTGAGATCCGCCCGGCTCGAGTCGGGCAGTGAACAGTACGGCCCGCGCAGCAGCTCACCCAGGCTCTCGATGCCGAGAAGCTGATGGGAATACCAGAAGAAGCCGACCGCGGTAGTGACGAGGATCGCCAGCACGGACAGGAGCAGTCGCGTGCGCAACTCGTAAAGGTGATCGACCAACGACATGGTGCCGTCGGGATTGGTCCTCCGCTTGCTGTGTCGCGGATCGAACGGAATACGCACTATGGGCCCTAGTCTTGATCAGCAGGCGAACCGGTCTCGGTCAGCAAGCAACCGGGGTGACGAGGTCACCCCGGTTGCCGGACGGCTCGGACTACGCCGACTTGTGCTCGGGGTGCTGCGGCTGCACCGGAGCGGGAGGCGTGACGGGCGTGGTGGTGGTATCCGCCACGGGCAGTTCGGCGGGTGCGCTCTGCTGCGCGGTGGGCGCCGGAGCGTTGTTGTCGTTCTGCATCTCCTTGACCTCGCTCTTGAAGATGCGAAGCGAGCGGCCGAGTCCACGAGCTGCGTCGGGCAGCTTCTTGGAACCGAAAAGGATGACAACGACCAACGCAACGATGGCCCAGTGCCAGGGGCTCATGGCTCCCATGATGAAACCTCCAAAAGATCAGGTGATCCCGATGCTACCGGACCGGCCCCGGACCAGCCGCGTCGAAACCGGCTAGTCACGCTGCGATTCGACTGTCGGTTTCCTCACCGAACGCTGACTCAGACGTCCACGGCCTCATACGCCGCGAGGGCCTCGACCGCGCGGCGCCGCACCTCCTCGACGAGCTCGACCGGTTCGAGGACGGTGATGCCACCACCGAAGCCGAGGACGAGCCGCGCCATCCACTCGAGTGCCCCGTAGCTCATGCTCGCCTCGACGGCACCGTCCGCACCCACGGCCAGCACATCCATCGGGTAGTAGTCGAGCACCCACACGCACTCGGCGGTGATGTGCAGCCGGGCATGCGGAAGGGAGGGGTCGCCACTGAACAGTTCCAAATTCGAATCCCGCACCAGCGCCTGCGCCGGCGGTGTGGAGGGCTCCTCCAGTTCGGTGGCGGCGTCGATGCGGTCGAGCCGGAAGAGACGCACCCCTTCGGCCTGACGGCACCACGCCTGCAGGTAGCTGTGGTTGTCGACCAGCACGATGCGGACCGGATCCACCGTGCGCTCACTCACCCGGTCCCGCGAGGCGGAATAGTAGGTGAGGTCGAGTGCACGGCGATGATGGAGGGCGGCGCGGACCGTTGCGGCGATGGGGTCTTCCTCCACGTCTTCGGCAGTCTCCCGGCCTGGCGACACCGTTGCCGGGGTACGCGCCGCGGCCGTGCCGGCGGCGTCCTCGATCTTCGCGATCGCGCTGTGCGCCGCCGACGGGTCGACCATGCCGGGCATCTCGACCAGCGAACGCAGAGCAATCAGCAGCGCGGTCGCCTCGGTGGACGTCAACCGCAACGGACGGTCGATGCCTGCCGAGAACGTCACCTCGATGCTTTCCTCGGAGAACGAGAGGTCGATCAGGTCGCCGGGGCCGTACCCCGGCAACCCGCACACCCACAATTGATTGAGGTCGGTCATCAGCTGGGTGGTCGTCACCCCGAGTTCGGCGGCGGCTTCCGCTGCGCTCATTCCCGGATTCGCGATGAAGTACGGCACCAGATTGAGTAGCCGCGAGAGTCTCGACGACAATCTGTTACTCACTCCGCGCCCCCTGTTCCGCCGCGTCCCGCAGCTTGGCCAGCACGTCGTCGCGCAGTTCCGGTGGGTCGAGGACCAATGCATCCGCCCCGTGTCCGGCGATCAGCCGGGCGATCCAGTCCCGCGACCGCACCGGAATCTGCAGAACACTGCCGCTGCGCTGGGCCACTTGTTGTTCCCCGGTCGTGGTGCCCAGCCGCCGCAACTCCTGGGCGCGCCCCTCGGCCACCCACACCGTTGCGGTGCCGGTGACCGCACCCGATCCGGTGACCCGATCCACGATTGCACGAAGATCGACGTCGGCCGGCTTGTGCACCACACCGGCCGGACCGAACGCCGTCACCTCGTCACCGATCCGCGAGAGCCGGAACGTCCGCACGGCACCACGGTCGACGTCGTGGCCGACGAGATACCAGCGACCGTGCGCTGTGACGACACCCCACGGCTCCACCGTGCGTTCGGTGTACGGCTCGTTGAGCGCACCCCGGTGGGGAAAGTGCACCGCACGACCGGCATCGATCGCGGCCAGCAGCTTGCCCAGCGCCGGTTCCGACCCTCGTGTGCGTGCCGGGACGGCGGTAACGGGGGTGGCCGCAGAGTCGGGATCCACCTGCACCCCCGCCGCCCGCAATTTCAGCAACGCACCCTGTGCTGCCGAGGTCAATTCCGGCGACTCCCACAACTGCACCGCCACCGCCACGGCCGCCGATTCCTCCCGGGTGAGGTCGATGTCGGGAAGTTCGTACGCGTTGCGGTTTATGCGGTAGCCCTCGACCGTGGAAAAACGCGACGCCTGCCCGGTCTCGAGGGGCACACCGAGGTCACGGAGTTCGTTCTTGTCGCGTTCGAACATGCGACTGAAGGCCTCGTCGCTGGCGGAGTCGGCGTATCCGGCTACGCTCTCGCGAATCTTCTCGGCCGTGAGGAACTGCCTGGTGGACAGCAGACAGATCACCAGGTTCATCAAGCGCTCGATCTTGGATGTCGGCACGCCCGGAAGCCTAGTGGGTGGGTTGGTTCCGAACTCCCGCAGCGCGGTTACATCGAGGCAATCAACCGCTCCACCCGTTCGTCGACCGACCGGAACGGGTCCTTGCACAGGACGGTCCGCTGCGCCTGATCGTTGAGCTTGAGGTGCACCCAGTCGACCGTGAAGTCGCGGCCGGCCTCCTGAGCTGCGGTGATGAACTCACCGCGCAGCTTCGCGCGGGTCGTCTGCGGCGGGGTGTCCACGGCAGCCTCGATCGTCTCGTCCTCGGTGATCCGCTTCACCAGCCCCTTGCGCTGGAGGAGGTCGAACACACCGCGACCACGTTTGATGTCGTGGTACGCCAGGTCGAGTTGCGCGATCTTCGGGTCGGCGAGCTCGAACCCGTCCCGGTCCTGGTAGCGCTGGAACAGCTTGCGCTTGATCACCCAGTCGATCTCCGTGTCCACCTTGGCGAAGTCCTGCGACTCCACCGCATCGAGCATCCGGCCCCACAGATCCACCACCTGGCTGACCTGTGCGTCGGGTTCGCGGTTCTGCAGGTGTTCCACCGCGCGCGCGTGGTACTCGCGCTGAATGGCCAGTGCACTGGCCTGCCGGCCGCCGGCCAACCGCACCGGGCGACGTCCGGTGACGTCATGACTGACCTCGCGGATGGCGCGGATCGGGTTGTCGAGCGCGAAATCGCGGAACGAGACCCCGGCCTCGATCATCTCCAGGACGAGGGCCGCGGTTCCCACCTTCAGCATGGTGGTCGACTCCGACATGTTGGAATCACCGACGATCACGTGGAGGCGACGGTACTTCTCGGCGTCGGCGTGCGGTTCGTCGCGCGTATTGATGATGGGCCGCGACCGGGTAGTCGCCGAGGACACCCCCTCCCAGATGTGCTCCGCCCGCTGCGACAGGCAGAAAGTGGCCGCCTTGGGAGTTTGCAGGACCTTGCCGGCACCGCAGATCAGCTGCCGCGTCACCAGGAACGGCAACAGGACGTCGGAGATCCGGGAGAACTCCCCGGCCCGCGCCACCAGGAAGTTCTCGTGGCAGCCGTACGAGTTACCGGCGGAGTCGGTGTTGTTCTTGAACAGGTAGATGTCGCCGCCGATGCCTTCTTCGGCGAGCCGCTGCTCCGCGTCGATGAGCAGTTCCTCGAGGACCCGCTCCCCCGCCCGGTCGTGATTGACCAACTGGATCAGGTTGTCGCACTCCGCCGTCGCGTACTCGGGGTGCGAGCCGACGTCCAGATACAGGCGGGCACCGTTCCGGAGGAACACGTTGGAACTACGGCCCCACGACACCACCCGCCGGAACAGGTAGCGCGCAACCTCGTCGGGGCTCAGTCGCCTGTGACCATGGAAGGTGCAGGTCACACCGAACTCAGTCTCAATACCCATGATTCGTCGCTGCACACCTCGACAGTACAACGCGGATCACGCGGCGGAGCGAGAAAACCATCGGCGACACCGCACGCATACTCTGAGGTCGTGAAGCCACCGTTACACCGGATCCACCGAGCCGACGAATTCGTGTTCGATCGCAGCGCCAATCTACGTCCGTCCGAGGCCGACCGGGTGATGCGTTTCCTCAGCCGTGCCGCCGACAAAGGGGTGCTGTGGTGGGCAGCCGCAGCAGTACTCACCGCCGTCGGCGGGCGGGCGCGGCGCGGCGGTGTCCGCGGTCTGCTGTCCCTCGCCCTGGCCAGCATGCTGGCCAACGGGATCCTGAAACCGCTGTTCCCTCGGCGGCGGCCCACCGCCCGGCAATGGGCCAGCGTGCTGCGGGGGGTGCGCATTCCGCTGTCGTCGTCGTTCCCGTCCGGGCATGCCGCATCCGCGGCCGCCTTCACCACCGGGGTCGCCCTCGAGTCGCCGGTCACCGGGGCCGTGCTGGCACCCCTCGCGGCGGCAGTCGCCTACTCCCGCGTCCACAACGGAGTCCACTGGCCGAGTGACGTGCTCGTCGGGCTCGCGTTCGGTGGTGTCGTGGCCTCGAGCACCCGACGCTGGTGGGCGGTCCGCTCGGAGGACCCGGCCGACCTCGGTTCCGCGGCCGACGTTCCCGCACTGCCTGGTGGCGAAGGACTACTCGTGGTGGTCAATCCCGGATCCGGACCCGGCGACGATGCGCCGATCGACGAGATCGGCGCCGCCTTGCCGAGTGCACTGGTGCGCACCCTCGACATGGACCAGAGTTTCGCCGAGCAGCTCGACACCTGGATCGGCGGGACCCGACCGCAGGCGCTCGGGGTCTACGGCGGCGACGGCACGGTGGTCGCGGTGGCAGCGGCAGCGGTCCGCCACACGCTGCCGCTGGCGGTCTTCCCCGGGGGCACTCTCAATCACTTCGCCCGAGACGCGGGCGTCACCGACATCGCCGGAACGGCGAAGGCTGTCGAGGAGGGGCGCGCCCGGCACGTCGACAAGGCCGTCGTCGTCACCGACGTCGCAGCGCCGGCCCCGTTCCTCAATACTGCCAGCCTGGGTGGATACCCGGACGCCGTGCGACTACGGGAAAAGTGGCAGCCGCGGCTCGGGAAATGGCCGGCCGCCTGCGCCGCAATGATCCGGATCCTGTCCGCCGCCGCACCCCTTGCCGTCACCATCGACGAGGAACCGGTGCTGATCTGGATGCTGTTCGTCGGCAACGGCCGGTACTCGCCGGCCGATCAGGTTCCGATGTCACGCCCGGCGATCACCGGCGGAATGCTCGATGTGCGATATGTGCGGGCAGACCGCCGCGCCTCACGATCCCGGCTGCTGTTCGCCGCGGCGACCGGCACCCTCGGCACCACACCGGTGTACGTCCGGTCGCTGGTGCCGAGGCTGACCGTGCAGGTCGACGGATCACCGGTCGCTCTGGCGACCGACGGCGAAGTAGTCGCCGACGCCCGCACCTTTGACTTCCTGGCCGAGCCCGAAGCGCTCGCGGTGTACCGCCCTCAACCCTGAGATTCGGTCGACGTCGTCCCGTTGTCCGGAGTCGGCTCTGCGGCCGATTCCGACGGGGCGGCGGGCGGCTCCGGAAGCAGCCCCTCGAGCGCACTCCCGACGATCCGCCGGAACGCGCGCCGGGGACGGGTCTGATCGAGTACCGCCACCTCGAGAGCCGACACATCGACGTTGCGGCGTTCACCGTCGCCCGCACCGCCCTGCCGCAAGGCGTTGACCGCGACCCCGACCGCGTCCTCGAGGCCCAGATCGGCGCGATAGGACTCACGCATGGCAGTGGCGATCGGTTCCGTCGTGCCACCCATCACCACGAAGTCCTGCTCGTCGACGATGGATCCGTCGTAGGTGATGCGGTACAACTGCGGCGCCTTGGGGCTTCCCACCCGCCCCACCTCGGCGACGCAGATTTCCACCTCGTAGGGCTTCGGCTGCTCGGTGAAGATCGTGCCCAGCGTCTGCGCATAGGCGTTGGCCAGCGACCGACCCGTCACATCGCGGCGGTCGTAGGAGTAACCGCGCATGTCGGCGTGCACGATGCCGGCCCGGCGCAAATTCTCGAACTCGTTGTATTTCCCCACCGCCGCGAACCCGAGGCGGTCATACAGCTCGCTCACCTTGTGCAGGGCGGTCGACGGATTCTCCGCGACGAACAGCACACCGTCGTGGAAGGTGAGCACCACGACGCTGCGCCCCCGGGCGATGCCCTTGCGCGCCAGCTCCGAGCGATCCCGCATGATCTGCTCGGCTGATGCGTAGTACGGCATGGTCATCGCGCCGACCCCCCTTCTTCGGTCCGCTCGGCGACGATGCGCCGCGCCAACTCCGACGTCGTGTCTTCGGACACGTGCACCGCCCCGGCCTGCGTGATCGTCACCGCTGTCGGGTAGATACCCCTGGTCACATCCGGCCCGCCGGTGGCAGAGTCGTCGTCAGCGGCGTCGTACAGCGACTCGATGGCCGCGCGCAACGCGGTCTCCTCGTCACTCTCCGGCGTATACAGCTTCTTCAGCGACGACTTCGCGAACAACGAACCCGAACCGACCGCGTGGTATCCGGAGCGTTCCTCGTAGCGACCGCCGACCACGTCGTAGGACACGATGCGGCCCGCCCGCGCGTCGTCGTCCGCGTCGAGGTCGTAGCCGACGAGGAGCGGCACCACGGCGAGGCCCTGCATCGCGGCCCCGAGATTGCCGCGCACCATCGACGCCAGGCGATTCGCCTTGCCGTCGAACGTGAGCTGAACGCCCTCGATCTTCTCGTAATGCTCGAGCTCGACGGCGAAGAGCCGCACCAACTCGATCGCGATACCGGCGGTGCCTGCGATTCCGGCAGCCGAGTATTCGTCGGTGATGTACACCTTTTCCACGTCGCGACTGGCGATCAGGTTTCCCTGTGTCGCTCGCCGGTCACCGGCGATGAGCACCCCACCCTTGTAGGTGAGCGCCACGATCGTCGTTCCGTGCGGTGCGAGATCACCGCTGTCCATCCCGTCACCACCCCGTGCGGTCGAGTGCGAGCGAAGGCCGATCCGATTCTCCGGCAGCAATTCTGGTGCATGACCACGCAGATACTCGGTGAACGAGGACAGGTTCGAGCCGAAGCTGAGCCTCGTGTCACCGTTGTGTATCCGCAGTGCCGGTCGATCCGCCGTCACTGGCCGCCCTTCTGGACATAGGCCCGGACGAAGTCCTCGGCATTCTCCTCGAGCACGTCGTCGATCTCGTCGAGGAGGTCGTCGGTGTCTTCTGCCAGCTTTTCACGACGTTCCTGACCTGCAGCTCCGTCACCGCCGGGGGTGTCGTCCTCATCGCCGCCACCAGTACGTTTGGTCTGCTCCTGTGCCATCGCCGCCGACCTCCTTGTGTAAAGGGAGCTCTTCTTCCGAGCGTCCTGTTCTGCCAAGCAGTCTGACTGATCATCCGCTCGGACCTTCACCCTACCGAGCGCCGACGCCCCACGTGTGCCGACGCGGCGGCGAGTTCACCGGCGGGGCCCACCGTGACCGACTGGAGGGCTCAGTTCGTGAGCTCGTCGACGAGCTCCCTCGCGGTGGTCGCCGACTCCAGCAACGCTCCGACGTGGGCTTTGCTGCCCCGGAGCGGCTCGAGAGTCGGGATACGGACCAGGGAGTCTCCACCCAGGTCGAAGATCACCGAATCCCAGCTCGCAGCCGCAATGTCGGCACCGAACTTGCGCAGGCACTCGCCGCGGAAGTACGCGCGGGTGTCGATCGGCGGTGCATCGACGGCGTCCAGGACCTGCTGCTCGGTGACGAGCCGTTCCATCGACCCGCGCGACACCAGGAGGTTGTACAGCCCCTTGTCGAGACGCACGTCGGAGTACTGGAGGTCGATCAGGTGCAATTTGGGGGCGGCCCATCCGAGGCCCTCCCGGCTGCGCGCACCCTCCAGGAGACGCAGCTTCGCCGGCCAGTCCAGTAGGTGTGAGCACTCCAGCGGATCACGCTCGAGCAGGTCGAGCACCATGGCCCATTTTTCGAGCAGATCGGTGACGCGGGGGTCGTCGTTGCCCTCGGCGGAGACGAATTTCGCAACCCGGTCGTGATAGATCCGCTGCAGGGCAAGCCCGGTCAGCTCCCGGCCGTCGGCCAACGCCACAGTGGCCCGCAAGGTGGGGTCGTGACTGATGTGGTGCACGGCGGTCACCGGGCGCGCCAGCTGGAGGTCGGTGAGATCGACGCCGGCCTCGATGAGATCGAGAACCAGGGCGGTGGTGCCGACCTTGAGGTACGTCGACATCTCGGCCAGGTTGGCGTCACCGATGATGACGTGGAGCCGGCGGTACTTGTCCGCATCGGCATGGGGTTCGTCGCGGGTGTTGATGATCCCACGCTTGAGCGTCGTCTCGAGGCCGACCTCCACCTCGATGTAGTCGGCCCGCTGCGACAACTGGAAACCGGCCTCGTCGCCGGACTGACCGATGCCCACCCGCCCGGACCCGGTGATCACCTGACGGGACGCAAAGAACGGGGTGAGGCCGTTGATCACCGCGGAGAACGGGGTAGCCCGCGACATGAGGTAATTCTCGTGGGTGCCGTAGGAGGCGCCCTTGCCGTCCACGTTGTTCTTGTACAGCTGCAGCCGCGGTGCACCGGGCACACTCGACGCGTGCCGGGCGGCGGCTTCCATCACCCGCTCACCCGCCTTGTCCCAGATCACCGCGTCGAGCGGGTCGGTGACCTCGGGGGCGGAATACTCCGGATGGGCGTGGTCGACGTACAGGCGCGCGCCGTTGGTGAGGATCATGTTGGCGGCACCGACCTCGTCGGCGTCGATGACCGGTGCCGGACCGCTGAGCCGGCCGAGGTCGAATCCGCGGGCGTCGCGCAGGGGCGACTCCACCTCGTAGTCCCACCGTGTCCGCTTGGCCCGGGGCACCCCGGCCGCTGCCGCATAGGCGAGCACCGCCTGGGTCGAGGTCAGAATCGGATTGGCCGACGGCTCGCTGGGCGAGGAGATTCCGTACTCGACTTCGACACCGATGATCCGCTGCATGCTGCGAGCCTATGCGATCACCGGTTCCCGAGACGGTCAGGCCTGCGCGCACTCCCGGTAGGGGTCGACGGAACGTGCCCCCGGCCTCCACCGAAATCGAGCGACCGGCTGTGGCAATGCCTTGAATACCCCGACGCCGACGGGGACGGGGTCACCGTGCTGCTGGCAGGATCGGACGCATGGATTCCGCGCCGGACACTTCACGACAGGCACACGAAGTGGTGGCGGTGTTCGACGACGCAGGCCACCCTGTCGGGTCCGCCGAACGATCACGGGTCTACGACGAGGGGCTGTGGCATGCCAGCGCCGGAGTGCTCGTGCGGTCGGGCGACGGAAAACGTCTCTACGTGCACCGGCGGTCCGACACCAAGAGGGTGTTCGCCGGTCATCACGACTGCCTGGCGGGCGGTGTGCTCGATCCCGGCGAGACCCCCGAACAGGCCGCCGGCCGGGAATTGGCCGAGGAGCTGGGCATTACCGGTGCCGTGCTCACCCCGATCGCTAGGGTGTCCTGGAACGGCCGGTGGCAGGGGCTGCGCCTGCGCTGCCACCTCTACGCCTACGAAACCCACTGGGACGGCCCGATCGTTCACCAGGAGAGCGAAATCGCGGCCGGCTGGTGGTGGACCCCCGAAGAGCTGCTCACCCACCTCCGCGACCCGGCATGGCCGTTCGCTCCCGACACCCGCGCACTGCTCGGAAACCGTGTCGCCCCGGACGAGAACCGGCCCGGAGAACAGACCGGCACGGCGGGAAACGAATGACGTTCCCGCCGTGCCGGTATGGGCAATCCGCTACAGGTACTGGCCGGTGTTGGACTCGGTGTCGATGGCGCGGCTCGCGCTCGCGTTCTTGCCGGTGACCAACGTGCGGATGTAGACGATCCGCTCGCCCTTCTTGCCGGAAATGCGTGCCCAGTCGTCCGGGTTCGTGGTGTTCGGCAGGTCCTCGTTCTCCGAGAACTCGTCGACGATCGAATCGAACAGGTGCTGGACCCGCAGGCCGGGGGCCCCGGTATCGAGCACCGACTTGATCGCGTACTTCTTGGCCCGGTCGACGATGTTCTGGATCATCGCACCCGAGTTGAAGTCCTTGAAGTACAACACCTCCTTGTCACCGTTGGCATAGGTGACCTCGAGGAAGCGGTTCTCCTCACTCTCGGCGTACATGCGGTCGACGACCCGCTCGATCATCGCCCGAATGCAGGCGGTGCGGTCCCCACCGAACTCGGCCAGGTCGTCGGCGTGGACGGGCAGCGTCTCGGTCAGGTACTTGGAGAAAATGTCCTGTGCCGATTCCGCGTCGGGACGCTCGATCTTGATCTTCACGTCCAGGCGGCCCGGACGCAGGATCGCGGGGTCGATCATGTCCTCGCGGTTGGAGGCGCCGATCACGATGACGTTCTCGAGCCCCTCGACTCCGTCGATCTCGCTGAGCAACTGCGGGACGACGGTGGTCTCGACGTCGGACGAGACACCCGATCCGCGGGTACGGAAGATCGAGTCCATCTCGTCGAAGAACACGATGACGGGAGTACCCTCCGATGCCTTCTCGCGAGCCCGCTGGAAGATGAGCCGGATGTGCCGTTCCGTCTCGCCGACGAACTTGTTGAGCAGTTCGGGACCCTTGATGTTGAGGAAGAAGGACTTCGCTTCCTTGCTGTCCTCACCGCGGGCCTCGGCGATCTTTTTGGCCAGCGAGTTCGCGACAGCCTTCGCGATGAGTGTCTTACCGCAACCGGGCGGGCCGTACAGGAGCACACCCTTGGGTGGGCGGAGCGCGTACTCGTGGAAGAGGTCCTTGTGCAGGAACGGCAACTCCACCGCGTCGCGGATCTGCTCGATCTGCCGTCCGAGCCCGCCGATGTCGTCGTAGTGCACGTCCGGGACCTCTTCGAGGACGAGATCCTCGACTTCCGCCTTCGGGATCCGCTCGAACGCGTACCCGGCCTTGGTGTCGACCAGCAGAGAATCACCGGGCCGCAACTTGCGGGTGGGTGACTCCGCGTCGTACGCGACCGACTCTCGCTCACTGTCGGCGAAGACCGCGGCGAGGGGTTCGGCCAGCCAGACGATGCGTTCCTCGTCGGCGTGACCCACCACGAGGGCACGCTGGCCGTCGTCGAGGATCTCGCGCAGGGTGCTGATCTCGCCCACACGCTCGAAGGTGCCGGCCTCGACGATGGTGAGGGCCTCGTTGAGGCGCACGGTCTGACCGAGCTTGAGCGTCTCGGCCTCGACGTTCGGTGAGCACGTCAACCGCATCTTGCGACCGGAGGTGAACACGTCCACGGTCTGGTCGTCGTGCACTCCGAGGAGGACGCCGTATCCGCTCGGCGGCTGGCCGAGGCGATCGACTTCCTCTCGAAGAGCGATGAGCTGCTGGCGTGCTTCCTTGAGGGTGTCCATCAGCTTGGTGTTACGGATGGACAACGAGTCCACTCGTGATTCCATCTCACGGAGCTGTTCCGGCGACTCCGCGAGCTGCCTCCGCAATGCCGACGCCTCTGCGCGCAACGCCTCGAGCTCTCGTGCGGCCGCAACCGAATCGGGGTTCTCTGTCGAGCTCATGTGCGTCTCCTCCCAATGAAGATCTATCAACGCTACCGGCACCGCCCGAATTCTGCGCCGTGACACGGAATCTGCCGATTGCGAATCGGCCAACGAGAGACCCGAACCTCCAGTTCCATCATGTTAGCCTTGCCTACCTGCTGAGCAGTGTCTCTCTTCTGTGTAACGAAAGGGCTCGTCGTGATAATCCGCACATCGCTGATCGGCACTTCCCTCGTCGGCAGGACTGCGGTCGCCACCGGCGCCGTCGTCCTCGCGCTGGGCCTGGCGTCGTGCTCGTCCGACGACACCGCGGGCACCACACCGGCCACCGCCACGACGGCCGCGGCCGCGACGTCGGCCGAGGACTCCGTGGCCGCGCCCAGCTCGGACGAACTGCTCACCACGCTGCAGGTTCTCGTCGATCCCGCACGCCCGGTCGACGAGAAGACCGCCGTGGTGGTCGAGGGTGACGAGCGCCGCACCAACATCGAGGCCATGACCGCCGCCACCGCCAACTACCCGGTGTCGTTCACTGTCACGGACGTGCAGGTAGACGGTGATATTGCCACCGCGAAGGTGGCGGTGACGAGCCCGCACGGCACCGCCGCTCCCACCCCGTGGACATGGGAGAACGTCGACGGCACCTGGAAGGTGTCGGACGAGAGCACCTGCGCGTTGCTGGGCATGGCCCGCACCGGCTGCAGCTAGAACAGACCTGCGAGACCGTTTCCGCGGCGGCGTCCCTTCGGGCGCCGCCGCTTTCGTCGGTCAGCCCTTGCCGGACCTGCGCTGCGGCTTGGGGGTGACGGTGCCCTCGGCGAGACGCCGGGCACTGACGAGGAACGCGGTGTGGCCCTGCATCCGGTGCTCGGGGCGCACCGCCAGGCCGACCACGTGCCAGCCCCGCACGATCGACTCCCACGACCGGGGCTCGGTCCAGCACTCCTGCTCCCGCATCGCCTCGACGACTTTTGAGAGCTGCGTCACAGTAGCGACGTAGACGACGAGAACGCCGCCGGGAACCAGCGCCTTCGACACGGCGGGCAGGGCGTCCCACGGCGCCAGCATGTCGAGAACGACCCGATCCACCTGTCCGCCGGCCGCCTCGGCGTCGAACTCGGCGACATCGGCGATGGTCAGATCCCAGTTGTCCGGTCGTTCCCCGAAGAAGGTCTCGACGTTGCGCACCGCATGCTCGGCGTGGTCGTCCCGAACCTCGTAGGAGATGACCCGGCCCTGCGGTCCCACCGCACGGAGAAGAGAACAGGTCAGCGCCCCGGATCCGGCGCCCGCCTCGAGCACCCGCGCACCGGGGAACACGTCACCCTCGTGCACGATCTGCGCGGCGTCCTTCGGGTAGATCACCTGGGCGCCGCGCGGCATCGACAGGATGTAGTCGACCAGCAGCGGCCGCAACGCCAGGTAGGGGGTGCCGTTGGTGGACTTGACGACACTGCCCTCGTCGGTGCCGATCAGGTCGTCGTGCAGGATGCCGCCGCGGTGGGTGTGGAACTCCTTGCCCGCCTCCAGGTTGACCGTGTAATGCCGGCCCTTGGCGTCGGTCAGCTGGACGCGATCGCCCACCCGAAACGGTCCGCTCGGTCGCGTTTCGCGTCCTACCATGTGTCAACGACTCCTCAGCCTGTTCGTTCCGGCCGTCGTACTCGCCGGCGGCCGCGACGAGACTGTCGGACCAGGCGCCTACCCTGCCAGGTGTGAGCATCTCAGAGTCGGCAGCCCCTGTGACAGAGGGTCCCCCATCACAGACGAAAGGTTCCCCATTGCAGCTCGGAGCGGGAACGGCAACCCGCAGGCGCCCCGCGCTCTCCCCCTCCCGGGCCGGCGACTTCAAGCAGTGCCCGTTGCTCTACCGGTTCCGGGCCGTCGACCGACTCCCCGAGGCGCCCTCGCGGGCGCAGGTGAAAGGCACTGTGGTGCATGCGGCGCTGGAAACCCTGTTCGGGTTACCCGCCGCTGAGCGTGTGCCCGAGCGCGCCGTCGACCTCGTCCATCCCTCATGGGAACGGATGCTCGCCGAGACCCCCGAACTGATCGAATTGGTACCCGCCGAGGAGCGTGAAGGGTTCCTCGACGAGGCCCGCTCCCTGGTCACCGCCTACTACGGTCTGGAAGATCCGACGCGGTTCGAGGCCGAGTCGTGTGAGCTGCGGGTGGAGACCGAACTCGCCGACGGGGTGTTGCTGCGCGGCTTCGTCGACCGCATCGACGTCGCGCCCACCGGCGAGGTGCGGGTGGTCGACTACAAGACGGGTCGCGCCCCGCGGGAAATGAGCGAGTCCAAGGCCCTGTTCCAGATGAAGTTCTACGCCCTGGTGCTGCTCCGGACCCGGGGGATCGTGCCCGCCCAGTTGCGCCTGCTGTACCTCGCCTCCGGCATCGTGCTCACCTACGCGCCCGACGAGGACGAACTGCTGCGATTCGAACGCACGCTCTCGGCCATCTGGAAAGCGATTCTGACAGCGGGTGCGACCGGGGACTTCCGCCCCAAGCCCAGCCGACTGTGCGACTGGTGCGACCACAAGGCCCTGTGCCCGTCGTTCGGCGGAACACCGCCGCCCTATCCGGGATGGCCCGAGGGGCCTGCCGAGGAGACACCTGGATTCGAGGAGATCGTCGAATGAGTGCGGAGTCCTACTACGTTCCGGTCGGTTCGGAGTCGCTGAGCGCTGCGGCGTCCGATCCGGATCGGAAGGTCACCATCGAGCGGTTCGCGAGTACCGACCTGACCGTCAGCGTGTGGGCCGACACCATGCAACACGGCGCGCCCCCGTCCGCCCTCCTCCTTCGCGCGCTCGAGCGCTGCGACGCCCGAACCGACGTGCGGGTCACCCGGGTCGCCGTCGACATCCTCGGCCCCATCCCGATCGCCGAACTCGAGGTCCGCTCCTGGGTACAGCGTCCCGGGCGGCGGGTGGAGCTGGTGGTCGCGGAACTGTGGAGCACCGATACCGCCGGCCGACCGCGCGCGGTGGCCAGGGCTACCGGGTGGCGAATGGAGACCGTCGATACCGCCGCCACGGTGCACACCGCCGACACGCCTCTCCCACCGCCGGAAGCAGGCCGCGACGGTGCCGTGTGGCGTTTCCCCGCATCCGGTTACCTCGACACCCTCGACTACCGGTGGATCACCGAGATCGGCGGCGAAGGTCCCGCCGCGATGTGGGCGAGGCCGAAAGCCGCCCTCGTCCGGGGTGAGCAGATGACTCCGCTCGAGCGGTTGTTCTCGGTGGCCGATATCGCCAACGGCGTCGGATCCAAACTCGACCCGACGCAGTGGACGTTCCTGAACACGGACCTCACGGTGCACGTGTTCCGGGTGCCGTCGGGGAGCTGGGTGGGTGTCAGCGCGGAAACGTCGATCGGCCCCGACGGGGTGGGCATGTGCGCAGGCGTGCTCTACGACGACGCCGGTGCGGTCGGGCGCATCACCCAATCCGTACAGGTCCGCGCCCGCCCCTGAACTCGGAACGAGCGCGAACCGAAGCGGAACGCGGACTCACAGAGCCCGGCACGACCGGATGTTCGAGGCCAGAATCGCCTTGGCACCCAGTTCGGCGAGCTCGTCCATCACACCGTTGTGCCCCTTGATCGGCACCATCGCCCGCACTGCCACCCAGTTCTCGTCGGCCAGCGGGGACAGTGTCGGGGATTCCAGACCCGGGGTGATCTTCAACGCGTCGTCGAGGATCGTCTTGGGGCAATCGTAATCGAGCATGAGATTCTGCTGCGCGAACACGATGCCCCGCACCCGCTCCACCAACTGGTTGCGGGCCGAATTGTCGGCGGGCGAACCCGCGCGTTCGATGAGCACACCCTCAGAGTCGCAGAGGATGTCCCCGAAGGCCACCAGGTTGTGCTGGCGCAGTGTGCGTCCCGACCCCACCACGTCGGCGATCGCGTCCGCGACACCGAGCTGAATCGAGATCTCGACCGCGCCGTCGAGGCGGATCACCGAGGCCTCGATGCCGCGGGCCGACAGATCGTCGCGCACCAGGTTGGGGTAGGACGTGGCGATCCGCAGCCCCGCGAGGTCCTCCACGGACCAATCCTTCCCGGCAGGGGCGGCGTACCGGAAGGTGGACCGGCCGAAGCCGAGTGAGAGCCGTTCGGAGACAGGGGCGCCCGAATCGCGGGCGAGGTCGCGGCCGGTGATCCCGAGGTCGAGTTCACCCGAACCGACGTAGATCGCGATGTCCTTGGGCCGCAAGAAGAAGAATTCGACCTGATTCGACGGGTCGAGAACGGTCAGATCGCGGGAGTCGGTGCGGCGCCGGTAACCGGCTTCGCTGAGGATTTCGGCGGCGGACTCGGACAGCGAGCCCTTGTTCGGGACTGCAACGCGCAGCATGGGAGGGGTCCTTTCGGAGACGACGCGGAGTGAGGGAAGGCTCGATCGACCGATCACAGATGTCGGTAGACGTCCTCGAGTTTCAGCCCCTTACCCACCATCAGCACCTGAACCCAGTAGAGCAGCTGGGAGATCTCCTCGGAGAGCGCGTCGTCGCTCTCGTGCTCGGCGGCAATCCACACCTCACCGGCCTCTTCGAGGATCTTCTTTCCCTGCGAATGGACGCCGGCGTCCAGGGCGGCAACGGTGCCGGAGCCCTCGGGACGGGTGGCGGCGCGTTCAGTCAGCTCGGCGAACAGGGATTCGAAGGTCTTCACGAGGACCCATTGTTTCACGCCACCGCGGTCCCCTCGGAACCGGTCACCACCCGAGAGTGCGGCGACTCTCGAACCGGCGGACCCCACCCGACACCGGGTCGATGAACTCAATAGCCCGCGCGAGCAACTGCAGGGGCGAAGAGAAGTCACCGGGCACCGAGCGGCGGAAGGTCGGGTAGTAGTTGTCGCCCTCGATCGGCAATCCCAGCGACGACATGTGCAACCGCAGCTGGTGCGTGCGACCTGTTCTCGGCAGCAGGCGGTAACGTCCGCGACCATTCCTCGACTCGAGCAGGTCGATCACGGTTTCACTGTTCGGCTCCCCCGGTTCCTCCGTTGCCGTCATCACCCCGTGTTCCTTCACGATACGGCTGCGAACGGTGCGCGGAAAGGTCAACGCCGAAGCGGTACCGGCAAGCGCCTCATACTCTTTCGTCACCTGCCGGGAGACGAACAACTCCTGATACGGTCGACGATCCTCACGCCGGACGAGGAACACGAGCACACCCGCCGTCATCCGGTCGAGCCGGTGCGCCGGCGTCAGTTCGGGGAGGTCGAGGGCCTTACGCAGTCGTACCACCGCAGTCTCGGTGATGTGGGCGCCACGCGGGATGGTCGCGAGAAAGTGCGGTTTGTCGACCACGACGAGCCGGTCGTCGTGGTGGAGGATGTCGATGTCGAACGGCACCGGGATCTCGGGGGCAGGATCACGGTAGAAATACACGAATCGCGTCGGCGAGTACCGTGTTCGGCGATCGACCACCCGCCCGTGTTCGTCGACCACACCACCACTGTCGATCAGCGTGAGCCAGTGCGCACTGTCGTCCGGGTAGGTCCGCAGCAGAAAGTCGGCAACGGTCTTCGTGTCGAGGTCGGCGGGCATCCGTATGCGGTCCGGGCCGAGCCCGTTACGGACGGGCAGAGGGGCGCCGGCCACGTCAGCCGACCCGACTGTCGGCGGTGCAGCCCTCACACACCAACGCAAGCGCACGCCCCTGATTCTCGGGCAGATTCTCGTAACGGGACGTGGGATCCCCGCATACGGTGCAGGTTCCCAGGACGCTCGCCCGCTCGCTGAAGTTCACGGACATCCGCTTGTCGAAGACATACAGCGACCCTTCCCACAGACCGCTGTCACCGAAGGCTTCGCCGTACCGGACGATGCCGCCCTCGAGTTGATATACCTCCCCGAAACCGCGCGAGCGCATCAACGACGACAGCACCTCACAGCGCACCCCGCCCGTGCAATACGTCACCACCGCCTTGTTCTTGAGGTGGTCGTACTTGCCGCTGTCGAGTTCGTGGACGAAGTCCCGGGTCGTCGACACTTCGGGGACGACGGCCCCCCGGAATCGGCCGATCTCGGCCTCGAAGGCGTTGCGGCCGTCGAAGAACACGACGTCCTCGCCCCTACCCTCGACCAGTTCGTGCACCTCGTGTGGCGCCAGGTGGGTGCCGCCGCCCACCACCCCGGTCGTGTCGACTTTCAGCTCGTCGGGCGCACCGAAGGACACGATCTCGGGCCGTACCCGGACGCTGAGCCGGGGAAAGTCGGCGCCGCGCCCATCGGACCATTTGATGTCGGCGTCGCGGAAGGGTGCGTAACTCCGGGTGCCCTTGACATACTTCTTGACGTCCCGGATGTCGCCGCCCACCGTGGCGTTGATGCCGTGCTCGGAGATCAGGATTCGGCCGGTGAGGCCGTGGGCCTCGGCGAGGGTGTGCTGCCACAGCCGGATCGCGTCCGGGTCGGCGAGCGGTGTGAACACATAGAACAGCACAATCTTCGGCACAGCCACGGGAAACCAGGATACCTAAAGCTGCAGGCCGCTCAGCTGCGCTTGCGGCTGCGACCACAGTGCGCCGAGTTCTACGCCCGTGAGCCCTTCGAGACTGTCCCGGAACACTCTGCCCGGGCCCTGCGGTACGACGACCTCGCAGGGGATGACGAGCACGACGCATCCGGCGGCCTGCGCCGACGCGGCACCGGTGGGAGAGTCCTCGATGGCGAGACACTGAGCAGGGTCCAGCCCCAGCAGTTCAGCACCTCGCAGATACGGGCCGGGGTCCGGCTTGCCGAACGGCACCTCGTCACCACACACCGAATGGTCGAAGTGCTGCCGCCCGAGCGTGTCGAGTGCGCGCTCGGTGAGACGACGCTCGGTGTTGGTCACCAGGGCTGTACTCAGGCCGTGTTCACGCACCGCCTGCAATGCCCGAAGTGCGCCGGGACGCCACGGGATGCCGTCGGCGAACAACTCTTCGACGCGAGTGAACATCCACTCCTTGGCCTCGGCGAGCGAAACCGGGTCCTGCTCGAGGCCGAGAGCGTCGAAGATGACGCCGAGCGCATCGGCACTGGATGCACCGATCGTCTTCAGCCGTGTCTCCTCGGTCATGGGACCGCCGAGGTGCAGCGACAACTCCCGCACCGCGACGTCCCACATCTTCTCCGAATCGAGCAGCGTTCCGTCCATGTCCCACAGAACACCTGCGAGTTCGTTGCCCGCCTCAGACATTGAAGTACTTCGCCTCGGGATGGTGCAGAACGAACGCATCCGTGGACTGTTCCGGATGCAACTGCAACTCCTCGGACAACTTCACACCGATCCGCTCGGGCTCGAGCAGAGCTACCATCTTGGCCCTGTCTTCCAGGTTGGGGCACGCGCCGTAGCCGAACGAGTAGCGGGCACCGCGATACGCCAGGTCGAAGAATCCGGACACCTCCGACGGGTCCTGTTCCGCCACATTGTGTCCGCCGGGCAGCACCAGTTCCTCCCGCACGCGGCGATGCCAGTACTCGGCCAACGATTCCGTCAACTGCACACCGATGCCGTGCACCTCGAGGTAGTCGCGATACGCGTTTGCAGCGAACAGCTCGTTCGCGAAGTCCGCAATGGGCTGCCCCATGGTGACCAACTGCATCGGGAACACATCAACCTGCCCGGTTTCCTTCGCTTCGGTCCGCGAGCGGACGAAGTCGGCGACGCAGAGAAAGCGGTCACGGTGCTGACGCGGGAACGTGAACCGGAAACGCTCGTCCGCATCGGGCTTCGGTTCGGTGAGCACCACCACGTCGTCACCCTCGGACACGGCCGGGAAGTACCCGTACACCACCGCGGCGTGCGCGAGGATTCCTTCCGTGCTCAGGCGATCGAGCCAATACCGCAGTCGTGGGCGGCCCTCGGTCTCCACCAGCTCCTCATAGGTAGGACCGTCGCCGGACCGCTGTCCGCGCAGGCCCCACTGTCCGAGGAACAGGGCACGCTCGTCGAGGAGTCCCGAATACTCGGACAGCGAGACGCCCTTGACGATCCGGTTACCCCAGAAGGGCGGATTCGGGACGTCGATGTCGGTGGCCACGTCGGACCGCTCGGGCACCTCGATCGGCGTTTCGGCGGCCTTGCGTTTCTCGGCGATCCTTTTCGATCGTTCGTGGCGGGCCTTGCGCTCAGCCGCCTTCTCGCGGGCCGCGATCGCCTCCGGGCTGTCCGGATCGGGTCCACCGCCGCGCTTGAGGGCCATGATCTCGTCCATCCGGTGCAGGCCCTCGAAAGCGTCCCGCGCGTAGCTGACCTCACCCTCGTACACCTCGGCGAGGTCGTTCTCCACATAAGACCGGGTAAGGGCCGCTCCCCCGAGGAGCACAGGGAACTTCTCCGCGACGCCCTTGGCGTTGAGCTCCTGCAGATTGTCCTTCATCACCACGGTCGACTTCACCAGCAGACCGGACATGCCGATCACATCGGCCCGCTGCTCGATCGCGGCATCGAGAATGGTGGCGATCGGCTGCTTGATGCCCAGGTTCACGACGTCGTATCCGTTGTTGCTCAGGATGATGTCGACCAGGTTCTTGCCGATGTCGTGGACGTCGCCCTTCACCGTGGCGATGACGATGCGACCCTTGCCGTCCTCGTCGGTGGCCTCCATGTGTGGTTCGAGGTACGCCACCGCCGCCTTCATCACCTCGGCGGACTGGAGGACGAACGGCAGCTGCATCTGGCCGGAGCCGAAGAGTTCGCCGACGGTCTTCATGCCCGAGAGCAGCGTCTCGTTGATGATCTCGAGCGGCGGCTTCTGCGTCATGGCCTCGGTGAGGTCCTCGTCGAGGCCGTTGCGCTCCCCGTCCACGATGCGCCGCTCGAGCCGTTCGAACAGCGGCAGAGCCGCAAGTTCCTGGGCGCGCGATTCACGCGCCGACGCCGCCGAGACACCCTCGAAGAGTTGCATCAGCTTCTGCAGTGGGTCGTAACCCTCGCTGCGACGGTCGTAGACCAGGTCGAGGGCCGTTTCCCGCTGCTCGTCGGGGATGCGAGCCATCGGCAAGATCTTGGACGCGTGGACGATCGCCGTGTCGAGACCGGCCTCGGTGCACTCGTGCAGGAATACCGAGTTGAGCACCTGCCGCGCGGCCGGATTGAGACCGAACGAGATGTTCGACACACCGAGGGTGAAGTGCACCTCAGGGTGCCGCTTCTTCAGCTCCCGGATCGCCTCGATGGTCTCGATGCCGTCCCGGCGCACCTCCTCCTGACCGGTGGAGATCGGGAACGTGAGCGCGTCGATGATGATGTCGGACTCGTCGAGACCCCAGTTGTTGGTGATGTCCTCGAGGAGCCGCTCGGCGATCCGGACCTTGTGCTCCGCGGTACGCGCCTGCCCCTCCTCGTCGATGGTCAGGGCCACCACGGCGGCGCCATGTTCCTTCACCAGCCGCATGATCTTCTGGAACCGCGAATCCGGCCCGTCGCCGTCCTCGTAGTTCACGGAGTTGACGGCGCACCGACCACCGAGATGTTCGAGGCCCGCCTGCAGCACTGCGGGCTCGGTGGAGTCCAGCATGATCGGCAACGTCGACGCCGTCGCGAACCGGCTCGCCAGAGCGGCCATGTCTGCGGCACCGTCGCGGCCGACGTAGTCCACGTTGAGGTCCAGCATGTGGGCGCCGTCGCGGGTCTGGTCCTTGGCGATGTCGAGGCACTTCTGGTAGTCCTCGGCGATCATCGCCTCACGGAACGCCTTCGATCCGTTGGAGTTCGTGCGCTCGCCGATCATCAGGATGCTCGCATCCTGCTGGAACGGCACTGCGGTGTAGAGCGAGGACGTCCCCGACTCGCGTACCGGATTACGCTCGGCCTTCTCGACCAGGCGCACCGCCTCGGCCACCTGCCGGATGTGCTCCGGGGTGGTGCCGCAGCAACCACCCACCAGCGCGAGCCCGTACTCGCTGACGAACCCGCTGAGCGCCTCCGCCAGCTCCTCCGCCGTGAGCGGGTACTCGGCGCCATTGGCCCCCAGCGTCGGCAGACCGGCGTTGGGCATGACCGACACCGGCAGCGTCGAGTACTTCGACAGGTGCCGAAGGTGCTCGCTCATCTCGGCCGGACCGGTAGCGCAGTTGAGTCCGATCATGTCGATTCCGAGCGGCTCGAGGGCGGTCAGCGCCGCACCGATCTCACTGCCGAGAAGCATCGTTCCGGTGGTCTCCACGGTGACGTGCGTCATGATCGGCAGCCGGGAGCCGAGCTTGTCCATCGCCATGCGACTGCCGAGAATCGCGGCTTTCACCTGCAGAAGGTCCTGGCACGTCTCGACGAGGATCGCATCGGCGCCCCCGTCGATCATTCCCATCGCCGCCTCGGCGTACGCGTCCCGCAGGCTCGCGAACGATGCGTGACCGAGTGTCGGCAGCTTGGTGCCCGGGCCCATCGACCCCAGCACGAACCGGCCCATGCCGTCGCGCCCCGGCCCCATCTCGTCGGCGACCTCACGTGCCAGCCGAGTACCTTTCTCGGCCAGTTCGCGGATCCGGTCCTGGATGTCGTAGTCCGCCAGGTTGGGCAGGTTGCAGCCGAACGTGTTGGTTTCGACGGCGTCGGCCCCGGCCTCGAAGTACGCGCGATGGATGTCTTTCAGCACGTCGGGGCGGGTGTGGTTGAGAATTTCGTTGCAGCCCTCGAGGCCCAGGAAGTCGTCCAAGGTGAGATCTGCGGCCTGCAACATGGTGCCCATGGCGCCGTCGCCGATGACAACGCGCTGGTTCAACGCATCGAGCAGGGCAGAGTGAAATGGCGCAGACATGCCGTCCAGACTAATGGGCGCGGGGGCGGATGCTGGCCGTAGGCTGGGTGGGTGAGTTCCAGTGAGTTCCCTGTCACGCCCGCGGGCCGCGACGACGACGCCTTCGACACCGCGGATGCCGGCGCCGAAGACAACGGCGTTCCCGTGCTGCGTGACCCTGTCATGGTCGCCGCCTTCGAAGGCTGGAACGACGCCGGCGACGCCGCGAGCGGGGCCGTCGAACACCTGGAGTTGACCTGGGACGCCCAGCCGCTGGCCGAGCTGGATTCCGAGGAATACTACGACTACCAGGTCAATCGCCCCACCGTCCGGCAGGTCGACGGCGTCACCCGGGAGATTGTGTGGCCGGCCACCCGCCTGTCCGTGTGCTCTCCACCCGGCAGTGAGCGTGACGTCGTCCTTCTTCGCGGTATCGAACCGAACATGCGCTGGCGCAGCTTCTGCGAGGACCTCCTCGAGCTGATCGACCAACTCGAGATCAGCACCGTCGTCATCCTGGGGGCGCTCCTCGCGGATACGCCGCACACCCGGCCGGTCCCCGTCACCGGCAGCGCGTACAGCAGTGAGGCCGCCGAGCGGTTCAAGCTCGAGCAGACGCGGTACGAGGGGCCTACCGGCATCACCGGGGTGCTGCAGGACGCCTGCGTCCGGGCCGGTGTGCCCGCGGTGTCGTTCTGGGCGGCCGTGCCCCACTACGTGTCGCAGCCACCGAACCCGAAGGCCACCGTCGCTCTGCTCCAACGCGTCGAGGATGTTCTCGACATCGAGGTTCCGCTCGGTGAGCTGCCGAGCCAAGCCGACGACTGGCAGGAAGCCGTCACGGAGATGACCGCCGACGACGAAGAGATCGGCGACTACGTCCGCTCGCTCGAGGAACGCGGAGACGCCGAGACCGACATTTCCGAGGCGATCTCGAAGATCGACGGTGACGCATTGGCGGCCGAGTTCGAGCGGTACCTCCGCCGGCGTGGGCCCGGCAGCTTCGGGCTGTGACGGAGCGCTCCCCGGAGTCGCTTCGTTCTGCACTGCAACGCCTCGCCCTCTACGGTGGGGGCTTCCTCGGACCCTTCGGCGGCGGCGTCGTCGTCTCGATCCTCCCCGAGATCGGTGACGACCTGGGCGTGGGCGCCGCAGCCGCCGCCAGTTCCCTGACGGCGTACCTGCTGCCATTCGCGCTGGTGATGCTCGTGTCGGGAACACTAGGGGCGCGCTGGGGTCGCACTCGGACCGTGCGGGCCGCCTACGCCGTCTACCTGGTGTCGTCGCTCGCGTGCTTCCTCGCCCCCACGCTCCCGTTGTTTCTCGGCGCGCGGGTGTTGCAGGGATGCTCCAACTCGTTCACCACACCCCTGCTGCTGGCTGCGCTCGCCGCCTCCACGCCGAAGAAGCGTCTCGGACGTGCACTCGGGATCTTCGGCGCGTTCCAAGCTGCAGGTCAGTCGAGTGCGCCGCTCGTCGGCGGACTGGCCGCCGAGATCGACTGGCGGCTGTCGTTCCTCGTCATCGCCCTCGTCGCCGCGGCCTTCGGCCTCATCGGGATACCGGACGCTGCCCGCGACGAGCCGGGGGCCGCGCGTCCACGCCTGCGCGACGCGCTGACCCTGCCGGTACTGCGAATGGGTGTTGTGGCACTACTCGGCTGGGGCGCCCTGGGGGGACTCAGCTTTCTGGTGGCGTTCCGTGCCGAGGACGTCTTCGGCCTGAGCCCGACCCAGCGGGGCCTCCTGCTCACCGGCTTCGGAGTGGCCGGAATCCTCACTGCCCGCCTCGTCGGCGGAGTGATCGACAGGATCGGCGCACGGACGGCCGTCGTGATCGGTGCCGTTGCCGGTGCCGTGCTCATCACCGCCGCCGGCACCGTCTCGCTCCTCGCCGTCGTGGCCGTGGCCTGGTTCGCGGCCGGAGCTGCGGGCCAGTTCATCCTGGTCGGCGTCAACGCTGCAGTTCTCGGGTCTTCCGGACCGAATCGGGGTGGGGCGGTATCGGTGGTCCAGGCATTGAGGTTCACGGGCAATGCGCTGGCACCCATTACTCTCACTCCCGTCTATGCGATCTCCCCGGCAGCGGGGTTTCTACTTCCTGCCGTGCTGCTCGCGGTGGCGGCTCCCCTTCTCATGCCGCGCGACAGTTCCGTCTGACGCAACTTCCGCGGAGCCTGTGAGATGTTCCTGATTCCCATGTAACTTCCGCGCAGCCGTTACGACACGGCGGGGGCGGAGCCTCGTCCTATGGCCAACACACCGAGTTCGAGCAAGCTGCTGGTCGTCGGCAACGGTATGGCCGGCGCACGCACCGTCGAGGAGATCATCAACCGTGGCGGCCGCGAGCGATTCGAGATCACCATGATCGGCGACGAGCCTTACGGCAACTACAACCGCATCATGCTTTCGCACGTCTTGTCCGGCGAGGCGGCGGTCGACGACGAGGACCTGATCCTCAACCCGATGGGTTGGTATACCGCGAACGGCGTCACCCTCCACGCCGGCGATCGGGCGGTTGCCCTCGACCGCTTCGCGAAGACCGTCACGTGTGAGAGTGGCCGCGTCGTCGACTACGACGTGTTGATCATCGCGACCGGAAGCAACACGTTCTTCCCCAACATGGACGGTCTCCGGGAAGCCGACGGAAGGCTCGCCCGCGGTGTGTTCGGATTCCGGAACATCGCCGACACCAACGGCATGCTGCAGATGGCGCAGGCCCACGACGACGTGTCCGCCGTCGTCATCGGTGGTGGACTCCTCGGACTCGAGGCTGCCTACGGGCTCCGCACCCAGGGCCTCGAGGTCAACGTGGTGCACTCCCCCGGCCACCTCATGAATCAGCAACTCGACGAGCGCGGCGGCAGCATGCTCCGCTCCGAGATCGAGAAACTCGGTGTCGGTGTCCATACCTCGATGCGGACCACCGCGGTTCTGCGCGACGATGCGGGACGTGTCACGGGTGTCTCGTTCGTCAACGGCAGCACTTTGGACGCCGACATGGTCGTGGTCACCGCCGGTATTCGGCCCAACGTCGAAATGGCGCGGGCGGCCGGGCTGGTGGTCGAGCGGGGCATCGTGGTCGATGACCAGATGCGGTGTGAGGACGAGGGTTCGGTGTATGCCGTCGGCGAGTGCGCACAGCACCGCGGCGAAACGTACGGTCTCGTCGCCCCGGTGTGGGAGCAGTCCGTCATTCTCGCTGAGGTTCTCACCGGCACGAACCCCGAAGCCGCATATGTCGGTTCGCGCACAACCACACAACTGAAGGTCGCGGGCGTCGACGTGGCGGCCATGGGTGTCAAAGGTCCCGAAACCGCCGACGACGAATTTGTCCAGTACTACGAACCCCGCAGCGGCACCTACAAGAGCCTCGTCGTCCGCGACGGAAAGTTGATCGGCGCCACCCTCATGGGCGACATCAGCAAGGCCGGCTACCTCACTCAGGCATTCGACGGGAAGGTCCCGCTGCCCGAAGAACGCATCAGTATGCTCTTCGACCTCGGCACACCCAGCGTCGCGGCCAGTGCCGCGGATCTGCCCGACGACCTGCAGGTGTGTAACTGCAACGGAGTCAGCAAGGGCGATCTGGTCGCGTGTGTGCACTCCGGGGCCACAACACTGTCCGCAGTGTGCGCGCAGACGCGGGCAGGTAAGGGCTGCGGGTCCTGCAAGGGACTCGTCGCCGACATCGTGGCAGCCGCAGCGGGTGGTGAACTGGAGGTCGACCCGGCCGCCGACTGGTATGTGCCCAGCATCCCGATGTCCAAGCCCGACTTGATCGCTACAATCCGCGAACGCGACCTGCGGGCCGTGTCGCAGGTGTTCGCGGAACTCGCGACCGACGGCAAGGAGGACGCGGCGGCGAAGATGCCGTTGGCTTCACTGCTGCGGACCGTCTGGGGTCCGGACTGGGTGGACGAACGCGGCGCCTTGTTCATCAACGACCGGGTGCACGCGAACATTCAGCGTGACGGCACCTTCTCGGTGGTGCCACAGATGAAAGGCGGCGTCACCACCCCGGATCAGCTCCGCAAGATCGCTGATGTAGCCGACAAATACGGCGTGCCACTCGTGAAAGTGACGGGCGGACAGCGTATCGACCTGCTGGGCATCAAGAAGGAAGACCTCCCCAAGGTGTGGGGTGATCTGGACATGCCCTCCGGTTTCGCCTACGGAAAGAGCATGCGCACGGTGAAAACCTGTGTCGGGACTGACTTCTGCCGGTACGGCCTGGGCGATTCGACGAGTCTCGGCATTGCGATCGAAGAACGCTTCCAGGGCCTGGAAACGCCGGCAAAACTGAAACTGGCTGTGGCCGGCTGCCCGCGCAACTGCTCCGAGGCGCTGTGCAAAGACTTCGGCGTCGTGGCAGTGGGCGACGGCCGCTGGGAAATATATGTCGGCGGCGCAGCGGGCGCCCACGTGCGCAAGGGTGATCTCTTGTCGACCGTCGAATCGCCCGAAGCCGTAGTCGAATTGGGCGGAAGGTTCATCCAGTACTACCGCGAGAACGCGAAATGGCTCGAGCGCACCTACGACTTCGTGCCGAGAGTCGGACTCGAGCACCTTCAGGCGGTTTTGGTCCGAGACGAGGAGGGCATCGTGGCAGGGTTGGATCAGCGCATGCAGACGGCAGTCGACGGCTACCGAGATCCATGGAAGGAACGCAGCGCACCGAAATCACCGGCACAGTTCGCGCCGTCGCTTCCTCTCCTCCCGCTCCCCCAGGTGCCGGTTCGATGACCGCGACCATCGAGGGTGCATCGGAGATTGCACTCGGCCCAGTCCACCAACTCACGCCCGGCGAGGGCCGCACGTACGTCGTGCAGGGCCGACAGGTCGCCGTATTCCTGCTGTCGGACGGCACCGTTCGGGCCATGGACGCCGTGTGCCCACACAAGGGTGGCCCCCTCGCCGACGGGCAGATCGACGACGCGGTCGTGATGTGCCCGCTGCATCAGTACGCGTTCTCCTTCGACACCGGAGCCTGCACGTCCGAGGGCGTCGAGTCGGTACGCACCTACCCCGCATCGGTGCGGGACGGGATTCTCACCCTGTGTGTCTAGGCACCTGCTCGCGAGAACACCGCCACCAGAAACTGTGACTCGTCGGTGAACGGGCGCAGATCCCACGTCGAGAGTCGCAGATCCACGGCGAGACCAGCAGTCGCGGCGTCGGTCAGGAATTGTGAGAAGTCGTACCCGCGGTCGGCACCGAACCCCACAACCACCCGGCCTGCGGGGCCGAGGTGGCGAGCGAACCCCGCCAACACCGCTTCCCGCGTGGACGGCGCGAGGAACGTCATGACGTTCCCGGCGCAGACGATGACATCGAAGTCCGCTTTCACCCCGCGGCCCGGCAGATCCAACTCGGCGAGATCACCGACCAGCCAGGTCGGGCCGGGATAGTCCTCCTCGGCAGCCGCAATCAGCACCGGATCCACATCGACACCGACCACGACGTGCCCAGCCTCGTGCAGATAGCCACCCAGGCGACCCGGCCCGCACCCGGCATCGAGAACCCGGCCCCCACGGCCGAGCATCGCGTCGACCAGCCGAGCCTCCCCGAAGATGTCTTTTCCCTCGGCCGCCATCGTCCGGAACCGCTCCACGTACCACGTGGAATGCGCTGGGTCGGCGGCTGCTAGTTCCTCCCATTGGCTGGGGGTGCGTTCACTCATCGTCGTTTCTCCTCGCTTCGGCCCGCATCCCGTTCACCGTGCCACCCGAACTCGTCGTGTGAAGCCGAGGCTATCCCAGGTGACCGAATGCCGAATTACGCGGCCTTCCAGCCCGACCGGCACGTACGGCTCGGGTCGGCCGGTGTCGTGGCGGTTGCGATAGTGGTTCGAGTGGAGGTGAGGTGTTCGGCTGAGCTGGCCAGTCGGTTAGGGCTGACAGCACTAATGGGGTTATTCGGTAAATTGGGTTGTTCCGTCCGGGACAGATTTAGCTTCACCTGTGCGCCTTTCTGGTAGCTGGGACAACCAGAAAGGCGCACAGACGCTCCTCACCGGCGGGCACCGAGGCACGCCGGTAAAGCGCGCTCCCCCGCGGACGAAGTCACCGTGCCAAGCCCTCCCCGATGGAGCTCTACGCCCCCCATGGGAAGCCCGGTCATCGAGATCCGCCGCACAACATATCGGCGACTCCCCCGTGGCTGTTGGATAGTCGTCGTGGTGGCGCGGTGAGGTTCTTGCGAAAACCGACCCCTCAGCTGCACCGGAAACGGGGACCCCATTCGGACTTTCCGGGCGTTCCGTCTGTGACAGATGTTACTGTTGTGGCGTGCCGGGTCAGGAGAACACTGAATTCGCGGGTCGCGAGCAAAAAGTGCCATTTCCCAAGCCGGAGCGCGACATCGACCTCTACCGCCGGTCGATCGCGACGCTCCAGGCGGCGCTCCCCCACGGCTGGACGTTGACGTCCGGTAAGTCCCGCTCGCTCCCCGACGCCCCGGAACGCCTCCTCGTGGGTGCGCCGAACGGCGAGGTAGCCTCCTTCTCGGTCATCCCCGCTCGCGGTGTGCTGGCTGGGGACGCGGCCAGATTTGCAGACAGCCTTTCCGATTCTGATCGCGGATTCGTTTGCGCGCGTTATCTTTCCGATCCGGTTCGGCGTCAACTCGATGCGCGTGGCCTCTCCTATGCGGATGCCACAGGAAATACCTCGCTGTCTGCCGACCGGCCGGCAATCTGGGTACGTGATCGTGGTGCCGACGCCGACCCCTGGCGCGGTCCCGGCCGGCCCGCGGCCCAGTTGACCGGTGACCCGGCCGCCCGGGTGGTGCGGGCGCTCGCCGACCACTCCGGTCAACTCACCGTCCCTCAACTCGTCCGGCTCTCCGGGGCCTCGACTGGAGCCACCTATCGAGTCGTCGAAACGCTCGAAGAACGCGATCTACTGGAGCGACTCCCCCGCGGACCCGTGACGAGGGTGCGGTGGCAGCACATGTTGCGTGCCTGGAGCAGCGACGCCAGTTTCAAGGACTCCCCCACTGTCGGTTACTTCGCCCCCGAAGGCGTCGCCTCCGTCCTCGCCGGTCTCGCAAAGCACGCAGATCAGCTGTATGCAGTTACGGGCTCGGTCGCTGCGGCAGCATTCGTCGACTACGCACCGGCGCACCAGGTGCAGATCTATGCCGATCACGGCGAGGCCCTCGCCAAGGCCCTCCACTTGCGCCCCGTCGACGAAGGCGCCAACGTCCTCATCGCCACTCCCCGGTCAGCTGCCGTGTTCGAGCGCACGCTGTTCCGCGAGAACGTTCGCTTGGTGGCCCCGACGCAGGCCTTCGCCGACTTGCTTGCCGGAACCGGGCGTCATCCCCAAGAGGCTGAGCATCTCCTCAGCTGGCTCGCCGACCACGAGAGCGAATGGCGAACCCCACTCGCCCCACACACTCCTTCGTGACTGCGATCGCCCAAATATCGAGGAAAGTGGTCGATACGAGCGACACGCCGCCGCCACGCCGCGCGTGATGGCGGGCACAGGCCCCTCCGAGTAGCAGGATGTACATCTTGTGGCCGCGACGAGCGCGTCGGAACGGCCAGGCGGAATTCACAATCCGTTCGCACACGAATAGGGGTACTTGCATGTCCATGGGAGTCGGGCTCAGGATCGGCAGTGTCGTGTCCACAGCGGTGGTCGCGTCGAACGACCCGGGGTCACCGGATCCTGTCGTCATCGTCAGGGACACCGTCCTGCACATGTGCCCGGACGGCACCGCGATCCTCGGTGGTTCGGCACCACAGACCCTCGGTCGGACGCACACCGTGTCGGGATTTCTTCCTCGGGTCGGTGATCCTGCCGGCGTCGCGCTGGGTGACGGCACCCGTTACCGGGCCGAAGACTTGGTCGCGGGCGCGATGCGCTGCCTGCTCCGGGAGTGTGAACCACTGCCCGACCACGGTGGGCGAACCGGCGGCGCTCCCGACATCATGGCGTCGTACCCCACTCGGTGGGACTCGACAGCAGTTGCCGCCCTCCGCGACGCCCTGGACTACGCCGACATGTCGTACCTGTCCTTGGTATCGGACGCCGAAGCCGCGGCCGCCTGGTTCGAATCCGAAATTGCCGAACGTCCCGGACAATTGGTCGGTATTTATCATGTCGACGACACTGGTGCGACGGTTGCGTTGATCCGTTCAGGAGTCGAGGCGGGAAAGGCCTTCCGCTTCGCGTCGGGGGGAACTCCCTCCGCCCAGATCGCCACCGCACTCGGTGCGTTCGGGTGGCTTCCGAGCAACCTCGACGCGGTCGTGGTCACCGGTGACGGGCTGATTGCGCGGGATGCAGCAGCGATTCGAGGCTTCGCGACCACGGTGAGCGAGAAGTTCGACGTGCGGTGTGTGGTCGGCCCCGGCCCCGAACAGACAGCTGCCCTCGGCGCCGCTATTCGCGCGGCGGGCTTCAATCCGACGACGCACCGGGTCACCCCGATCGGCCTCCCGCCCTCTTACGACGTCACCGAGGTGATCGACGCCGTTGTCGGCGAGCCTTTGCCCGCAGCGGCCGAGACGCCGAGAGGATCCGCGGCGCGCACAACAGACCCCGCATCTGCCGCGGCAGTGGGTGCCTCCCCTGCGCGCACCACGGGTGCAACGGCGGTCGCAACACCGCCGGAACCGCGCGCCGTCGCGCAGGACGCGCCCATTGCCGGCTCCGACACCCGCAGTTCCTGGTTGGTCGCAGCGGTAGTCGGCTTGGCGCTCGTGCTGGTCGCCATCGTCTTCGTCCTGTTCGTCCTGTGACAGCCGACCTGCTCTCCGCTTAGAGGTCTTACGGACGGGGTGTGTTCGGTCGGGACTTGCGCTGGTGGCGGCGACGGCTGTTGTCGCCTACCCGCGCGGGATCGCCAGTTCGCGAAATTCCGCGTTTCCGTCCCGGCCCGATTCATCATCGAAAGATGAAGGCGCAGGTGGGCACGGCGTTCGGCCGCGGGGTACCCGACCGCATAACCTGTTCCGGTGAGCGAATCAGGCAACTCCCGTGAGTGGTCGCGTCCCGAGGGGCCACTCCCCGATCTCCTCGTACGCGACGATCGGTTGAAGCTGTTCTCGTTCGCCACCGCCGAGAAACGCGTCGAGTATCTGTGGGTGCTCCGGGCATTCGACCATGCCCGCGCCAATTACGTCGTGCTCCTGCATGCCGCAGAGGTGGCCACCATCCTCGGCCGCATCGCCGCCGACGACGCGTCCGGGCAGCTCTCCCCTGCCGAGGTCACTCCCCTGCTCGAGCAACTCCACGTATGGGAGGTTCTCGAACGCAGCTACGACGGAACGCGGGCCGCCAGCCTCGCCGAGTACCGAAATCGGCACTTCGTCTACCAATTCAGCCAGGCCGGTTACCAAGTGTTCCGGGCCGTCGAGGACGTCCTCGCCGCCCGCCTCGACGACGCCTCACTCTCCCGGCTCGCGCTACCCGAACTGCTGGCGGACATGAAGGAACTCGCTGCCGCCAACAGGGCCGCCGACAACGACGTGATCTTCCGGAAACTCAGTCGCCTCGACGCCACGCTGTCCGACATGGCTACCCGTGCCGCTCACTTCTATCTCACACTCGGCGATCTGGTGCGCACCACCGAAATCACGCCCGAAACATTCCTGTCCCACAAAGATGCGCTCCTCACCCACATGCGCGAGTTCAGTTCCGACTTGTCCCGCTACGCACCGAAACTGGCCGAAGCGATCAGAGAGGTCGAGGACACCGGGATCGACGACCTCCTCCGGAGGGCCGCGATGAGCGACGAGCGGGTATTCCTGCCGCCCGCCGAGCGGGAAGCCGACTGGCGAGCACGATGGAACGGCCTCACACACTGGTTTCTGCCACCGGAGTCCGGGCCGAGTGAGTCGGAACGACTCCGCGAAGGGACCATGAGCGCTATCGCCGCCGTGCTGTCGCTGCTACGCCGGGTCACCGAGACGCGGCGGGGAGGCGTCAGCCGGGAAAGCCAGCTGCGGCACCTCGCCGCTTGGTTCGCTGCCACTCCCTCCGAGGAAGCGGCGCACGCGCTGTTCCGCGCCGTGTTCGACCTCGGCCGCCCCCGCCATCTGTCCATGGTGCATCCGGACGCCGATATCATTCCCGACTCGCGGTCGTGGTGGGAGGCACCGCCCGTCGAGATCTCCCGCACGCTCGCCGAGACGGGACGTGCGCCCTCCCCCGGCGCCCCCGCCCGTGTCCAGCGGAACGACGCCGGCATCAGACGGTTACGAGAAGAGCAGCTGGCCGGTCAGCGGGCCCGAGCCTCGGCGGCGAAATCGCTCGCGTCGGGAGGAGTGCACGAACGGGTGCTCGACAACGCGGAAACCGATGTTCTTCTCAGCCTGCTCGACGCTGCGTTGACTGCTCGTGTCCCCGTGAGCGGGAAAGTCGGCGGCGCGTCCGGATCCGGTAACGGGGTGAAACTCACACTGACTCCCCATTCGGAATCGACGGTGGTACACACGGCCCGCGGCCGGCTCCACCTCGACGGACTGCGGGTGACGGTCCAGTGAGGGCACGGGAGATACCTCCGCTCGCACTCGACTCCTACCAGCGGGCGGCCCGCATCATTCTGTCCAATCATCTGGTGACACAGACCTACCCGGATCGGATCGCGCTTCCGCTGCTCCGCCGGTGGGCCACCGAGTTACGCGATGACCTGCTCGATCTGTTCGGATATCGACTCGAAGTCACCGAAACGACCGCGCGGTTGTTCACCATTGCCGATCGACTCGACGCCGGGGCCCCGGCCAAGACCGCGACGGATCGAACGTTCGACCGGTACCGCTATGCATACCTTGCACTGGCACTGGCCGCGCTGGGGCGGGCGGGCAATCAGATCACCCTGTCCGAACTTGCAGACCACGTGGCCGCCTCCGCGGCGCAGGTCGAGGGCATCGAACTCGCCACCGAGCGGACCGCCGACCGGGACGCCTTCGTCGACGCGGTCGGCTGGCTCGCGACCCGGGGCGCGATAGCGCTGGCCGACGGTGACGCGGGTAGCTGGGCAGCCAATCCCGATGCGGGTGAGGCGCTGTACGACATCGACCGCTCGGTGGTGATCGCCTTGTTCCGGCCGTCCCGCGCTCTCCAGCATCTCCGGTCGGTCCGTGAACTTCTTTCCGGGCGCGGCGGCGACTCCGATCCCGCGGCGTTCGACCGCGCCGTCGACACCAAGGAAGCAGCTCGGCGCGTCCGACGCGCCCTCATCGAGCGTCCCGTCGTCTACGCGGCCGAACTCGAGGAGGACGAACAATTGCAGCTCGCCCTCCCTCGAACGGCAGCCGACGTCGAACTTCTCACCGGACTGGTCGCCGAAAGGCGGCGTGAGGGCGTCGCCATGATCGACTCCTCGGGACGTCTGTCCGACATCCGGTTTCCGGGCACCGGCACCGTCGCGCAGGTCGCGTTGTTGTTGGCGGGCGAACTCGCGGATCACCTGCTCGATCCCGACGGGGCCGAACCAGTGCAGCTGCCGGTGCCCGATCGACAGGCGACAGCTCTGATCGAGCAGTTGGACGGTGCCGTTCCCCTGTCCGGAATTTTCGACAGCCTGGCCACAGATGCCCCCGACAACGCGGCGCCGCTACCGGCCGCCGAACCGGTTGCGTATCCGTTCGTCGAGGACAGCCGGATTCGACTGACCATGGCGTCGCTGGTCGATCGATTCGGCAAGACGTTCGCTGCCGGGTGGCAGGCAGATCCCGAGGGTTTGGGACGTGCCGCAGTCGCACTGCTCGACCGCCTCAGCCTGGTCGCCGCCGTTCCCGGCGGGATTCTCGTACTACCGGCGCTGGCGCGGTATCGCGGAGTCGTGGTCAACATTCGCGACCGCACCCCCGAAATCGATCTGTTCCCCCATTCCTCGAACGACAGCAAGGACACCTTCGCATGACCAGCGCGCGCTTCCGGCCCACCCGTGCCGGAATCATCAACCTCTGGGACTACCGCGACCAGGAGTTCTCCTTCGCCGACGGACGATTGGTGTTGCGGGGACCCAACGGGTCGGGCAAGACCAAGGCGCTCGAAGTCCTGTTCCCGTTCGTCCTCGACGGCCGCATCGAACCGCGGCGCCTCAATCCATTTGCGGGTGAGGAGCGGACGATGAAGTCGAACCTTCTCTACCGTGGCCAGGACAGCGCGTATTCGTACGTGTGGATGGAGTTCTGTCGAGGGCCGAAGGATGATCCCGAGGCCGTGACGGTCGGTGTCGGCATGCGCGCGACGAGGTCCAACGACAAGGTCACCCGGTGGTATTTCGTCGCCGACGGTCGCGTCGGCGACGACTTCTCCCTGCTCGGCGCAGACGATCGCCCGCTGACGAAGAAGCAGTTGGGCGAGCAGATCGGAACCGATTGTCTGACCGATCGGCCGGTGGACTATCGCGCTGCGATCGATGCACGCATGTTCGGCCTCGGCGCCGAGCGATACGACCAGTTGATCAACCTGATCCTCACCCTCCGGCGTCCACAGCTTGCCAAGAACCTCGATCCCAAGGGGTTGTCCCAGGCCTTGACCGACGGGCTGCGACCCCTCGACGAGCAACTGGTCCTCGAGGCTGCGCGCTCGTTCAGCGACATGGAAGAAGTCGGACGTGCCCTCGAAGGCCTCGCCGCGGCGGACGGGGCAACCCAACGGTTCATCGGTGTGTACACCAAATACCTGCGCCAGCAGGCGCGTTCGGATGTCGACCAGCTGGCCGGGCGACTCGACGCCGTCGAGAACGGGATTACCGCACTACGGGAGACTGCGGCCGAGCAGACCCGCAGCCGGGAAGCACGCGAAGCGGCCGAACAGGGCTTCATCGACGCCGAGCGGGCACTGGATCAGGCGACCGAAAACCTCGACGCCCTCAAGCGTTCCACCGCCTACGAGGGACGCACACAACTCGACGATCTCGCCCAAGCCGTGGCCACTCTCGAGAAGGCCACCGAGCAACAGGTCGACAAGGCGGCCAAAGCGCGGGCCACGCTGTCGCAGCGCACCGAGGAAGCCGAACGGGCAGACGCCGCTGTCGCGAAACTGGTGGAGGCGCTCGCGCGCGCCGAGGACGAACTGCACGTCGCTGCCGAGGACGCCGGCATCACGTGGACCCCACTGCCCGCCGGTGCCCGCTCCGACCAGCTGACTGCTGCGCTGCACGGGCACGCCGAGGAGCGGGACGGCGACGTGCGGGCCGTGCGGGCCGCGTTGAGCACGGTCGAGAAAGCCGCCACCGAACGAACCCGCGCCGACGCCGCAGCGCGTCGCAGTCGCGAGCAACTCGAGCAGGCCAGGGCCGCGGTCCTCGAAGCCGAAGCGGCTGTCGAGCTCGCACGCAGCGAAACCGCTGTCGCCCTGCGGTCCTGGTGGGTCGAACATGCGCCGCTCTACACGTCCCTCGGAGTGCCCGCATCGCTGTTCGACGCACTCGACGCCGCGCTGCACCGAGTCGGTGACGACGACGCACCCACCTTGGCCGAAGTGCTCACCGCACATACCGCCGACGCCGTCGAGTCGCTCCAATTCCGTCGTCGGCGCGCGGAATCGGACATTGCGACCCTGACCGAACGGATCAGGGACCTGCGGGCCACCCGTGCGGAGGTTGCCGCCGAGCACGACGACGCCCCGGCGCCCTTCGCGGCCCGAACGGGCTCGCGGAAGGACTTGCCCGGCGCACCACTGTGGCGTCTGGTCCGCTTCCGCGACAACGTGGAGGCCGCAGTCGCGACCGGCGTCGAGTCCGCGCTACAGGCCGCCAACCTCCTCGACGGGTGGATCTTCGGCGGCGACGGACCGCTGCCGGATACCGAGTCCGAGCAATTTCTGCTGCCACTACCGACGGGCGATCGCCCAAACGGTCCCACCCTGGCCGACGTCCTCGAGGTCGAGCCCGACACCGGCGTCCCCGCCGATCGCGTGCAGGCCGTCCTCGAGTCCATCGCCTGGGTGCCCGACAGCACCTCGGTGTCCGGCACAACGGTCGCCGTCGATGGTGCGGGCGGGTATCGACAAGGCGTACAACAGGGTTCGCATGCCAAGGGCGACGCGGAGTATATCGGCGCGACGGCACGTGCGCGCAGGCGTGCAGCCCGCATCGCCGAACTCGATCGGACCATCGACGAGTCCGAGGCAGCGCTGACCGACGCCCGCACCGCCGAGGCGGAGGCCGTCGCGCTGTCCGCGCAGGTCGCCACGACCAGTCGGTCACTGCCCCGCACCGCATCGGTTCTCCGCGCACTCAAAACGGTGACCGAGAATGCGGGGATGCTCCGCTCACGCACCGAGGCGTCTGCGGCGGCGGATCGTGATCTCGATCAGGCCATCGCCGACCTGTCGGGCAAAGAGAAGCAGCTGCGCACCGCGGCCGTCACGCACCGAACTCCACACGTGGCACGCGAGATCGACTCACTGGCCGCAGCCATCCGGCACTTCGAGAAGCAGGGCGAGCTGGTATTGCGCTGTCGGCGTGAGCATCTCAAGGAACTCGAGCACACCCGCGAAACGCACGAGCGGCTCGCGGAAGCACGCGGCAACGCGGAGGAGTTCGCCGAGGAGGCGGCTATCGCCGAAGAGAGTCTCGCAACACAGGTCCAACGGCTGGACACCCTTCGCGAGAGCCTCGGCGCCAGCGCCGAACACATCGATGCTCAACTCGAGGAAGCGCATGCCCGGATCGAGGCGTGCAAGCAGCGGCAGCGGGAGGCCCGCAAAGCGGACAAGGATGCGGGAGAGGCGATCGGCAAAGCGGAGGGCGCCTACGCGGCGGCAGTCGCCACCCTGCGCATCGCGCTCACCGAAACCCACAACGATGCGGCGCGCCTCGCCCCGTACGCACGACGCGACCTCCTCGAACTACTCGGCGTCGACACCGACCACGTATGGCCGGCGAGTCCTGCGGCCTGGATGAACGCGGATCAGCTCGTCTACCGAATTCAGAACGCGGACAGCACAGCACAGGTCTTGCCCGCCGAGGTGCTCGCCCTGTACAGCGCGCTGGACTCGGCCACCGACGCGGTGCGAGTCAGCGAGGCGGCACGCAAGTCCACCCGCACCGCGCTCACCACAGCCCTGCAGGACTTCGACGCCGGCCTCGCATCCGCGGGTCAGGACTACCGCGTGCAATGGGATGCACCGGACGGGCTCACCGTGGTACAGGTGCAAGACGACCAGGGTTACTCGTCGGTGGGTGCGTTCGCGTCCCGCATCGCCGCTGCCCGGGCTGATCAGGAACTCCTCCTCACCGACTCGGAACGGCGCATACTCGAGGACGCCCTGCTCACCGGACTCGCTCAGCAGATCCACGAACGCACCGTCGACGCCCGCGACCTGATCGCGCGAATGGGTTCGGAGATGCGGGAGCGGCGGATGTCTTCCGGTAACACGATCGGCGTGCACTGGGTTCTCGCCGACAACCTCGACGACAACGCCCGCGCCATCTCGAAGCTGCTCGATCGCGACGCGTCCGCGCTCAATCCGGACGATCTCGCTGCCATGCGTGCACATTTCGCGGCCCAGATTCGCACCGCCCGGGCCGCGCACCCCGAACGCTCGTACCCCGAGATCCTCGCCTCCGCACTCGACTACCGCAGGTGGCGGGTGTTCTCCTTCACCCTCGTCGGCGGAGACGGCAGCGAAGACCGCCTCACCGTCGCCCGCCACAGTGCACTCTCCGGCGGTGAACAGTCGGTGTCGCTCCACCTGCCGCTGTTCGCGGCCGCCCACGTGATGCTCGACTCCGCTGATCCACACGCACCGCGACTTCTCGCCCTGGACGAGGCCTTCGCCGGCGTCGACGACAACGGTCGGGGTGAACTCCTCGGTTTGAGCGTCCAATTCGACCTCGACCTGTTCATGACCGGGTACGACCTCTGGATCACCTACGCCGGGGTCCCGGGGTGTGCGCACTACGACCTCGCGCACTCGACGGCGGAACACAGCGTCAGCGCCGCACTGCTGGTATGGGCAGACGGCGAACTGCTCGCCGAACACGACGGCACCGATCTGGCGCGGGCACTCGGATCACCCCTGCGTCGACGAGTACCCTCCCCCGTCGAGGGCGGGCTCGAATTCGCCGAGGTGTGACTACCGGGAGCCGTGAGTACTTCTTTGGTTAAGAAGTACTCACGGGTGGAGTCGGACGCCGAGCAGCGCGTCGACCGCTGCAGCGAATTGGCGCGGGGCATCGGTGTCGGAACCGCCGTGATCGAGCGCGCGGCGGGCCCAGCCGTCGAGTGCGTCGAGCGCCTTGGGGGTGTCGAGGTCGTCGGCGAGATGCTGACGCAGCCGCGCGATGGTGTCCGTCGCCGACTGCGCCGATTCGAGGGCGGCGGCGTCCTTCCACAGCTTCAGCCGGGTGTGCGCGTCGGCGAGCACCTGCTCGGTCCACGGACGGTCCTGCCGGTAGTGCCCCGACAGCAGTCCGAGCCGGATGGCAGCGGGGTCGACGCCTTCGCCCCGCAGCTTCGACACGAACACGAGGTTGCCACGGCTCTTCGACATCTTCTCGCCGTCGAGACCGATCATCCCGGTGTGCACGTAGTGGCGTGCGAAGCGACGGTCGCCGGTCACGGATTCGGCATGTGCAGCCGAGTACTCGTGGTGCGGGAAGATCAGGTCACTGCCTCCGCCCTGCACGTCGAAGCCCGAGCCGATGCGATTGAGGGCGATAGCCGAACACTCGATGTGCCAGCCGGGACGGCCCTGCCCGAACGGTGCCGGCCACGACGGTTCGCCGGGGCGGGCGGCACGCCACACCAGGGCGTCGAGGGGGTCTTCCTTGCCGGGGCGGTCGGGGTCTCCCCCGCGCTCGGCGAAGAATTTCTCCATCGTCTCGCGGTCGTATCCGGACTCGTAACCGAACTGCTCGGTGGCACCTGTACGGAAGTACACATCGGGGAACTCTGCGTCGTCAACGATGTACGCGGCACCGGAGGCGAGGAATTTCTCGACGAGTTCCACCACTTCGTTGACGGATTCGACCGCGCCGATGTAGTCGCGGGGCGGGATGACCCGTAGGGCCTCCATGTCCTCGCGGAAGAGCGCCGTCTCCCGCATGCCGAGGACGACCCAGTCTTCGCCGTCACGGGCGGCGCGCTCGAACAGCGGGTCGTCGACATCGGTGACGTTCTGGACGTAATGCACCTCGTGCCCGGCGTCACGCCACAGCCGGTTGACCAGATCGAATGTCAGGTAGGTGGCGGCGTGGCCGAGGTGGGTGGCGTCGTAGGGAGTGATACCGCACACGTACATGGTCGCCGTGCGCCCCGGGGTGACCGGTCGAACCTGCCGGTCAGCGGTATCGAACAACCGCAGAGGGGGACCCTGGCCAGGGACGGACGGGACAGCGGTATCGGACCAAGACTGCATGCTTGCGAGCCTAGTGGACCGGCGTCACCGCCCTCGAGGGAGCCGCCGCCCGTCGCCGGGAACCCGGATTCCTGGGTCGTGCACGAACGTCTCAGAATGCGGGCCACGGGATCGGCCGGTGTCCGTTGGGACGGGGCATCACGGGGGCGTCGAGCAGGTCGACCGCCCGTTCGTAGAGCGCCGCGACCTCGGCGGAGGTGATGTGCTCCGCGAGCCGCGCACCGAAGTCGCCCTCGAGCGCGGGTATCAATTCGGCGATGTCGACCACCAGGGCACCCGGCACCTGCGTCCCCGCCCACCCCCACAGCACGGTCCGTAATTTGTTCTCCCTGTGCAGGCAGATGCCGTGGTCGACTCCGTACACGGAACCGTCGAGTCCTTCGAGCGCATGCCCACCCTTGCGGTCGGCGTTGTTGATGAGTACGTCGAGGACAGCCATGCGCTGCAGCCGGGGGTCGTCGGCGTGGATGAGGGCCACCGGCTCGCCATCCATGTCGCTGGCGCGAAGAATTTCGAACCAACCGTCCGGCACCGCGCCGGGCGCGCAGATGTCGACCAGATCAAGTCCGGGCCGATCGTCTCCGTGGCGGTCGGCCGTGTCCACCCATTGCTGCACCATCCCCCGTCCGAATGGACCGTCCCGAAGGAGAGTGCGCGGAATCACACCCCATCCGAGCTGTTCGGACACCAGATACGACGCGTACTCCCTGCCGGCGAGGGTTCCGTCGGGGAAGTCCCACAGCGGCCGCTCCCCGCGAATCGGTTTGTACACACACCGGACCGCGGTCTCACCGATCACCGCATCACAGACCAATGTCGCGTTACTGGCGTGGGTGATCTGGCCGATGAGGGTCAGTTCGCCGAACTCCAGAGGGTCCGACTCCTCGGCGGGCAACTGTCAGTCCTCCTCGTCCGTTTCCGGGGTGAGGCCGAAGCTGTGGCCGCGGCGGTATCCGTTGGTGCGGATACAAATGTGCCCCTCCGGCGCGAGCGGCTCCCCGCACAGCGGGCACGGCGCCCGGCCGGCGGCGATGACTCGTTCGGAACGCAGCGAGAAGTCCCTGGCCTGCAACGGGGTGAGAAAGACCCGTACGGCATCCGGGCCGTCCTCGGAGTCGTCGAGAACGACGGACTCGTCAAACTCGGTCTCGGTGACGGCCAGCAGCTCCACGACGACGGCTCCGGCGTCCGCGTCCCAGCCCAGGCCCATGGTTCCGACCCGGAATTCGGCGTCGATGGGGGTGACGAGCGGGCTCGCGTCATCGAGTTCGGCGCCCTGCGGTGGTACTTCCGTACCGAACCGGCGGTGTACTTCCTCGAGCAGGAGTCCCATCCGATCCGCGAGTACCTGAACCTGCTGCTTCTCCAACAACACGCTGACGACACGTGTCTCGTGAACCGCCTGGAGATAGAACGTCCTGTCGCCGGGCTCACCCACCGTTCCCGCAATGAACCGGTCAGGAGTGCGGAATACGTGAATTGCGCGTGACATTGCACCTCCTTCAGCTGGAGCCGGGCCCTTCTGCGGCGCTGCCCACTCGTTGATCCGTCTGGGACTCTTCCTAGCAGCGTGCCCCGTTCATTATCCGTCAATCGTTACAGGCGAACCTCCCCGCCGGGGACCGACCCCGAAACTTCGGCGGCGGCACCGTCCCCCGACGCCGGTGGAGTGTTGACCGCCGACAGGTCGTGGCCGGTGTCGTTCATCTTGAGCACATACGGCCGGGTGGAGGTGTAGCGGACGACGCTGATCGACGCGGGTTCGGCGACGATCCGCTGGAAGCCGTCGAGATGGGAGCCGAGCGCATCCGCGAGCACCGCCTTGATCACGTCACCGTGCGAGCATGCCACCCACACCACGTCCCGGCCGTGCCGTTCCGCGAGCCGGGCATCGTGCTCACGGATGGCTGCGACTGCCCGGGCCTGCACCTGGGCGAGGCCCTCGCCGCCCGGAAACACCGCGGCGGACGCATGTTGCTGGACGACCTTCCACAGCGGCTCCTCCAGCAGGGCCTTCAGTTCACGGCCGGTCCAGTCGCCGTAGTCGACCTCGACGAGCCGGTGTTCGACCACCGGGGTGAGCCCCCGCGCCCGCGCGAGTGGCTGCACCGTCTGCTCACACCGCAACAACGGTGAGTGCACGATTTCCTCGATCACGACGTCCGCGAGCCTGGCGACAACCGCCTCTGCCTGTTCCCGGCCGTGGTCGTCGAGTTCGACTCCCGGCGACCGGCCGGCGAGCGTGCGTGCAGTGTTGGAGGTCGACCGCCCATGGCGCAGCAGGACAACAGTCATTGGCCCAGCCTAGTGTCGCGCACCCGCAGGCCGCCCGATCTCAGGTTGCCGACACGACACCGGTTGCCAGGAGTGACAGCACCACGACGCCGAGAATGATCCGGTAGCCGACGAACCAGTACATCGAGTGGTCGACGACGAAGCGGAGCAACCACGCGATCGAGGCGTACCCGATGGCGAAGGCGATCAGCGTCGCAACGAGCAACTGGGCACCGCTCGCGTTGAGGCCCTCCCCCGCGGGCTCGAAGGCGTCGGGGAGGCTGAACAGACCCGATGCGACCACGGCCGGAATAGCCAGCAGGAACGAATAGCGTGCCGCGGCTTCTCGGGTCAGTCCGAGGAACAGGCCCGCGCTGATCGTGCCGCCGGACCGCGAGACGCCGGGAATCAACGCGAGTGCCTGGGCCGAACCCATGATGATGCCGTCCTTGGCGCGAAGGTCCTCGACCGGACGGACCTTGCGTCCGTAGTACTCCGCCGCTGCGATGACGAGCGCGAAGACGATCAACATGGTGGCGATCAGCCAGAGATTGCGTGCCCCGGTGCGGATCTGATCCTTGAAGAGGAAGCCGAGAATTCCGACCGGAAGGGTGCCGATGATCACGTACCAGCCCATCCGGTAATCGAGGTCACCTCGATGCTCGGGATGCAGCAATCCGCGAAACCACGCGACGACGATCCGGCCGATGTCTCGGGCGAAGTAGATGAGAACGGCCGCCTCGGTGCCGAGCTGGGTGACGGCGGTGAAGGAGGCGCCTGCGTCGTCACCGAAGAAGACCTCGGACACGATCCGCAGATGGCCGGACGAGGAGATGGGCAGAAACTCCGTCAACCCCTGGACGACTCCGAGGACGATCGCCTGGAGCCACGACATCGCCTCCCCCATCACTCACCCGTCCCGAGGTGAAACACACCGGCCCGCGAGGCCTCGAATCTGCTGTCAGGACGCCAATTTCCCATGTCGCGTTCGTCATTCACCGGCGCCACGGTACCGGGAGGCCCCGGTCGCAGCAGAATCCGGCGTGGCAGGACAGCCGGTTCCGCGCGACACCACTACTCTGCTCCTGTGGTGGCCCGTCCCGGGTGGCAGTCGCCGTCCGGGGAAACAGCACGAGACGCAGGCGGTTATGGAACAGAGATCGGTCGGAGCAAGTGGTCTGCGGGTGTCACGCCTCGGCCTGGGCACACTCACCTGGGGACGCGACACCGACGGCGACGAAGCCGCCGCGCAGATCGCGGCCTTCGTCGATGCCGGCGGCACCCTCGTAGACACCTCGCCCGCCTACGGTGACGGTGCAGCGCAGCGCATTCTGGCGGAACTGCTCGACGACGTGGTACCCCGAACCGAACTCGTCCTGAGTTCGAGTGCCGGCATCAACCCGCACGGCCCCTTGCGGGTCGACTGCTCGCGCCGAGGGCTACTCGCTCAACTCGATGCCACCCTCCGCGAACTCGGAACCGACTACCTCGACATGTGGCAGGTCGCCACCTGGGATCCGTTCACCCCGGTCGACGAGGTGGCCGCGACACTGGATTTCGCGGTCTCGAGTGGCCGCGTCCGGTATGTCGGCGCCCGCGGCTACCTCGGGTGGCAGCTGGCCACCGCTGCGGGAGCCTCTCGCGGTACCACCCTCGTCGCCACGCAGGTGGAGTACTCCCTGCTCGCGCGCGGGGTCGAAGAGGAACTTCTTCCTGCCGCCGCACATCACGGGATCGGGGTGTTCGCGGCGGTGCCTCTTGCGGGCGGCGTCCTGACCGGTAAATATCGGAACGGGATTCCCGTCGACTCCCGCGGGGCCGACGACGCGCACTCCCAGGACGTGCAGAACTACCTCACCGACTCCTCGGTCGGTGTCGTCGATGCCGTCGTCACCGCCGCGGACGGGCTCGGGACCTCACCGCTGGCGGTCGCGCTCGCGTGGGCACGGGACCGTCCCGGGGTCGCGAGCGCGGTGGTCGGCGCCCGGGACATCGCCCAGCTGACCGGTGTCCTCGTCGCCGAGGAACTCGAATTGCCACCCGCCATCTCGGCGGCTCTCGACGACGTCAGCGCCTGAGGGGCCCGTGGGGCGCCCTCCGTGCGAATGCCGCGATAAAGCAGGCCAGGCTAACCTGGTGCTCAACGGTCGACGTCGTAGATGCAGGAGAGCTCATGACCACGCTGAACGAGGCCGACGCGGCCGATCGCCGAGCGGTCGGTTTCGCCGAGCGCATCAAGGACGGCACGGACGCCGCTCACCGCGAGACCGAACAGTCCCGGTTCGTCGGAGCGTTACTCGCCGGAGAGTTGAGTTCGGACGGCTACGCCGAACTGCTTGCCCAGACCTATCTCGTCTACCGCGAATTGGAAGAGGCCGGACGCACCCACACGGATGATCCGGTGGCCTCACCGTTTCTGTCCGAGAAGCTGATACGCGTGCCGGCCCTGGAAGCGGATTTGGCCTACCTGCGCGGTTCGTCGTGGCGCGACACCGTGTCCCCGCTCGCCGCCACCACCCGGTACCTCGAGCGGCTGCGTGAGGTGGCGTACGACTGGCCCGCCGGTTTCGTTGCGCACCACTACATTCGGTACATGGGCGATCTGTCCGGTGGTCAGATCATTCGCCGGATGCTCGAACGAGCATATGGATACACCGAGAACGGCCTGCGGTTCTACATCTTCGAGGAGATCCCGAAACCGAAACTGTTCAAGGATGCGTATCGCGCGAAACTCGACGCCGCCCCGTTGTCCGCGGCCGATCAGCAACGGGTGATCGACGAGGTGAACCTCGCGTATCGACTCAACGGTGACCTGTTCGCCGATCTCGAAGCCGACATCGACAGCTACCTCGCGCGGTGAGGCCCGTGGTCCGCACGTGCTCTCCCCGATCAGTTCTCGCAGTACTGGCAGTGGTGCTCGTCGCCGCCGTCGGCGCTTCCGCATGCACATCCGCAACCGGTGACGGTGGGACGGGCCCACACGGCACGCACACCGCGGTGCTGGACGATCTCGATCCGCAACCTGTCGCGTCGACGGCCGCACCGGTGCTGCCCACCACGGTCCGCAGCTTCGACGGCGTGGACGTCACGATCGACGACGTGAGCCGTATCGTGACCGCCGACCGCTACGGCACCCTGACGGAAACGGTCTTCGCTCTCGGGCTCGGGGACAACGTGGTCGGCCGCGACATCGCAGCCGAGTTCCCCGCCGCCGCCGGTGTGCCGGTGGTGACGCCGGGCGGCCAGTCACTCAGCGCCGAGGCAATACTCGATCTCGCGCCGACGGTCATTCTCACCGACACCAGCATCGGACCGAAAGGCGTTCAGGATCAATTGCGCGCGGCGGGCGTTCCGGTGGTCTACTTCGACCCGACGCGCACCCTCGCCGGCGTGTCCCCGCAGATCATCGCGGTGGCGAACGCGCTCGGTGTCCCCGAGCGCGGAGCCGAACTCGCTGCCCGCACCGACGACGAGATCGCAGCGGCCCGCAGCCGGGCGCCCGACGGTGAGAATCCGTTGAAGATCGCCTTCCTCTATCTGCGCGGCACCGCGATCACCATGATCGGCGGGCGGGGATCCGGGGCCGACTCGTTGATCGAGGCCCTCGGAGCCGTCGACGCAGGCACGGCCTCCGGAATCACCCAGCAGTTCGCACCCATCACCAGCGAGGCCCTCATCGCCGCAGCACCCGATGTGATCCTGATGATGACGGGTGGCCTCGAATCGATCGGGGGGATCGACGGACTCGCGAAGATTCCCGGTGTCGCGCAGACCCCGGCAGGAAAGAACCAGCGTGTCGTCGACATGCAGGACGGGGTGCTTCTCAGCTTCGGACCCAACACCGGTCGTGTGCTGGACGCCTTGGCGGACGCCGTCTATCAGCCGGCCGATCGATGAGCCTCGGCACCGTCACACCAGCTCAGGCTTCTTCTCGAACACGCACCGGCATCGTGCTGGCCGGGTTGCTGGTCGCGCTCGCGGTCGCCGCAGTGTTCTCCGCGTGCATCGGTCAGGTGCCCACCGGACCGGGCGAGGTGCTCGGCAGCATCGCGCACCGCGTAGGACTCGACCTGGGTCCCCTCCCCGCACATCCCAGCGGTGAGGTCACGCTGTGGGAGGTCCGCTTCCCCCGGGTCGTCCTCGCGATCCTCGTCGGCGCGGCCCTCGGCTGCGCCGGTGCTCTCCTGCAGGGCGTCTTCGCCAACCCTCTGGCCGAGCCGGGCGTCATCGGGGTCTCCGCCGGGGCAGCCGTCGGTGCCAGTGCCGCCATCGTCGTCGGCGGGGCGTTCGCGGCCGGGTGGACCGTGGCCGCGTCCGCGTTCATCGCCGGACTCATCACGACCGTCGCCGTGTACGTCCTCGCCCGCCACGACGGCCGCACCGAGGTGGTCACCCTCGTACTCACAGGCGTCGCGGTCAATGCCTTCGCGGGCGGACTGATCGCCTTCTTCACCTTCATTGCCTCGCCGGCCGCCCGTGACCAGATCGTGTTCTGGCAACTGGGAAGCCTCAACGGCGCCACGTGGAGCGCTGTCGCGGTAGTGGCGCCGATGACCGTCGCCGGTATCGCCGCGACCATGGTGATCGCGGCAAAACTCGACCTACTCTCGCTCGGTGAGAGCGCAGCGCGACATCTGGGACTCGACGTCGAGCGTTTGCGCCTGATCGCCGTCCTCATCGTCGCGCTACTGGTGTCGTCGAGCGTGGCCTTCACCGGGATCATTCTGTTCGTCGGCCTGGTGGTACCCCACCTCATGCGTATCGCCGTCGGTCCGGGGCACCGAGTGCTCATTCCGGCCAGCGCGTTGTGCGGGTCGCTGGTGCTCCTACTCGCCGACCTGGGCGCCCGGTCCCTGGTGGCCAACGCGGACCTTCCCCTCGGCATGCTGACTGCTCTGGTCGGTGGACCGTTCTTCTTCTGGCTGCTCCGCCGTACCCGAGCCCGCCAGGGCGGTTGGGCATGAGCCCCAGCCGTCTGCGGACGAGAATCCGGGAAGCTCTCGCGCAGAATTTCCTCCGCCGGACCGATCCGGTTCCGCCGGTACCCCGCCCGGGCGCGGTAACGCTGTGCGCGGTCGACATCGACGTCCACCGCGGGGGACGACCCGTGCTGGACAAGGTGTCGGTGGACGTGCGCGTCGGTGAGGTTCTCGTACTCGTCGGACCCAACGGCGCCGGCAAATCAACCCTCCTCGCGGCGCTGTCGGGCGATCAGAACGTGCAGTCGGGCACCGTCCACCTCGACGACCGGGACGTCGACACGTGGACGCCCCTCCAGATGGCTCAGCGCCGCGCCGTACTCCCCCAGCAGAACACGGTGGGATTCTCGTTCACCGCACGCCAGGTCATCACGATGGGCCGGTCCCCGTGGGCAAGAACGTCCCGGTCGGACGAGGACGTCACCGCAGTCGCCGAGGCGATGAGAATTTGCGATGTCGAGCCCTTCGCCGATCGACCTTTCACCGCCCTCTCCGGCGGTGAGCGTGCTCGCGTCGCGCTGGCACGAGTGCTCGCTCAGCGCACCGAGACGATTCTGCTCGACGAACCGACCGCAGCGCTCGACCTCGGTCACCAGGAGACAGTGATGCGGCTTGCGCGCGACCGTGCACGCGCCGGCACCGCTGTGGTGGTGGTGCTGCACGACCTTGCGCTCGCCGCCGCCTATGCGGACCGGATCGTCGTGCTCGAGAACGGCCGCGTCGCCGCCGACGGCCCACCCCGGGAAGTGCTGGCCCCGGAGCTTCTCACCCGCGTCTACGGCCATCCCGTGGAGGTCATCGCGCACCCGGAAACCGGGACGCCCCTGGTGCTACCTCGACGTGACCCACGCTGAGGCCGTACGGGTGTCAGAGTCCGTCGATGACGGCGCCGAGGCGGCTCAGTACAGCGCGGACCGTTCTGCCGTCTTCCTGCCCGACGACAACCGAATCGGGGGCGGCTACCGCATCCCGCACCACCGCGACGATGGAGCGTTCGTCGGTCAGATCGATCTCGCGAATCGAGCGACGAGCCGTCGCGATGATGTCGTCCGGTGCCGGCACATCCGTCTCGACGTCCGCCCGGTACACCTCGACGAACAGGGTGCTCTTCCGTACCCGGAAGGCATAGGAGTTCCCCTCTGCGGTGCGACCGAAGCCGTGCGCGTGCGGGCCGACCGAGACGTCTTCGACGGTGAACGTCGGTGTTTCGGGTAGTTCCACGGTGTTCTCCTCGATGACCTCGTCCGGTTGTCGGGAACAACCGCACGTGGGGTCGATAGCCCCTACGGTATCGCCTCGCGACGCGCTGGGCACCGACCGCTTTGCCCGGTGTTTCGCGAATCAGGGATGCTTGGTGGACAGTTGTGCAGGTACGGACAGAAGAGAAACCCGAGGAGCAGCGCATGGGCAGACCTGGAGCGCGCGTCGTCGCGTCGTGCGTCGGAGCGGCATTTTTGCTGGTCACGGGCTGTTCTTCGAGCAACGACGAGGATCAGGCAGTCACCATCGCGCCGGCCAGTGCAGCTCAGTCACCCGCACAGGCCACGACGCCTGCCGGTGTCGTCCATCCGATCGGGCAACCTATCGAGTCGGTCACAATCGACCCCGACACGCGTACCGCCGTCGTCCTGGTCGGCGACCGGAGGGAAGTTCTTCTGTTCGCCGGCGGCGACCTCGGCGCCGCCCCCCGTTCGATTCGGTTGAACGAGACTGTGACGCAGGTGTCCCTAGCCCCCGGCGGAACTGCACTGCTCGCCATGAACGGCCAGGTGGGACGGCTGGACCTCCGATCCGCCGAGCTCGACTCCGTCCCTGCGGACGGGGACGTCCGGTCGGTGGCGCAGCTACCCGACGGACGGCTGGCCGTAGGACTCGGCAATGGCGAAATTCACATCACCGGCAGCGAGGGCGCCGAGTCACAAGTGATCGACGGATTGACCTCGGTAGATGCGCTGGCCGTTGTCGGCGAGTCGCTCACCGCACTCGACCGCGGTCAGACTTCCGTCACGGAAGTCGACATTCCGAAATCCTCCCTCGGTGCCGCTCTCCGCGCCGGTGAAGGTGCGACTCAACTCACCACCGATCACTTCGGTCGCATTCTGGTGACCGATACGGCCGGTGACGAGTTGCTGGCGTACACGACAGACACTCTGATGCTGCGCCAGCGGTTTCCGGCGGGCGATGCGCCCTACGGCGTCGTTTACGACGACGAGGCCAACCGGGCGTGGGTCACGTCGACCGGCACGAACGAGGTGGTCGCTTATGACCTCGCCAGCGGCGTCGGGGTGGAAACCGCACGCTATCCCACGGTCCGCCAGCCCAACTCGATCGCGGTGGACACCGTCAGCGGTGATCTACTCATCGGTTCCGGCACGGGTGACGGGTTGCAGCAGATACCGACGAGGAGCTCATAGATGTCGTCGCATTCACGCCGTCTCCCCTCCGGCTGGGAAATCGAGTCCGAAGACTTCGAGTACGTGCCGCTGCGGTTGCCACCGGATGTCACTCGGGTCAGTGCGTCGATGAGACTCGCCATACAGGCGGAGTTCGGTGGCTGGGAGCTCTCGCGCGTGCGGCTGTACTCCGACGGCAGCCGGCGCGTGCTGCTCAAACGACGAAAGACCATCCACCATGTTCCCGACCCGGCTATCTAGGGAGATCCCGTTGTATCACCTGCTCCTGCGGCTGATGTTCCTCGTTCCCCCGGAGCGCATTCATCATCTGGCCTTCACGGCGATGCGCCTGGCCACAGGCGTCACCCCGCTGCGCCAGCTGGTTGGCAAGGTCCTCGTGGTCAATGATCCGGTGCTGAGGAACACCGTGTTCGGACTCGACTTCCCCGCCCCGCTGGGACTGGCCGCCGGCTTCGACAAAGACGCCACCGGTGTGGACGCGTGGGGTCCCCTCGGATTCGGTTTCGCCGAGGTGGGAACCGTGACGGCGCAGGCTCAGCCCGGCAACCCAGCTCCCCGCTTGTTCCGGCTGCCCGCCGACCGCGCCCTGATCAACCGAATGGGGTTCAACAACCACGGCGCAGGTAATGCCGCGAACCATCTCCGGCAGCGACGCGCGAGTGTTCCGATCGGGGCGAACATCGGCAAGACCAAGATCGTCGACGCGGCTGAAGCGCCCGCCGACTACACAGCAAGTGCGCGGCTCCTCGGGCCCCTTGCCGATTTCTTGGTAGTCAACGTCAGTTCACCCAACACACCGGGACTACGCGACCTGCAAGCTGTCGAGTCGCTGCGGCCGTTGCTTCGCGCAGTTCAGGAGACCGTCAGCGTTCCCGTCCTGGTGAAGATCGCCCCCGACCTGTCGGACGATGACGTCGACGCCGTCGCTGATCTCGCGGTCGAGTTGGGCCTGGCCGGGATCGTCGCCACCAACACCACCATCCGGCGTGACGGCCTGCGGACCCCGAAAGCCGAGGTCACCGCGATCGGGGCGGGCGGGCTGTCGGGCGCACCGGTCGCGGAACGGTCCCTCGAAGTGCTGCGCCGCTTGCACGCGCGGGTCGGCGATCGGCTGGTGCTGATCTCGGTGGGCGGGATCGAGACCACGGAGCAGGCCTGGGAACGCATCCTGGCCGGGGCCACGCTGGTCCAGGGGTATACGGGTTTCATCTACGGCGGACCGTTCTGGGCGCGCCGGATCCACAAGGGGTTGGCGCGCAAGGTCCGCGACGCCGGCTTCGACAGCATCGCGGACGCGGTGGGCGCGGGAGTAATCCGCTGATACGGGTGCCTCAACGACCGGTGGCCGGCGACTTCCGAGAGAAGTCGCCGGCCACCGATTTCCGACCTGCTGCTGTCTGACCTACTGCTCGTAGGTGCCGGTGATCCTCGCCCGGGCGATGGCGTGCGAGAACAGGTTGAATCCCAGAAATGCCGGAGTGGAATCCTCGCTCACGCCGTCGAGGGTGTCGACGTCCAGAGCGTGGACAGCGACGATGTAGCGGTGCGGGCCGTGCCCCTGGGGCGGGGCTGCCCCGATGAAGCGGCGCTGCCCGGCGTCGTTCCGCAGCTGGATCGCGCCATTCGGGAGCCCGGTACCGTCGTCGTCACCGGCGCCGTTCACCAAAGACGTGCAGTCCGCCGGGATGTTCGCCACTACCCAGTGCCAGAAACCCGAGGCGGTCGGCGCATCCGGGTCGAACACGGTGACCGCGAAACTCTTCGTCTCGGGCGGAAATCCCGACCACGACAGCTGTGGCGAGTTGTCGAAGCCGCCGGCTCCCATGATTCCACTGACCTGATCCTTCTTCAGCGGCTGCCCGTCGGTGACGTCGGCGGAGGTCAGCTCGAAACTCGGCAGGTCGGGAAGTGCTTCGTACGGGTCGTAGGACATGCGGTTCCTCTCTTGTCGCGAATGGGCGATGGATCAGCTGTGGAGCAGAAAGTGCTCCAGCACACGCGTCCCGAACAGTAGTGCGTCGACCGGTACCCGTTCGTCGACGCCGTGGAACAGGGCACTGAAGTCGAGGTCGGGAGGCAGCTGCAGCGGCGCAAAGCCGAAGCATCGGATACCCAGCTTGGCGAATGCCTTGGCGTCCGTGCCGCCGGACAGCATGTACGGCACGGTCCGCGCACCGGGATCGTGCGCGAGGATCGCCTCGTTCATGGCGTCCACCAGGTGACCGTCGAACGTCGTCTCGTAGGAGTCGAGGTTGGTGATCCACTCCCGCTGCACGTCGGGCCCGATCAGCTCGTCGACGGTGGCCTCGAACTCGGCCTGCCGACCGGGCAGGATGCGGCAGTCGACCACGGCCTCCGCGGTCTGCGGGATGACGTTGGCCTTGTAGCCGGCGGACAGCATGGTGGGGTTCGCGGTGTCCCGCAGCGTGGCGCCGATGATATTGGCGATACTGCCCAGTTTCGCCAGGGTGCCGTCGAGGTCGGGCGACGTTGCATCGAAATCGAGGCCCGTTTCCTCGCCTGCAGCGGCGAGGAATTCGGCGACCGAATCGGAAATGACCAGCGGAAAGGTGTGCGCACCCAGGCGGGCGACTGCCTGCGCGAGAATGGTGACGGCATTGTCGGTGTGCAGGAACGAGCCGTGCCCGGCCCTGCCCTTGGCCGTCAGACGCATCCAGCCGAGACCCTTTTCCGCGGTCTCCACCAGATACAGCCGTCGCTCGGTGCCGTCCGGGCGCGGAACGGTGAGCGAGAACCCACCGACTTCGCCGACGGCTTCGGTGACACCTTCGAACAGGTCGGGACGATTCTGTACGAGCCACTGGCAGCCGTATTTGCCCCCGGCCTCCTCGTCGGCGACGAACGCGAACACGAGATCCCTCGGCGGAACGATTCCCTCGGCCTTGAACTGGCGGGCCACCGCCAGGATCATGCCGACCATATCTTTCATGTCGACGGCGCCGCGGCCCCACACGTAGCCGTCCTCGACGGCGCCGGCGAACGGGTGGACGCGCCAATCGGCGGGCTCGGCGGGCACGACGTCGAGGTGACCGTGCAACATCAGCGCACCGCGGGTGGGGTCCGACCCCTTCAGCCTCGCGAAGACGTTCCCCCGCCCCGGCGCCCCCGATTCGACGTATTCCGTCTCGTATCCCACTTCCTGGAGCTGAGCGGCGACCCACTCCGCACACTCACGCTCACCCTTGGTCGTGGCGAGTTCCCCGGTGTTGGACGTGTCGAAGCGGATCAGTGAGCTGACGAGCTCGACGACCTCGGCTTCGGCGCGACCCCGGCCTGGCGTTTCCTGTGTAGTCGGCACTTCACTTTCCTACCACCGCGCCACCGGAAACGCTCAGGTGAAAGGGGCGATTTGGGCCGTGGCGCTTCATCGGATAGTCTTTCCCAGCGCCCAGGAAATGGGTGCGAGTCCGAGTGGCGGAATGGCAGACGCGCTAGCTTGAGGTGCTAGTGTCCTATTAACGGACGTGGGGGTTCAAGTCCCCCCTCGGACACTCTGAGTTGAGACAGACGAAAAGGCCCCGGTTCATCGAACCGGGGCCTTCTTCGTGAGAGGGCGAAGTTCGATGGGTGAAACAGCGACGGCAATCGATCCGGCAGATCTGGAGATCTGTTTGCGGGTTCTCGATCAGGCCGCAAGTCTGGACGAATCCGACCCTGATTCGGTCACCGTGCAGCGCGCCGTGGGCCATCTCTTCAAGAAGTTGAAGAAGCGGCGCCGACTCGCCGCCCGGGATGCTGTCGCCGAGGCGGACCGCCGGGTGGTCGCCGCCACGGCGACCGGGTCGCCTGATCGGATAGACGACGAGACCGCCGGCATTCCGCTCACGTCGAACGCCGACGGCGCCACCGCGGGCACGCTGATCCGTCCCCGCCCCTGTTACATCTGCAAACAGCGGTACACGCGGGTCGACGCGTTCTATCACCAACTGTGCCCCGACTGCGCCGGGAAGAGCCGCGCGAAGAGGGACGCACGCACCGACCTCACGGGACGCCGGGCGCTCCTCACCGGTGGTCGCGCCAAGATCGGGATGTACATTGCGCTGCGCTTGCTCCGCGACGGCGCGCACACCACGATCACCACACGGTTCCCCAACGACGCGATCCGACGGTTCAAGGCGATGGAGGACAGCGCCGACTGGATCCACCGTCTGCGGGTGGTGGGTATCGACCTCCGCGATCCCGCGCAGGTGGTCGCTCTCGCCGATTCCGTTGCCGCCCAGGGCACACTCGACATTCTCATCAACAATGCCGCCCAGACGGTGCGGCGCTCCCCCGGCGCCTACAGCGCACTGGCGGACGCGGAATCGGGCGCCTTGCCCGCCGGTGTTCTGCCCGACGTCCTGACCTTCGGAAAGACCAGCGACGCGCACCCGGCGGCTTTGGCCGGCTCCCTGTCCGACGTGTCGGCCATGGCCGGTGCGGCGATGGCACCGGAATCCGTCAGCTCGCTCGCCCTCGTCGCCAAGTCCGCCTCCCCCGTTCGCATCGCGCAGGGTCTCGCCATCGACGCCGGGGGCCTCCTGCCCGATCTCGCGCACACGAACAGCTGGGTCCAGACCGTCGAGGAGGTCGACCCGATCGAGCTGCTCGAAGTGCAATTGTGCAATTCGGTAGCGCCGTTCATCCTGGTATCCCGGCTGCGACCCGCGATGGCGGCGGCCGCCGCCCGGCGCAAGTATGTGGTGAACGTCTCGGCGATGGAAGGTCAATTCAGCCGGGCATACAAAGGACCAGGGCATCCGCACACCAATATGGCGAAGGCAGCGCTGAACATGCTGACGCGGACCAGTTCCAAGGAAATGCTCGACGACGGCATCCTCATGACGGCGGTCGACACCGGCTGGATCACCGACGAGCGACCGCACTACACGAAGATGCGGCTGGCCGACGAGGGTTTCCACGCCCCCCTGGACCTCGTCGACGGCGCGGCGCGGGTGTATGACCCGATCGTGCAGGGTGAGCAGGGCATCGACCTGCACGGCTGCTTCCTGAAGGATTACGAACCCTCCCCCTGGTGACCGAGCACCCCATCCGGCGCGCCAGAGAGCATCAACACAGCCGAAGGACGCTGGTGCACGGGGATAATGGGGCTCGAAACGAATCCTGAACTGGAGGCACCACACATGGCGATCGCCGTTGTCCACCGAGACAGCCCCGAGGGCCGGGCGGCGATCGTCCACGCCGCCCGTGAGGCCGTGCATCGACACGAACAGCTCGTGGTTCTCTCCGTCGTCGACGAGGTTGCGGATGCGGACGCCGAATCGGATCGTTCCGCTCTGTGCGCCGAAGTCCAGGCCACGCTCGAGGGTAACGGTGTCGGCGAGGCCTCGTGGGAGTTGCGCACCGAGGCGGGCGACGGCGACCAGGTCAGTGCGCTGCACACCTTGGTGGACCGTAGTGGTGCCGACCTCCTCGTCGTAGGTACCCGACGCATGTCACCGATCGGCAAGTTCCTTCTCGAACGCTGGCTGCAACGGCTCCTCCTCGAGGTCGACATCCCGGTTCTCGTCGTCAAGGAAGAACTGCACGGTTCCGCCTGAACGCACTTCCGGCGGCCGGGCCGGCGCCGCGCCTAGGATGACAGGGCGGGTCCCGGAACCAGGAGTACACCGATGGGGAGTGCAGCTTTCTACAGGGTGGTTGCCGACGCGACGGTCGTCGTGCACCTGGCCTTCATCCTGTATGTCGCCGCCGGCGGCTTCCTCGCCTGGCGCCTGCCGCGCACGATCGGCCTCCACGTCGCGGCCGTCGCCTGGGGTTTCACCGGACTCCTCGTAGGTATCGACTGCCCACTCACGCATCTCGAGAGCTGGGCCCGGGTGCAGGCCGGACAGGCTCCACTGCCGTCCTCCGGGTTCATCGACCACTACTTGACCGGAGTTCTGTACCCCGAGTCGGCTGCCGGCGCGATCCAGATATCGGCCGCCCTCGGCGTCGTTCTCTCCTGGGCCGGGTACGGCATTCTCCGTGTCCGGGCCCGCAGCACATTCGCGCACACCCCTTCCGGTCACGCCGGTTCGTAGCACCCGGAGTGGCTGGACGAGCTTGTAGTGTCGAGCCATGACAGACAGCGCACGTGAACTGGATCTGGTCGTCTACGGGGCTTCCGCCTTCGTCGGCAAACTTCTCGCCGACTATCTCGCCCGCACAGCGCCCGCCGATGTGCGAATCGGCCTTGCCGGACGCTCGCAGGCCAAGCTCGAATCGGTGCGATCGTCGCTCGGCCCCCGCGCAGCACAGTGGCCGATCATCGTCGCGAACTCGGACGATCAGGCGTCGCTCGCCGCCTTGGCCGCCGGCACCAGAGTGGTCGCCACGACGGTGGGTCCCTACGCCAAGTACGGGCACGGCCTCGTCGCTGCATGCGCCGAGGCCGGCACCGACTACGTCGACCTCACGGGTGAGGTGCTGTTCGCCCGCGACAGTATCGACGCCAACCACGACAAAGCCCGTGAGACCGGCGCACGAATCGTGCACTCCTGCGGTTTCGACTCCATTCCGTCCGACATCGGAGTTCATGTACTCCACGAAGCCGTGCAGGCCGACGGGGCCGGCGAACTCACCGACACCACCTTGGTCGTCACCTCGCTCCGAGGCGGCGTGAGTGGAGGGACCATCGACTCCCTTCGGACCCAGGTCGACGTGTCGAAGAAGGATTCGGCGCTGCGCCGGCTCGCGGCATCGCCCTATTCGCTCAGCCCGGACCGGTCTCAGGAACCCGATCTCGGAAAACAGTCCGATGTCAGCGTGGTCAACGGTAAGGACATCGCCCCCGAACTCGAGGGCTGGAAGGCGCCGTTCGTGATGGCGTCCTACAACACCCGCGTCGTGCGGCGCAGCAACGCCCTCCGGAAATGGGCGTACGGGCGCGAATTCAAGTATCGCGAGGTCATGAGCGTCGGCAAGTCTCCGGTCTCGCCTCTCATCGCCGGTGCCGTCGCCGTCGGTCTGGGCGGATTGGTACTCGGCCTCAGCGTCCCGCCCACCCGCTACCTCCTCGACCGGGTTCTTCCCGCACCCGGCGAAGGTCCGAGCGAGGATGCGCAACGCAAAGGCCACTTCACGATCGACATCTATACGGCCACCACGACGGGTGCCCGGTACACCGCTCGGGTGAAGGCCCAAGGCGATCCGGGGTACCGCGCCACGGCGGTCATGTTGGGTGAATCCGCGCTCGGCCTGGTTCTCGGCGGCGATGCGCTCCCCGCCGCGGCCGGTGTCCTCACTCCGGCGACGGCGCTCGGTGACGTCCTGGTCACCCGCCTCCGCGACGCGGGTCTGGAAATCTCGGCACGCAAGTTGTGACGGGCCGGGCGGGTCGACGTGACAGGCGTAGAACCGCCCCGCTAATCTCGAACGACGTGCGCGGGTAGTCCGCGCCTTTCTCACGGCTTACGGAGTGTCCATGAACGGCTCGAGCGCGATGGCAGGCCCCGCGGCCGTGCTCGCTCTCATGCCGTTCTGGCCGTCGCGCCGGGGTCATGCTTTCGATCAGGGATGTTGCTGACCGGCCTACGGGCCGGTCTTTCGCTGCCCTGACGTTCGCTTCCCCCGCTCGGAGTCCCGATGTTCAAGCTCTTGATCTTCACGCTGGTCGGCGTGGGTGCCCAACTGGTAGACGGAGCGCTCGGGATGGCTTTCGGTGTGACGGCCACGACCCTGCTCGTCGTCAGTGGGGTCGGGCCGGCGCAGGCGAGCGCTGCCGTTCATTTCGCGGAGGTCGGCACGACCCTCGCTTCGGGGGCGGCGCATTGGCGATTCCGCAACATCGACTGGTCGCTCGTCCTGCGACTCGGCGTGCCCGGCGCGATCGGGTCCTTTTTCGGTGCCGTCGTCCTGTCCAGCTTGTCGACCGCAGCGGCGGCCCCGGTGACAGCCACCATTCTGCTGGCCATCGGAATCTATGTGCTGCTCAGGTTCTCGATCCGGCCGCCGGCGGTCGACGGCGCCCGAACGTCCCCTCACACGGCCGCATTTCTGTCGCCGCTGGGTTTGTTCGGTGGATTCATCGACGCCAGCGGTGGCGGTGGTTGGGGTCCGATCACGTCGAGCACCCTGCTCTCCCGCGGCAAAACTGCACCGCGGACCGTCATCGGGTCTGTCAGCGCCTCGGAGTTCCTGGTATCCGGTGCGGCCAGTCTCGGCTTCATCTTCGGCCTCGGTAGCGCCTTCTTCGACAACCTGCTGATCATCGCCGGACTGGCGCTGGGCGGAGTCCTCGCTGCACCCCTGGCGGCGTGGCTGGTGAGCCGGGTCCCGGCGACGCTGCTCGGGACCGGTGTCGGGGGAATCATCGTGATCACCAACGCACAGAAGCTCTTTTCGACGTTCGACGTGAGTGGAGCGCTGTCGGCATTCGGCTATGTCGTGCTCGTCGGGTTGTGGGCGGGACTGCTGGTGGTCGCGTGGCGCCGCTCGCGCCTCAGCGCAGCGGAGTCCGCGGGCGACTTGCAGCGTTTCGGCACCGGCCCCGAGTTGTCCGCACTGCCGGAAACCCCGGTCTTCGAGCCTTCCACCGGCGGGAAGGTCTGAGCGCATCCGCCAGGCCGGACGTCATCGGCCCCACGCCTTTACTCCCAGGTAACATTGGTCGCGATTCATGGCACCCGTCCGGTGCTCCGATAGCGGAAGAGTGAGGCTATTCATGACTGAGCGTGTTCAGGTCGGCGGTCTTCAGGTCGCCAAGGTTCTCTACGACTTCGTCGGGAATGAAGCTCTTCCCGGAACCGGAGTCGATGTCGACGCCTTCTGGGCCGGCGCCGACAAGGTTGTTCACGACCTCGCCCCGAAGAACCGGGACCTCCTCGCGAAGCGTGACGAACTGCAGTCCCGCATCGACGGGTGGCACCGTGACCGCGCCGGCAAGCCCATCGACGCGGCGGAGTACAAGGATTTTCTCGAGGAGATCGGCTACCTGGTTCCCGCACCGGAACCGTTCGAGGTCGCCACCGCGAACGTCGACACCGAGATCACGTCGACGGCCGGCCCGCAGCTGGTCGTGCCCATTCTGAACGCACGGTTCGCCCTCAACGCCTCGAACGCGCGGTGGGGATCGCTGTACGACGCCCTCTACGGCACCAACGCCATCTCCGAGGAAGGCGGCGCGGAGAAGGGCAGCGGTTACAACAAGGTCCGTGGCGACAAGGTTATTGCGTGGGCTCGCCAGTTCCTCGACACCGCGGCACCCCTGTCGTCCGGGTCGCACGCCGACTCCACCCGGTACTTCGTCGACGGGGCGGAGCTGAAGGTCGAACTCGACGGCGGCAACATCACGACTCTCGCGCAGCCGGAGAAGTTCGTCGGCTACCTCGGTGAGAAGGACTCCCCCACGAGCGTTCTGCTCCGCAACAACGGATTGCACGCCGAGATCCAGATCGACGCCGAGTCCCCGATCGGCAAGACCGACGCCGCCGGTGTCAAGGACGTCGTCCTCGAGTCCGCGGTCACCACGATCATGGACTTCGAAGACTCGGTTGCCGCCGTCGACGCGGACGACAAGGTAATCGGTTACCGGAACTGGCTCGGCCTCAACCGCGGCGACCTGGTCGAGGAGATCGCCAAGGGCGGAAAGTCCTTCACGCGCAAGCTCAACGCCGACCGCACCTACACCGCACCCGACGGCAGCGAACTCTCGCTGCACGGACGGTCACTGCTGTTCGTGCGCAACGTCGGTCACTTGATGACCAACCCGGCAGTGCTCGACTCGGACGGCAACGAAGTGCCCGAGGGCATCCTCGACGCCCTCGTCACCAGCCTCTGCGCGGTCCACGGACTGTCCATCAGCGAGGCCAACGGCCCCCTCGACAACAGCCGGACCGGTTCCATCTACATCGTCAAGCCCAAGCAGCACGGTCCCGAGGAAGTCGCGTTCACCACCGAACTCTTCAGCCGTGTCGAGGAAGTCCTCGGGCTGCCCGCCAACACCCTCAAGGTGGGGATCATGGACGAGGAGCGCCGCACCACGGTCAACCTGGCCGCCTGCATCAAGGAGGCGTCGGAGCGGGTGGTGTTCATCAACACCGGATTCCTCGACCGCACCGGCGACGAAATTCACACGTCGATGGAGGCCGGACCGATGGTCCGCAAGGCCGAGATGAAGAAGCAGAAGTGGATCGCTGCCTACGAGGACTGGAACGTCGACACCGGTCTGGCTGCCGGACTGCAGGGTAAGGCCCAGATCGGCAAGGGCATGTGGGCCATGACCGAATTGATGGCCGAGATGCTCGAGCAGAAGATCGGTCACCCTCAGGCCGGCGCGAACACCGCGTGGGTTCCGTCCCCCACCGGGGCCACCCTGCACGCCACCCACTACCACCAGGTCGACGTTTTCGCTGTTCAGGACGAACTGAAGGGCAAGCCCCGGGCCACCCTCGACGACATCCTGACCATTCCTCTCGCCCCGAGCACCGATTGGTCCGAGGCAGAGAAGAAGGAGGAACTGGACAACAACTGCCAGTCCATCCTCGGTTACGTCGTCCGCTGGATCACCGCCGGCGTCGGCTGCTCGAAGGTGCCCGACATCCACGACGTCGCCTTGATGGAGGACCGTGCCACGCTGCGGATCTCCAGCCAGCTCCTCGCGAACTGGCTGCGCCACGACATCGTCACCGAGGACGACGTGGTCGCCAGCCTCGAGCGGATGGCACCGGTTGTCGACCGCCAGAACGAGGCTGATGTGACGTACCGCCCGATGGCGCCGAACTTCGATGACAGCATCGCCTTCCAGGCGGCGAAGGAACTGATCCTCGAAGGCGGCAAGCAGCCCAGCGGTTACACGGAACCGATCCTGCATCGCCGTCGTCGCGAGTACAAGGCCGCCAACGCCTGAGTACTACGCACGGTCAGCGGCCCTCGTCATCATCTGGTGACGGGGGCCGCTTTTCCGGCTTCGGCTCCGCGCTTCACTACACTGCGGAAGTCGACTTCGATCGACTCGACCGACAGGAGCAGGTAACCACGTGGGAAATCATCGCGGCGGAAAGGGCGCCAGGGGTATCAGTAAGGGACCCCTGATCGCGCTCGGCCTCGTCGTGGTGATCGTCGTTGGAGTGTTCGGTTGGTTCCAGCTGGCCGACCGAATCGAAGATCAGGGTGCCGCAGCGGCAGGCGCGTGTGTCGAGGGTGACAGTGTGCTCACTGTCGCAGCCGACCCGGACATCGCCGCAGATATCCGGACTCTCGCGGACCGCTTCACCGCCACCTCCCCCGTCATCCGTGATCACTGCATCTCCGTCACCGTCACGCCGGTCGACTCCGGCGAGGTGCGCGATGCCCTGATCGCAGGCCCGGACGGCGCGTGGGACGACAAGCTTCTCGGCCCGCGTCCTGCATTGTGGATTCCGTCCAGTTCACAATGGGTCCGTCAGGTGCCGCCCGCCGTCGTCAACGGCGAGGCTCGCCCCCTTGCCGCGAGCCCCGTTGTGCTCGCCGTCCGAGCCGAGTTCGAGAACGCCCTGACCACCGCTGCGGTCGAGTGGAAAGATCTGCCGTCGCTGCAGACAGGGCGAGGGTCGTTGGCGACCCTCGGGCTCTCCGAGTGGGGAAGCCTGGGATTGGCGCTACCCGTCGGATCCGGCTCCGGCAGTACAGAATTGGCGGTCGAAGCCGTCGCCGCCTCCGTTGCCGGCGATGCTGCCGGCCCGATCACCGCCGAGCAGGCCGGATCGACCCAGGTCACCTCCGCGCTCACCGGGCTGGCGCTCGGATATCAAGCACTGCCCGGCGCGAAGCCGGCGACGACGCGCGAGGCCCTCACCATCCTCGCCGACGCGGACGACCCGTCCACGGAGGGCATTCACGCGGTACCGGTCACCGAACAGCAGGTCTACCGGGCGCTGCGCGAGGCCCCCGGCTCCGATGTCACCACTTTCATGCCGAAGGGCGCGACCCCGGTAGCGGATCATCCGGCGGCCATCTTGTCGGGGCCCGCTGTCGACGAGACGCAGAGCCGGGCCGCTGCCCAGTTCACGGAATTTCTTCGCGAGCCGGAGCAGGGTCAGGTGCTCGCTGATGCGGGCTTCAGGGTGGAGGGACTTGGCAGGCCGGACGACACAGCCTTGACGTTCCCCGGCTTCCCCACCACGCTGTTGCCCGCCGATTCCGCGGCCGCCGAAGCGATGATGGGGGTCATCCGCAATCCCGTGACCGAACGGACGTCGACAATTCTGCTCGACGTCTCCAGTTCGATGGGTGCCGGCGAGGGAGCCACCTCACGCTTGACGAATACGACTGCTGCTCTGGCGGCCCAGGTCAGCCGCTCGCCGGACGCCTCGAGCCTGGGGTTGTGGGAATACAGCACCAACCTCGACGGAACCCGCCCCTACACGACGGTGGTTGCCACCGGCCCGCTCTCGGCCGGTGGTTTCATCGAGGGAAGCCGCAGGCAAGCCCTGGGTGCCCGGCTGGCGAAGGCCGTCCCGGCCGCCGGCACGGCCACCTACACCTCGCTCGAGGCGGCGTACAAGAGCGCGGTCGCCGGATACACCCCGGGACGCACGAACTCGGTGCTGCTCCTGACCGACGGCGCCAACGACGACGGTTCGCTCACCCGCGCCGATCTCCTGGCGTCCCTCGCAGCCGCGGGCGATCCGTCGAAGCCTGTTCGCATCGACGTCGTGACCATCGGGCAGAACTCTGATCTCAATACCCTTCAGGCCGTCGCCGATCGCACCGGCGGGTCGCTCGAGAAGGCCCCGTCCTCGGACGGACCCGCTTTGGCCACAGCCATCGGCAAGTTGTTGTCTTGACCCTTCCCGCGCCGGAAGTCGGGCATCGGCGCTCGACCGCACTAGCACGAGCGCCGCTGCGTGCCGTCGGCCCGGAACATCACCTTGCAAGGACCCCGCTGACGTCGTCGACGGGTGCGACGACACCGTGACAGAAAGCACCGCCATGAATCCGGAGATTCGACTCCCTCACCCGCTCGTACCCGTGTCACAGCGGGCCGCTTCCCCCGCGGACGTCCGATGACGAGGGTCGTTGTCTTCGGCGTCGTCCTCGCCCTGCTCACCTGGTGGCTTCACCGGCGGCTCGTGCGGGCCACGGGCCTGACCCGGCCGTGGTCCGTCGTCGTCGATGTCGTCCTCGTCGTGCTGTGGGTTCTTGCCGTGATCGGCGCCGGCAGCGGTGAGGTATTCGACACCGGATGGGCGCGACCTCCCGGTTTCGTGGGATGGGCGTGGCTCGGAGCACTGCTGTATCTGGTGCTGGGCCTGCTCCTGGTGGCGATCGGTTCGCTGGTCGTTCGCGTTGTCGCGCGGTGGCGCCACAGGGGCGAGAGTGCCGATCAGGTCGACCTGTCCCGGCGCCGCACCCTGCGCCTTGCGACGTCGGTTGTCGCGGTCGCCGCCGTCGTGGCCGCCGGATACGGGGTCGCCGAGGCCGCCCGCCCGAAGGTGGTACACGTCCGAGTCCCGCTACGGCGCCTTCCTCCCGAGTTCGACGGTGTGCGCGTCGCCCTCGTGTCCGATCTCCACGTGGGTCCGGCACGAGGAGCGGGCTTCACCCGGGAGGTCGTGGATGTGATCAACGCTCAGGAACCCGACCTGGTGGCGATTGTGGGAGACCTGGTGGACGGAACGGTGTCCAAGGTCGCGCCCGACCTCGAACCCCTCGCGGATCTTCGCGCACCGATGGGGATTTTCGGTGTCAGCGGAAACCACGAGTTCTACGCCGACGACGGCGGCCGCTGGCTGGATGTCTGGGACCGTCTGGGCATCGCCACCCTCCGGAACCAACGGGTGGCTCTCCGCCGCGGCGACGCAACGATCGACATCGCAGGCATTCACGATTACTCGTCGCCGGCGCCCTACGAGCCCGACCTGTCTGCAGCTCTCGCGGGACGTGACCCGTCGACGTTCGTGATGTTGCTCGCCCACGAACCGCGGCAGGCGCTGGAGGCCTCGGATCTGGGCGTGGACCTTCAGCTGTCGGGGCATACGCACGGCGGGCAGATGTGGCCGCTCCGCTATCTCGTGCCGCTGCAGCAACCTTCGGTGACCGGTCTGGATCGGATCGGGAACACGGTTCTCTACACCACGCGCGGAGTCGGCGCCTGGGGCCCGCCGGTACGCGTCGCCGCACCGCCGGAGATCACGATCCTCGAACTGGTGCGCGCCGACTGACCCGGTCCGGGCCCGCCCCGGGTGAGCAGGGCGCGCCCAGCCGTCAGGCCCCTTCGAATGCCGAGATCGGCGGGCAGGAGCATACGAGATTGCGGTCACCGTGCGCTCCGTCGATGCGACGCACGGCAGGCCACACCTTCGGCCGAGCCTTGCCGCGGGGGAAGACAGCGACCTCTCGCGAGTACGGGTGGTTCCACTCGGCAACGAGGCAGCCCGCCGTGTGCGGGGCTCCGCGCAGCGGATTGTCGTCGACCGGCCACTCGCCTGCCCCTACCCGGTCGATTTCGGCACGGATCGCGATCATCGCCTCACAGAAGGCGTCGATCTCCTCGAGATTCTCACTCTCGGTGGGCTCGACCATCAGCGTCCCGGCTACCGGGAAGCTCATCGTCGGGGCGTGGAAACCGTAATCAGCGAGACGCTTTGCCACATCGTCCACAGTGACACCGGTGTCCTTGGTGATCGGACGCAGGTCGAGAATGCATTCGTGGGCCACCATTCCACCCTCGCCCGTGTAGAGGACGGGAAAGTACTCGTCGAGGCGGCGTGCGATGTAGTTGGCCGAGGCGATGGCCGTCAGGCTGGCCCGGCGCAGTCCAACCGCGCCCATCATCCGAATGTAGGCCCAGGTGATGGGCAGGATGGAGGCGCTTCCATAGGGTGCCGCAGAAATCGGTCCGGCAGTGCCGAGTTCCGGCGCCAGCGGGTGCCCGGGCAGGAACGGCGTCAGGTGGGAGCGCACGCCGATGGGTCCGACACCGGGGCCACCGCCGCCATGCGGGATGCAGAACGTCTTGTGCAGGTTCAGGTGACTGACGTCGCCGCCGAACCGACCGGGTCGGGCCAGCCCGACGAGGGCGTTGAGGTTGGCGCCGTCCACGTAGACCTGACCCCCGGCGTCGTGGACGGCCGCGCAGATGTCGGCGATCTCGTGCTCGTACACGCCGTGGGTGGACGGGTAGGTGATCATGATCGCCGCGAGGCGCTCGGCATGGTCCGCGATTTTCGCCCGCAGGTCGTCGAGGTCGACGTCACCGTTGGGTCGGCAGGCCACCACTTCCACGCGCATACCGGCCATGACGGCGGACGCCGCGTTGGTGCCGTGGGCGCTCGAGGGAATCAAGCAGGTGTCGCGGTGGTCGTCGCCGCGGCTCAGGTGATAGTTGCGGATCGCCAGGAGTCCCGCGTACTCGCCCTGACTGCCGGCATTCGGCTGCAGGCTGACCGCGTCGTAACCGGTCACGGCCACCAGCCAGTTCTCGAGGTCCTCGATGATGCGGAGAATCCCCGGCGCGTCGCCGGTGGGTGCGAACGGGTGCAGTCGGGCGAACGCCGGCCAGGTGATTGCTTCCATTTCGGCGGTCGCGTTGAGCTTCATGGTGCACGAACCCAACGGGATCATGCTGCGGTCGAGTGCGATGTCCTTGTCCGATAACGCTCGCAGATACCGCAGCATCCCGGTTTCGGTGCGATACCGCGTGAAGGCCTCGTGCTGGAGATAGTCGGAGCCGCGGCGCTGAGGATGGGGCACCGCGGTGCCCGGTTCTACGCCGACCGCACCGGCACCGCCGAATGCCGCGAGAACGCTCTCGAGGTGTGCTGGGGTCGTCGCTTCGTCACAGGCGATGCCGACGTGATCGGCATCGACGAAGCGGAGATTGATTCCCGACTCCTTGGCTTTCGCCACGACTGCCGACGCCTGCCCCTCGACGCGAACGAGGACGGTGTCGAAGAAGTGCTCGTGCACCACGATCACCCCAGCCTTGCGGAGGGCGGCGGCGAGCGAGTGCGCAGCATTCGCGACGCGCTCCGCGATCGCCTTCAGGCCTTCCGCACCGTGATAACTCGCGTACATGGCCGCGAGGACGGCAAGCAGCACCTGGGCGGTGCAGATGTTCGACGTGGCCTTCTCGCGGCGAATGTGCTGCTCACGGGTCTGCAAAGCCAGTCGATACGCCTTGTCACCATCGGCGTCCACGGACACGCCGACGAGGCGGCCGGGTAGCTGGCGGGCATGCTTGGTGTGCACGGCAAGGTACCCGGCGTGCGGACCGCCGAACCCCATCGGGACACCGAACCGCTGAGTGGTGCCGAAGCAGGCGTCCGCGCCGATGTCGCCGGGCGGCGTGATCAGGGTGAGGGCCAGGAGGTCGGCGCCGAGCGCGACGAGGGCGCCGCGCTCGTGAGCCTCGGCGATGACGTCGGTGTAGTCGACGATGCGGCCGGAGGCGCCCGGCAGTTGAGCGAGGACACCGAAGAAGTCACCATCGGGCAGCCCGGCAGACAGATCAGCGACGACTATGTCGATACCGAGAGGCTCAGCCCGGGTCTCGACCACGGCGAGGGTCTGCGGGTACAGATCGGCATCCACCACGAACCGCGGCGACTTGGACTTGTTCGCGCGCCGCAGGAGTGTCATGGCCTCAGCGGCTGCGGTCGCCTCGTCGAGCATTGACGAATTTGCGACCTCCATACCGGTGAGATCGGCCACCATCGTCTGAAAGTTCAGAAGAGCCTCGAGACGCCCTTGGCTGATCTCCGGCTGGTACGGGGTGTAGGCGGTATACCACGCAGGATTCTCGATGATGTTCCGGAGCAGAACCGGAGGCGTAAGGGTGTCGTAGTACCCGAGTCCGATCATCGTGGTCGCCACGGTGTTCTGGGCGGCGAGTGCAGAAAGCTCGGCGAGAGCCTCGTGCTCGGACACCGGGGCAGGCAGAGCGTCGAGCCCGTCGGCCACACCATTCGCGACGCCGTCGAGAATGGCGGCCGGGACCGCCTTCGACGCCAGGTCGTCCAGGGATCCGGCACCCACGACGTCGAGGATGTGCGCGAGTTCCGCCGCGTTCGGGCCGACATGGCGGTCAGCGAATGTACGGCTTCCAGCGTCGATCACGACAACTCCCAAGCAGTTCGGAGGACTAGGACCCGCCCCGCGCAGCGGTGCGTCCCTCCCCCTCTGTCGCCTGCTCGCGTTCGAGCGCCTGAGAGATTCGGTACCGGCGTCCAGGTGTGGACGGGCCCTTTCCCCGTGGGCGGGTGGGTACTCCCACCGCTTTCCAGAGACGTCGGAGCCCGCACGGTCCTGTGTGCCTGAGAGATTGACGGGGAGGTGCTGCTCCTTCGGCGCCCGGGTCCTCCACACACGATTTTCTGTGCATGCAGTGCCCGGAACTCTCCCGCACGGCGTCGACGCACCGACAGTCTATGTCACCCGCGACCAGTTCACGCACGCCCATGTCACGCATTTCTGCGGTGGAACACGACCGGGCGTCACCGGCGCTTGTCTGCCCGACGAGAACTCAGCCCGTCTTACGGCTTGCGCGAGTCTTCCGCCGGGACGCGAGTTCGTCTTCGGGACTCTGCTCGAGCGCGCCACCATCGGCACGCTCCGCCGGGAAGTCCGCGATGGTGCCGGTCAGCTCACGCATGGCACCGCTCACGGCGATACCGAACACGCCCTGGCCACCCTGCAGTAAGTCGACAACCTCTTCGGCGGACGTGCACTCGTAGACAGTAGTGCCGTCGGAGAAGAGTGTGATCTTGGCCAAGTCGCGCACCCCACGCTTACGCAGATGGTCGACGGCCACACGAATGTTCTGCAAGGATATGCCGGTATCGAGCAGGCGCTTGACGATCTTGAGAACGAGGATGTCTTTGAACGAGTACAGGCGCTGGCTCCCCGAGCCGGCCGCCCCACGGATGGACGGCACCACCAGTGACGTCCGCGCCCAGTAGTCGAGCTGCCGGTAGGTGATTCCGGCGATCTGGCAGGCGATGGGGACGCGGTATCCGACGAGGTCGTCAGGCACGGAATCGTCGGGGAAGAGGCCCGGCTGGATCTCTTCGGAGCTGAACTCTGGCTCGGCAACGTTGTCGCCGGGCGCAAGATTCAGCGGATTCTCCTGCGGCCGATCTCCCACTGACTACTCCCTCTCGCATGTTGCACTGAACCCGACGATCAGTGCGCCTGTGACACGCGTCGCCAGTAGCCGCGGCGCATGCACCACAGCACTCGGGCGGCGTAGTCGCCACCAGTGACACCGAGCACATCCATACCCTGAACCTACTCAGCGTACGCCCGATCGAATCTGCAAGGCAGAAAATCACTGCACCGAACGCTATGACTCCGAGCAGTCAGGGTCAACGCAACGCGCCGGAAGAACCTCAACCGTTACTGGGCGAAGAGGAGCCCTAGCCGTCGGTGGCCTTGAAGTCGTCCGGCGAGACGGATTCGAGAAACTCTTTGAACTTCTCGACCTCGTCTTCACGCTCGTCCGGCATGACGAGTCCCGCCTCCGACAGAACCGACTCTTCGGCGAAAATGGGGACTCCGATACGCAACGCGATGGCGATCGAGTCGGAAGGCCGAGCGGAGACACGCGTGTTCTGATCGAACACGAGATCGGCGTAGAACGTGCCTTCGCGGAGTTCGACGATGCGCACTTCTTTGAGGGTGCGGCCGAGGGCCTCGATCAAATTCTTGATCAGATCATGTGTGAGAGGCCGGGCAGGCTCGACACCCTGTTGTTCGAGTGCGATTGCGGTGGCCTCGGTCTGCCCGATCCAAATAGGGAGGTACCGGTCGCCGTCAGTTTCGCGCAGCAGCAGAACAGGCTGGCTCTGAGGCTGCTCGACACGAACTCCGATCACGTGCATTTCGCTCATCGCGTCTGCCTCCACCCTGCAATGGTCCGTACGCGGCACACCGTGCCTACCAGGATTCTATTCGATTCGTGTCCGCTGTCGACCGTACAGCCGTTCGAGCGCAGCGTCGTTGAGAAGTTCCCCGTCAGAGGCGTGCCTGGCAACAACTCACCGGTCCAGGGCACCGCGCACAGCGGACTTCACCAGACACGTATGCAGAGTCAGCGACAACGCCGCCAGTTCCCGGACCATTTCCTCGGCGCGGTCACGGGCACCCGCGTCACGTCCCTTGGCCACCGGCCCGGCTATCTGGGCCACCAGCCCCGCCTCACGGTCGGCGGCGAGCTTGAATGCCCGCAGGTGCCGCACTTCGAGGCCGAACTCGGACATCGCCCGCGCCGTGCGTGCAAGCGTCACGGCATCCTCGTCGAAGAAGCCGGCCGGGCCGGGCACGACGAGACCTCCTCGGGTGAGTTCCACGAGGAATTTCTCGTCGATGCCTGCCCGGGAAATCAGGTCGTCGCGGCTGATCCGGACTTCCCGATCGGTGAGGAACTCCTCGGGTGACACCTCACCCGGAGCGACGGTGAGGGCCCGCGGCCGGCGCGGCGACGAGTCGCCGGCACCGACCGTGGCCACACCTCTGTCGATGGCCTCGAGCTGCTCTTTGATGACCTTCAGCGGCAGATACTGGTCTCGCTGCGCAGTGAGGACGTAGCGCAGACGTTCGCAGTCGGCGATCGAGAAGCGCCGATAACCCGACGGAGTCCGCTGGGGGCTGATGAGACCCTCGGCTTCGAGGAATCGGATCTTCGAGATCGTCACATCAGGGAAATCGGGCCGCAGTCGATCCAGCACCGAGCCGATCGACATTCCCGATTGCGCCTGCTGCTGCCGCACCGCGGTCATTGGCTACCCGCACCAGCTGACGTCTCACCGATCTGCGAGCCACCCGCGGTGGTACGCGGACCCGTCAGGAACACCAGACGGAACTTGCCGATCTGGACCTCGTCACCGTTGGCCAGCACCGCGGAGTCGACCGGTTCCCGGTTGACGTACGTGCCGTTGAGGCTTCCTACGTCGACGACCTGGAACTCGTCGTCCTCCTGGCGGAACTCCGCATGACGACGGCTGACCGTCACGTCGTCGAGGAAGATGTCGCTGTCGGGATGGCGCCCCGCAGAGGTCGTCGGCTGGTCGAGCAGGAAGCGTGAACCCGCGTTGGGTCCGCGCTTGACGACGAGCAGAGCGGAACCTGCTGGCAGTCCCTCCACACCCGACACCGGAGCCTCCGGCGCCTGGGTTGCCGAGGAGGTGTCGAGCTCGTTGAGGAAGTCCGCGCGGAAGACCGACGTCGTTTCCGCCGGGGACTCCCCATAAACCGCGTCATTGCCGTTCTCGCTCACCGTTTCTCCTCCTAGTTCGATCATCCAGCAAGATTCGCTGGACTACGCAATGCCACTCGGTTCTACATAATTCGATATTTGTGCACATTATCTTCCGTGCACTGCCACAACCACAGTCAAACTACGGACCTGCGCCCCGACACGGCACATGCGTTCACCTCGACCGTACCCTGCGCGCGCCGGTGCGTGTAGTAAGACAGGCCGCCAGCACATTACGAACCGGTAATACGCCGCCGGATCGACCCGTCGTGACCGTGAGGCGGGCCGCCGGGTTCCCGGAGGCGGCGGAACACCGCTTCCTCAGCCCGCCGAGATCAGCCTGCGGTGATGTCCGCATAGGCTGCCGCATCCAACATCTCCGCGAGGGCGGCGTCGAGCGTCGCCTCGTCGTCGACCCCGAGATCGACGAGCCAGCCCTGCGCGTACGGCGCCGAGTTCACGAGTTCCGGGTTGCCGTCCAGATCAGCATTTGCGGCAACGACTTTCGCCGTGAGGGGCGCGAAGATGTCGGACACACTCTTGGTGGATTCCACTTCGCCGAGCGATTCGCCCGCAGTCACCTCGTCGTCGACAGCGGGCAGCTGGACGAACACCACGTCACCGAGCTGGGACTGCGCGAAATCGGTGATGCCGATCCGCACCGTCGTGGCTCCGGTCCGCTCGACCCACTCGTGTTCGGCTGTGTACCGACGATCGGCGGGAATTTCGAGCTCACTCACAGTGGCGTCCTTTCGATGGCAATCCGCGGGCGGATGCGAAGATCAATTTCCGGGCTGAGCGTATTGGCGAGGTTTCGACTCCCGCAAGGCGGAGATCGTGACCTGCTGTGATTGTTCGATCTCGAGCTGTCCACCGCTGCGCGCGACGGTGTCGACCACCCCGCCGGGAATGTTGAGAGCGGCCGCGAGGGTGGGCGGATCCCCGATCGCGACAACGCTGTACGGCGCGGTCACGCGCTGACCGTCCACCGACAGATCGCCTGCAGACCCCGATACCCAGGAGTCGACGCCGATCCGGATGGGAGCACCCTGCGCGCCTTGCAGTGAGATGGCCTCGGCACCCGCCGCCCGCAACTCCTGCACGAGGTCGAGGAGCACTTCGGAGCCCACCCCTTTCCCTGGGTCGGTGATGCTCATCGTCACCCCGGGCCCCGTGGCCGGTGCGCTCCCCACTTGGATCGACAACGCGGTCAGGCGTGCGCGTGCCTCGTCGAGGGCGGCACCCGAGCTACCACTTCGTCGTAAAGTGTCCAGCGTCTGCTCGAGGGTAGCGATCTCCTGCCGCAGGGCCGCCTCCCGCTGGTTCAGCGTATCGAGCACGACCAGGAGGTCCGCCGGACTCGCGGAGTCGAGCGTGTCACCGGAGCCGGTGTTCTTCACCTGAGTCACGATCGCGATTCCCAGGCCACCGAGAAGAAGTGCGGCCAGCACGGCGAAGACGACATGAGACCGGCGCGACGCCGATTCGTCCTGGTGGAGTTCGTGTCTGCCCTCGTGACCGCTCATTGCCCGATCACGCTCCGAAGAGGCGACGGCGGAGAGCCGCCGCGTTGCCGAAGATCCGGATACCGAGGACCACGACGATCGCGGTCGATAACTGGGTGCCCACTCCCAGTTGATCCCCCAGCCACACGATCAGCGCGGCCACCAGAACGTTGAACACGAACGAGACGACGAACACCTTCGAATCGAAGATCTCGTCCAGGTAGGCACGCAGTCCGCCGAACACGGCGTCGAGCGCCGCCACCACAGCGATCGGCAGGTAGGGCTGCACGGCATCGGGCACCTGAGGGCTGAACACCACTCCGAGCACGATGCCCACCACCAGCGCGAGGACGCCGTACACCGCCGATCCACCCTTGAGCACTGCCTTCATCCGAGCACTGCCTTCATCCGAGCGCCGCCTCCATGTCACTAGCCCTCTCATCGAGTTCCTCGTCACTCCGCCATCTCATCGAGTTCCTGCCACCTGCGCCGAGCGCACCTCGCGAGCCGGGGCCGCGGGAAGGTCGAGTTCGTCTGCTTCGGCCACCGAGAAGCCGATGCCGTACAGCTGAGCAATACTCGACATCCGCAAATACGCATCGCTCACCACGAATCCCGTCTGCATCGGCCTCTGCGGTCCGATCGCAGACACCACGTATGGCGAGAACACGGGCTGATTGTCTACGAGCATCGCGCCGCCCGCCTGCCGGATCGTCACGGTAGGACCGATCCGTACATCACCGACCGCCACGGCCTCGGCTCCGGTGGCCCACAACGAGTTGACGACTGATTGGAGGTCGCGGTCGAGCACCACAGCCTTTCCGCCCACCGAGCGCTGCGACGAGTCGGACAGGTTGGGCCGAGCCGCGGGATCGGTCAGTGTCACGGTGAGTCCTGGACCGCGGACGGCCTCGACCGCGGCGTCACCCTCGAGGGCGCGCAGCTCCGTGAGGACGGCGGATCCACGGGCATCACCCGCCAAGGCTGCGGCGCGGGCGTCGTCCGTGTGCACGGACAGGCCGTCGCGGGTGTCCTCGAGACTCCCGACGCGGGCTTCGGCGTCGTGTACCTTGCCGAGCAGTTCTGCCCGGACCTGTTCGGTACCCGGCAGGCGTTCGGTGGCCTGGCGGTACGCCACCGCGAGCACCAGGCCGATCAGCAGCGCACCGAGGGAAATCCATACCCGGTTTCCCCACCGGGTCTGCCGCGCATGGCCGTGTTCGCGATCCTCGGCGGCGCCCTCGTAGCCGGGGTCCAGGTGATCGTTCATCAGGGACCGGAGAAGGGACGGCACCGGATTTCGGCGGACGCCCGTGTCGGTGCGCTCCATCAGCGGACCTCGCGGTCGTCGCCACCCGGCGCTCGCACGGGAACGGTACGTGCGACGACGAATGCGTTGGCGATGTACAGCAGACCGGTCCAAAGGTACAACGCTGTGCCCCAGATGAGGAGAGCGGCACCCGCAGGCTGCGCGACCGGGGCGAAATCCCAGTCGACGTGCGCGGCGAGGATCATCGGCAGTGCGAACATGAGCAGGAAGGTTGCACCCTTACCCAGATAGATCACGTCCGGTGGGGGCAGTCCGCGGCGCCGGTAGATGAGCAGGGTCAGTGCCAGAACGGCGTCACGCCCGATGAGGATGGCGGCCACCCACCAGGGAATGAACCCGCGCACCACGAAAGTCACCAAGGTGGTCACGACGTAGAGGCGGTCGACGAAGGGGTCGAGGAGCGCACCCAGCTTCGAGGACTGGTTCAGTACGCGCGCCAGCTTGCCGTCGAGCCAGTCGGTGAATCCACTGATCATGAGGATGGCCAGCGCCCACCCGTCGGCGTGGGTGACGAGCAAGAGATAGACGAACAGCGGCACGCCGATCAAGCGGATGACACTGAGGACGTTGGGCACGGTCACGATGCGGTCCGACCGCACGATGTCCCGGTCCACCGAATCCACCACAGTCTCCCCAGCCCTCGATTGCGCAGTGTCGCGCGCTGCTCCTCGCAACGCTCTCGCCACTCTTCCACAACGGGTCCGGGCTTCAGGCGACCGTGGGCCACCTCAGCCACGTGTCACTCGTCGATATGCGAACCGAGTCCGATCATCGCGGCGCTCGGACTCGGGCAACACAGTCCGCGGTCAGACTTCCCAGATACAGCCACCCCTCATGCTCCCGGACACCGGTGACGGGTGAGTAGCTTCCTTTACCACCGCGCAGGCTGTGCACGATCGTCCCGTTCGAGTCCAGGGCGATCACCCAGCCGGCACGCTGCGGGGCGGGCTGCACCGCTTCGGGCAGATTTGCTGCCAGAATCCGTAACGTCGGATACGGCGCGAGCATGTCGAGCACTCTCATGCGCGGACTGTAGAGCGCCACCCAGAACAGACCGGCCGACGTGTGCGACGTCATGTTGTCGGGAATGCCGGGGAGGTTCTCCGCCCATACCGACACGCTTCCCCGCGACGGGCCCGTGACGTCGACGCGAGAAATTCGATAGGCCCCGGTCTCGGCGACCAGGACGAAGGATTCGTCTGCCGCCAATCCGACGCCGTTGGCGAACTGCAACCCCTCTGCGAGGAGATCGGTCTCCCCCGTCTTCGGGTCCAACCGGAGCAGTCGGCCGGTCCCCCGGTGCTCGAGAAGATCGTACCGATGATCATCGATGGTGAAGCGGGCCGACGAGTCGGTGAAATACACGATCCCGTCACGGCCGACGGCAGAGTTGTTGCACGCCACGATCGGTCGCCCCACAGCGGATTCGGCCAGCACCTCGACGCGCCCACTGTCATCTACCCGCAGGACCCCGCGCGCGGCATCACACACGAGAAATCGGCCGTCGTCCAGCACCTCGATCCCGAGGGGGCGCCCGCCGGTGTCGGCGATCGGGATCGCCTTCCCGTGGATATCGAACCGCCAGATCCGACCGTCGTTGCCCCCGGTGATCACCCGTCCCTCGGCATCGACGGCGACGTCTTCCGGGCCTTCACCGGACGGCAGCTGCCATCGCTCGGCATCGTCGAGCACTCGGTTGGGCGCGAGAAGACCTGTGGGAGTGGGCGGTGCGGGAGCATGCCAGACGACAGGGTCGACGCCGGTGCGGTCGAGTTTGCGAGCCACGGACTCGAAGATGGTCACAGGGTGTGACCCTAGTCGCGGCAACCCCACCGTGATTCGGCTAACGCCAAGCGAAGACCGGTTGGTCGAACCCGTCGATGCGGGTGTGGCGGCCGTGGAGCGCGACTTCCCGGAATTGGTACACCACGGCGCCGGTCGGCGCGTGTACCAGGTGGCGCCGGAACGGCCATTGGATCACCGGCTTCGACGATTCGGGGATGTCGACGAACCGCGGCTCGGTGTCGATTTCGGAGAGTCCCACCGCGAAGACTTCCGCCACCTCCTCGAGATGGGGAACGAGAGTAGTGATCGATCGATCCGACCACACGACGAATGGTGTGATGACGTAGCCGGAGCGGGTGACGTAGTCGTCGAGGCGGCCGAGAACCGCGGACGGCTCCACATCGAGACCGAGCTCTTCGTGCAATTCACGGCGCGCCGCGTCCGCCCCGGTCTCCCCCGCATCCACGCCGCCCCCGGGCAATGCGAATTGGCCCGGGTGCGCTCGCATCTTGGTCGGGCGCATGGTGAGTGGAATGGCCTGCCCACCCGATCCGTCGCTCATCACGGCGATCACGACTGCCGCCGATCGACGATTGGTCGGATCGACTATCCGCGGTTCGAAGTGTGCGAGCGCGTCGGCGAGGTGGTTTCTGTCGAGGACGGGCGCATCAACCATCACCCGACACTATCCGCCCCTGCGCGTGATTTCCTGCCGTTTGAATCTCTCGGTACGTCACGCTGTCGGCCGGCACACAGGAGAATCATTTCTCCGCGGCCGCCTTGATTCGCCGAGCGAAGTTCGGCGCGTCCTTGCGTGCAGCGCGGAGCGCGAGAGGAGCGATCAGCTTGCCGATTCCGTGGCCTTCCAGCTCGTTGTAGATGGTGACTTTCGTGCCGGCTCCGGCCGGCTCGAGGTCGTAGCCGCCTTCCTTCGCCGTCACGATGTTCTTGGACCGTTCGGTCCACCGGATCTTTCTCGGTGCCTCGAATTCGGTCAGCTCGAATTCCCGTGTGGTGGTCATTCCGGCATCTTTCACGGTGCTGACGAACACCGTCCCGACTCCGGGTGGTCCGTCGGTGGACTTCGTGATCTTCTGCACACGGGGACTGAAATCCGGGTCGTTGACGCCTGCCGCGAGATAGGCGAACACGTACTCGATGGGGCGGTCGATCACCACGGTGCCTTCGAATCGTCCGGACATGTGCGCCTCCGTTTCGCTGACATCCCGGAACTGACGCTACTCGCGGGACCGTCGGGCAGTCATGAAGTCGTGACATCTCCTCGGTTCCGTTCCCGGACGACGCTGTGTTTCACTGAAATGAGCTCACAGTGATGCGAAGGGCTGACGGCCATGCGTAAAGCGCAGCAGCACGGTGCACGCCTGTTTCTCGTGGCGGTTCTCGCCATCCTGGCCTTGTGCGGGGTGAGTGCCACCGGCACCGCTGTACCGTCGGCCGTCGTTGCGAAAATCGTCGCTCCGGCCATCGCACCCTCGAGCGGTGAGGTCGTCGGCGTCGCGCATCCGATCATCATCCAGTTCCGATCGCCCGTCGCCGACCGGGCGAGCGCCGAACGCTCCGTCGCGATCTCCCCGTCGACGCCTGTGACCGGACACTATTCGTGGATCGATGACAGCGAACTGCGGTGGAGCCCGGACGCTTTCTGGCCGGCGCACACCGCGGTCACCGTCGAATTCGCGGGATCGAAGACCCAGTTCCAGGTCGGCGACGCGCTGGTCGCCGTAGCGAACACTACGACACACCAGTTCACCGTGAGCATCAACGACCGCGTAGTGCACACCATGCCGGCGTCGTTTGGTAAACCCGGCTACGAAACGCCGCTGGGCACGTTCCCCGTCCTCGAGAAGTTCCGCGACATGGTGATGGACTCGTCGACGTACGGCGTCCCGATCGACTCCCCGGAGGGGTACCGGCTTTACGTGGAGTACGCCACCCGCATCACCTGGGGCGGGATCTTCATCCACGGCGCGCCCTGGTCGGTCGCCTCGCAGGGGCGCGAGAACGTCAGTCACGGCTGTATCAATCTCAGCATCGAGAATGCGCGATGGTTCTACGACCACGCCAAGATCGGTGACCCCGTCATCGTCACGAACTGACGCCAGAACAGCGCGGATGCGTCACCGTCCGCGCTCCCTCGGCCATTGCCTTCCCGGTGTCCGCGAGTCTCGCGCGAGGGAGCAAGGCCAGGAACGACAATGACCTGGCGGACATGTTCGTCCACCAGGTCATGTGCGGTCGGGCTGACAGGATTTGAACCTGCGACCACTTGACCCCCAGTCAAGTGCGCTACCAAGCTGCGCCACAGCCCGTCCACACCCTCGTTCAGGTGCTCGATGAGATTACATCAGTGGCAGTCCTGAACGCTAATCGCCTGGTCAGGGCGATTCTTCCGAGCTACCGTCCGCGTCGGTCCCGCTTCTCCCGGACACGAACCGAGATCCGGACGGGGCTGCCGTCGAAGTTGAACTCCTCACGCAGGCGCCGCTCGAGGAATCGCCGGTACCCGGCCTCGAGGAAACCGGTGGTGAACAGTACGAAGGTCGGCGGCCGCGTTCCGGCCTGGGTGGCGAACATCACCCGTGGGAGACGTCCCCCACGCATCGGCGGCGGAGTGGCAGCCACGACTTCCTTCAGCCAGTTGTTGAGCCGGCCGGTCGGAATGCGCTTGTCCCAGGATTCGAGCGCCGTGTCCAGCGCGGGTACCAATTTCTGTACCGCCCGACCCGTGTGCGCCGAGATGTTGACCCGCTGGGCCCACGGCACCCGGACCAGGTCCCGGTCGACTTCCCGATCGAGCTGGAGGCGGCGATCCTCGTCGACGAGATCCCACTTGTTGAAGGCGATCACGAGCGCGCGACCCGCATCGGCCACCATGCTGAGCACGCGCAGGTCCTGCTCCGAGATCGGCTCTGACGCATCGATGAGCAGAATCGCGACCTCGGCGGCCTCGATGGCACTCTTCGTGCGAAGGGAGGCGTAGAACTCGGCGCCGCTGGCGTGACTGACGCGCTTACGCAAGCCTGCCGTGTCGACGAACCGCCACGGCCGGCCACCGAGCTCGACGATCGAGTCGACCGGGTCGACGGTAGTGCCCGCGACGTTGTGGACGACGGAACGCTCGTCACCCGACAGCTTGTTCAGCAGACTCGACTTGCCGACGTTCGGTTTCCCCACCAGAGCGACACGCCTCGGACCGCCACCCGGAATACCTTCGCGAGGGGTTTCGGGCAGCGCGGCCAGAACCTCGTCCAGGAGGTCGCCGGTACCGCGGCCGTGTGTCGCACTCACCGAGTGCGGTTGCCCGAGACCCAGCGACCACAGTGCCGCAACCTCGGATTCGGTGCGCCCGTCGTCAACCTTGTTAGCTACCAGCAAGACTGGAGTTTTGGAGCGGCGCAGGACCTTGGCGACGGCCTCATCGGTGGCGGTAGCGCCGACAACGGCGTCGACCACGAGGAGAATCGCATCCGCGGTCTGCATCGCCAGTTCCGCCTGCCGCGCCACGGACTGCTGGAGACCCTTCGCGTCGGGCTCCCAACCACCGGTGTCCTGTACCAGGAATCGGCGACCGCTCCAGTTGGCCTCATAGGAAACGCGGTCGCGGGTGACACCCGGAATGTCCTCGACGACCGCCTCACGACGACCAATGATGCGGTTGACCAGCGTGGATTTACCCACATTCGGACGGCCTACCACCGCAACGGTGGGTACGGGAATATGGGCTTCGCCGTCGGTTCCGTCCTCCAGATCGACGACTTCCCAGTCGGACTCTTCGCTCCACGTTCCGTCGCCCGCGAATTCAGTTGTGAATTGTTCGGTCACTGCACTGCTCCAGTTCTCTCGCTTACCACCAGCAGCAACCTGCCGATCACGTCGTCGATTCCGAGTTCGCTGGTGTCGACCAGCACAGAATCTTCTGCCGGCCGCAGCGGCGACACGGCGCGTGTGGAGTCGAGGTGGTCGCGACGCTCGACGTCGGCGAGGACCGCGGCGTAATCGTCACCTCGCCCCTCCGCGAGATTCTGCGCGTTCCTGCGCTGAGCGCGGGCGGCCGACGAAGCGGTGAGAAAAATCTTTACGTCGGCGTCGGGCAGGACGACCGTCCCGATGTCCCGCCCTTCCACGACGATCCGGTCCGCCTCCGCTGTCAGACGACGCTGCGCCTCGACGAGGCGAGCGCGAACGGCAGGGACGGCGGAGACGGCAGAGACAGCTTTGGTGACCGCGTCACCTCGAATCTCCTGGGCGACGTCCTCACCGTCGAGCAGGACCTGCTCACGGGTGGGGTCGGTGCCGATCGACCAGGGCAGACCGGCGGTGGCGTCGGCAATCGCGTCGGGATCCCCGAGGTCCACTCCCTTGCGAAGTACATGCAAGGTAGCGATCCGGTACATGGCACCGGTGTCGAGGTAGCGGGCTCCGAGCTCCTGCGCCAGCTGCCGAGACACACTCGACTTGCCGGTTCCGGACGGTCCGTCCATGGCGACGACAAGCGAGGCGGCGCTCACAGACCCACCGCCCCGTACAGGCCGCCGACCTCGCCGCGGCCGAGGACTCGCAGCGTTCCCGGGCGCTGTTCACCCAGGGCCACGGGACCGATGTCCGTCCGGACGAGCCGGATCACCGGGTGCCCGACTGCGTCGAACAGTCGGCGCACGATGTGCTTGCGGCCTTCATGCAGCGTGACCCGAACCAAAGACTTGCCCTCGTTGATGTCGAGGAGGGTGAAGGTGTCGACTTTCGCCGGCCCGTCGTCGAGTTCGACGCCCTCTTTGAGCTTCTTCCCGACACCGCGCTCGAGTGCACCGGACACGGTCGCCAGATAGGTCTTCGACACCTCGAACGACGGGTGCATGAGCCGATGGGCCAGATCGCCGTCGTTGGTCAGCAGCAGCAGACCCTCGGTGTCGGCGTCGAGGCGGCCCACGTGGAACAGCCGCTGACCGGCCGCGACCCTTTCGGAGACGATGTCACCCACGCACGGACGACCGAGGTCGTCGGACATGGTCGACTGCCAGCCGCGAGGCTTGTTCAGCGCGAGATGGACCAGATCCTTCTGGACGACGACGCGTACCCCGTCCACGCGAACGACAGCGTTTTCGGGGTCGATCCGCAATCCCTGCTCGATCACGATGCGACCGTCGACCTCGACCCGCCCCCGGGAGATCAGTTCCTCGGCGGCGCGACGTGACGCGACTCCGGCCTGGGCGAGCACCTTCTGCAGCCGCACACCGTCGCCCTGTGGGGGCCCGACGGGCCTTTCGGCGTCTGCATGCTGGTGCCGGGCGGGCTTGGCATTGCTGACCTTGGGGGCCTGAGTTTGCGCACGCTGGGGCTTGGCCGATTTCGGCTTGCCTCGCTTGTTCGTGGCGACCGGGGCTTCCGGCCTGCCGGTTCGAGTCTTCGCGGCGTCCGGCCTACCTGAGCGGCCCTTCGCGGCGTCCGGCCGACCTGTTCGGGTCTTCGCGGCCTCCGGCCGACCTGTTCGGGTCTTTGCGGCCTCCGGCCGACCTGGACGCTGGCCCGTGTCCGACCGGCCCGACCTGTGGCCGGTCTCCGTCTTGTCGGTGCGATGCTTGTTGTTGTTGCGATCCGGTGTGCCATCTCGGCGAGCGGGTTTCTTCACTTTTTTCTACGATCCCTGTCAGTCTTCGGTGTCGAGCCCGGTGCCCATCTTGTCCGTGGACGCCGTAGCTTTATTCATTCTCGCAAATCGTGGGTCAGATTCCAGACTGTCGCTGATGTCGTCTATCAGGTCCACGTCCGGCAGCAACGGGGCCAGGGCGGGCAGATCGGCGAGAGAGGCCAAGCCGAGCCGTTCCAGAAAGAGCTCCGTCGTCGAGTACTGCGTGGCGTTGGTATCGGGATCGACCCCGGCTTCGGCGATCAATCCACGAGCGAGAAGCGTGCGCACCACACCATCCACGTTGACGCCGCGCACCGCACTGATCCGTGCGCGGGTCAACGGTTGACGGTATGCCACGACAGCAAGAGTCTCCAAAGCAGCCCTCGTCAGCTTGGAGCGTGCCCCGTCCAGCAGCAGGCGCTCCACGTAGGGCGCGTAGACGGTGCGGGTGTAGAGACGCCAACCGTCACCGGCATATCGGAGGTCCATGCCACTACTGCGGGCCGTGAGCTCGGCGGACATCCGGTTGAGGGTCTCGGTGATGCGTTTCACAGAAGCCCCGGTCACGGAGGACAGCAGATCGACCCCGGCAGGCGAATCGACGATCAACAGCAGCGACTCCAGAACGGCCTCGAGCTCGGCGTCCGACAGTTCGTCGTCACCGCCGAGCGAAGCCGGCTCGTCGTCACAGCCGAGCGAAGCCGGCTCGTCGTCACAGCCGAGCGAAGCCGGCTCGTCGTCACAGCCGAGCGAAGCCGGCTCGTCGTCACCGCCGGAGGCATGGGGCTGGTGGGGCTCGTCGTGCGGGGCCGAGCTCATCCGTAATCCTCCTCGGTCACCGGGAGACGGACGTCGCCCCCGGTCCAGCTCACCAACAATTCACCGAGAGGCTCGGGTTGCTCGAACAGCACCGACTGCTCGCGGTACAGCTCGAGCAGCGCGAGAAATCGTGCCACGATCTCGACTGCTACCTCACATTCCGACACCAGTTCACCGAAGCTCGCCCATTGATTCGCGCCACGTCCGCGAAGCAGTTCCAGTATCCGGGCGGCCTGCTCCGGCACCGACACCGCATGCATGTCGTGCAGGTGGTCGAGTCCCACGGTCGGGGTCGGGCGGGGGGTGAACACGGTAGCGGCGATCTCGGCGAACCGCTGCGGGTCGACACCGAGCAACACCTCGGGGAGCAGGCTTGTGAACTGGTCTTCCAGCGCGACCGATCGCGGATATCGCCGAAGGGCCGCGGCTTCGAGTTCGCCGAACAGCTGGGCCGCCTGCTTGTACGCGCGATATTGGAGCAGTCGGGCAAACAGCAGGTCACGGGCCTCCAGCAGGGCCAGATCCTCGGCGTCCTCCACCTGTCCGGCAGGAAGGAGTCGCGCCGCCTTGAGGTCGAGGAGTGTTGCGGCGACCACCAGGAACTCGGTGGTCTGGTCGAGGCCCATCTCCGCACCGAGTTCGCGGGTGTAAACGATGAAGTCGTCGGTCACCTGATGGAGCGCGACTTCCGTTACGTCGAGCTCACGCTGGTTGATGAGGGTGAGCAGCAGGTCGAACGGTCCCTCGAAGTTCCGCAGGGTCACCCGGAAGCCGGCCTTGACGGCGGAGGCCTGCTGATCGTTCGACTCGGCCGGCACCGATGCCGCGCCGGGATTCTCGGTATGCGATGGAGCCACGACGTCCTGGGTGTTCACCACTTACCGGCCGGAACGGTGGATGACCTCACGGGCCAACGCGCGGTACGCCTCGGCACCGGGCGACTTCGGCGCCCAGGTGGTGATCGGCTCACCGGCCACAGAGGTTTCCGGGAATCGCACGGTCCGGTTGATCACCGTGTCATACACCACCTCGCCGAACACCTCGACCACCCTGGCCATCACCTCGCGGGCGTGGAGCGTGCGGGCGTCGAACATGGTCACCACGATCCCGGCGAGTTCGAGCTTCGGGTTCAGTCGGTCGTGCACCTTTTCGACGGTGTCGTTGAGCAGCGCCAGTCCACGCAGGCTGAAGTATTCGCATTCCATGGGGATGATCACCGAGTCCGCGCAGGCGAGAGCGTTGACGGTGAGCAGGCCGAGGGACGGCTGGCAATCGATGAGGACGTAGTCGTACCGGTCCAGCACGGGATGCAGCACCCGGCCCAGGGTTTGTTCCCGTCCGACCTCGGTGACGAGCTGAATCTCCGCGGCGGAAAGGTCGATGTTGCTCGGTAACAGGTCGAGATTTTCGACGCGTGTCCGCATCAGCACATCGTCGATCGACACGCGGGGTTCGACGAGCAGGTTGTGCACGGTGAGGTCGAGGTCGTGGTGCGCGACCCCCAGGCCGGCAGACAGCGCGCCCTGCGGGTCGAGATCGACGAGCAGGACCCGACGGCCGTACTCGGCGAGGGACGCCCCCAGGTTGATCGTGGACGTCGTCTTCCCGACTCCGCCTTTCTGGTTGCACATCGCGACGATCCTCGCGGGACCGTGGGATGGCAGCGGCGCAGGTTCCGGCACGGCACGGGTCGGTCTCCCGGTGGGGCCGAGCTCACCCGATTCGACGACGGTGTCGTCGAACAGGGCTGCGGGGTCGGTCTGTCGCATGTCGAACATGTCGCCCTCCGATTGCGAGTGCCCTGACTCCGCTGCTGGCGGCTGCGGTGTCATCACGGTCCGATGATCCCCTGTTCTCTCGATGCTCGCTGTCGATCACACATCGTTATACGAACGCTACCGCTTCGTACCATGAATATTCCCCTCGACACGCGTTCGCCTACCGCGCCCGAGGGTGGGCGTGTGCCCACACTTCGCGCAGCGAACCCACCGTGACCAGGGTATATATCTGCGTCGTCGTGACGGAGGCGTGTCCGAGCAACTCTTGGACGACGCGCACATCGGCGCCCCCGTCCAAAAGGTGAGTGGCAAACGAGTGCCGCAGCGTGTGCGGCGAGACCGCTACCGTGATCCCGGCAGCCTCCGCCGCAGTCTGCAACACCTTCCAAGCGCTCTGCCGTGATAGTCGACCACCGCGGACATTGAGGAAGAGCGCGGGCGTGCCCCGCGACATCAGCGCCGGCCGGCCGCGGACGAGGTAGGCGTCGAGGGCTTCTACCGCGGGCCTGCCCACGGGGACGACCCGATGCTTTCCGCCCTTGCCCCGGAGCAGGACGGAGCGGTTCTCGGTGTCGATGTCGTCTACATCGAGGCCGACCGCTTCGGAGATGCGGGCCCCCGTGGAGTACAGCAACTCGAGAAGAGCGCGGTCGCGCACCGCTCTGGGCCCGTCGGCGGGCCCTGCGCCGCCGACGGCCTCGAGTAGCGACAGCACCTCGCGGACGGGCAATGATTTGGGAAGCCGGGTGGCCGGCGAGGGTGGTCGGACTACCCGAGCCACGTCCACCGCCGCCATCCCCTCAGCGGTGGCAAAGCGGTGAAACCCGCGCACCGCGATCAACGCGCGGGCGGCCGAACTCGCGGCCAGCGCCGGCAGGCCGCGCTCGGGGTCACCGCTGCGCAGCGCGACGACGAATTCACTGACATCCTGCTCGCGGACCCGTCCGATGTCCGTGATCCCTCGATCGGCGAGGAATTGTGTGTACCGCGACAGGTCACGCCGATACGACGAGATGGTGTTGCGGGCAGCACCGCGTTCGACTGCCAGGTGATCGATGTAGGTTTCGACCTGCCGCGGGATCACCGGATCATTCTCCCGCGGCTTCGACCCCGGCACGTGAGCGTTTACTCTCACTGAACTTCGCCGGACGATCGACCCACGGTGCATCCCGGTCGCGTAGTGGCGTGTCGGGTCGCGACTTGATTGCGGCCAACGACATGATCCCGGAAACCGCGGTGGCGTTGACGATCTCACCGCGCAGGACCATCGCCACCGCCTCGTCGAGCGGGAACCGCTCTATCTCGAGGTCCGCCTCTTCGTGCTCCGGTTCGGGCCGGTGGACGGTGTAAAGGTCCTCCGCGAGAAACACCCGCACCGACTCGTCGGTGAAGCCGGGCGAGACAGCCACATCCACGAGGACAGCCCACTGTTTCGCCGCGAGTCCTGTTTCCTCGGCCAGCTCCCGCTTCGCAGCCTCGAGCGGGTCCTCGTCCGGTTCGTCGAGGAGGCCCGCCGGAATCTCCCACAGCCGGCGGCCCACCGGGTGCCGGTACTGGTGGATGAGGACGAGCCGGTTCTCGTCGTCGAGCACCACGACGGCAACTGCGCCGTGATGCTCGACGACCTCTCGTTCGGCTGTCCGCCCATTCGGCATCGCCACCTCGTCCAGACGCAATGCCAGGATGGCCCCGCTGTAGACGACGCGCGAGTCGAGAATGTCGAATTCGTGCCGATCGGTGTCGGTCATGCGCCGGCTCTACTTATCCGGCACTGTCGATCGACGCCCGGTCCGTGGCGGCAGCCACCTCGTCCGCCACGGCGACCTCGACCGTCCGCTCCTCACCGTGGACGTCGACGGGAAGGCGTTCTTCGAGCTTGTACGTCAACGCCGCTGCGACGAATGCCGCGAACAAGGGATGCGGACGAGTCGGACGGCTCTTGAGCTCCGGGTGGGCCTGCGTTGCGACGAAGAACGGATGCTGCTTCGCTGGGTACTCGACGAACTCGACGAGGTGCCCGTCCGGCGAGGTCCCACTGAAGAGAAGTCCGCTCTTGGCGATGCGGTCGCGGTAGGCATTGTTGACCTCGTAGCGGTGCCGATGACGCTCGGAAACCTGCTCGCTGCCGTACGCCCGCGCAACGACCGACCCCTTGGCCAGCACGGCGGGATAGGCGCCGAGGCGCATCGTTCCACCGAGGTCGGCTTCGCCGGCCACGACGTCTTCCTGATCGGCCATCGTGGAGATGACCGGGTGCGTCGTCTCGGGCTCGAACTCCGCAGAGTTGGCATCCTCGAGCCCCACGCTGCGGGCGGCCTCGATCACGACGCATTGCAAGCCGAGGCACAGGCCGAGCAGTGGGATCTTGCGGTGGCGCGCATACCGGATGGCGCCGAGCTTGCCCTCGATGCCGCGGATCCCGAAACCGCCGGGAATCAGCACCCCGTCCACATCCCCCAGCGCTGCCTGCGCTCCGGCTTCGGTCTCACAGGCGTCCGAGGGAACCCAGGAGATCTCCACCTTGGATCGGTGAGCGAAGCCTCCGGCTCGCAGTGCCTCGGTGACCGACAGGTACGCGTCGGGAAGGTCGACGTACTTGCCGACGAGCGCGATCCGCACCGTCTCGCGCGGCTGGTGGACGCGCTCGAGAAGATTTCCCCAGACCGTCCAGTCCACGTCCCGGAACGGTAGTCCCAGCTGACGCACGACGTATGCGTCGAGACCCTCGCTGTGGAGAACCTTCGGAATGTCGTAGATCGACGGCGCATCGGGTGTCGAGATACATCCGTCGACGTCGACGTCGCACATCAGCGCGATCTTGTTCTTCAGCGCCGGCGGGACCTCACGGTCGCAGCGCAGGATCAGCGCGTCGGGCTGGATACCGATGTTCCGCAGCGCGGCAACCGAGTGCTGTGTGGGTTTCGTCTTCAGCTCACCCGACGGCGCCAGGTACGGAACCAGAGAGACGTGGAGGAAGAAGACATTGTCGCGGCCGACGTCGTGTCGCACCTGACGGGCCGCCTCGAGGAACGGCTGCGACTCGATGTCGCCGACGGTGCCGCCGATCTCGGTGATCACCACATCGGGACGCTGACCCTGCAGGTCCGGCCCACTCATGGCGAGGATGCGGCTCTTGATTTCGTCCGTGATGTGCGGAATGACCTGGACGGTGTCCCCGAGATACTCCCCCCGCCGTTCCTTGGCGATGACCGTCGAATACACCTGCCCCGTGGTCACATTCGCCTGACCGGAAAGGTCGCGATCGAGGAAGCGCTCGTAGTGGCCGACATCGAGGTCGGTTTCGGCGCCGTCTTCCGTCACGAACACTTCACCGTGCTGGAAGGGATTCATCGTTCCCGGATCGACGTTGAGGTACGGATCCAGTTTCTGCATGGTCACGCGCATCCCTCGCGCGGTCAGCAATTGTCCCAGACTCGAGGCTGTGAGGCCCTTGCCGAGCGAGGAGGCGACGCCGCCGCTGACGAAGATGTGCTTGGTGGCGGTACGCGAAGAAGTGCGTGACTGTGGCAAAGGGGCTCCCGTGACGACTGTGCAGGGCTTGGTCTGTTCGAGCAATGCTGGGGCCTGCCGACCCACGGGACTTCACGGTAACACCTCCGCAGACCTGCGGGAAACAACGCGCCGAGATTGCACTCCCCCATGGTGTGACGTGCACTACGCGGGCGTCGCCCCGACCGTGACTCCGGTGGTTCCCGGTCCGGTCCCATACCGGCCGGCGCCGCCGCCGAGCTGTTCCTGCAACGACAGCGGAACGGTAATCTTCCCTGCCTCGCGGTCGATGTTGTCGATCGTCGTGAGCGCCGCCGACAGTGCGGCATCGGCACGGGCAACGGCGACCGCACCGTTTCCCTGCGCTGAAGCCGGACGACCGGCGAGGACGGTTCCACCGCCACGCGAGTCCAACGCTCCCGCGAACCGGGCAACCACCGCGCCCCGGTTACCGCTGGCGCCGTCCTCCACGTCACGGTCCCCCGTGAGCACCACCGCGAGCTGGGCGGGCTCGACCCCACCGTCGTCGTAGGTGATGAAACCCGCACCTCGCAACGTTTCCAGAGCGAGCGCCCTCTCCTGCGGTGAACTCTGCGGCTGACCGGTCTCCTTGCCGAGCAGAACCACCGAGCCCAGGAGGTCACCCGCCAGGCTGCCCTGATCCACGGCACCCGTCTTCAAGGTGACACCGGCGGGGATGACATTGTTGACGACCGTGCGCAGCCGGTCACCACCAGTAGCGTCGACGAACGAGTCCGTCAGCGACACCCGTCCCGTGACGCTGCCACCGGCCGCCCCGATCATCCGGTTCACCCCGTCGAGGTCGGCAGGGTCGGCGTCGGGCGTGGTCACCACGACGACAGTTCGCCCCCCAAGGGCGTCGGCCACCACCCGGCCGGCCACCGCCGAGTCGAAACCATCGGCCGAATTCAGCTGCTCGGTCAGCTGGTTGTTGCGTTCGTTCGCTTTTTCGATGTCGTTCTGCAAATCAACCTTGTCATCGCGGAGACCGGACACCAGACCGCTCGACAGCAGGCCGGATCCCAGCACCACCCCGATTGCCAGCGCCAGGAAGATCGCTGCGATCGAAATGGCATGTTGACGCAAAGAAATCACTTGAAGAACCCCTGCACCCACAGCGCAAAGCTATTCCAGGTCGCGATAGCCCAGTCCAGAGCTTCACCACCGACATTCGACACCACGAGGGCCACGATCACCGCAACCAGAGCGGCCAGTACGAGCAGAGCGATGGCGCCTCCCGACACCCTGCTGCGGTAAAGGGTCGCCACGGCCTTGGCGTCCACCAGCTTGGGTCCAACTTTCAACCGGGTCATGAACGCCGACGGATTGCTGTCGCGGCGGCCGCGGTCGAAGAACTCGTCGAGAGAGACCGTATTGCCCACGGTCACGATCAACGAGGCACCGTGGTGATCGGCAAGGAGCAGTGCCAGGTCCGACGGAGACCCGGAAGCCGGGAACGTCATCGCCCCGATGCCCAGGTCCTGGATACGCGACAAGCCCGAGGCATGCCCGTCCTGGTCTGCCGGCAGCACCACCTCGGCGCCCGACTTCAGCGTCGCGCTGGTGATGTCCTCCGGGTCACCGACGATGAGGTCGGGCCGGTAGCCGGCAGATCTGAGAACGTCGGCGCCTGCCCCCACCCCGATGAGGATCGGCGAGTATTCCTTGATGAACGGTTTGAGATTTTTCAGATCCGACGCGTGATCCGGTCCGTCGGACACGATCACCACGTGCCGATCCTTCATGTCGACGTCGACATCCGGCACTCCCACCCCGTCGATGAGAAGCGGACTTTCGGTGCGGATGAACTCGATCGTGTTGCCGGAGAACGCTTCCAGGTGATCGACCAGTCCCGTCTTCGCCTCGATCATCCGATCGGAGATTTCGGCCTCGGTCTGCTCGTCGCCCTTGGCGATGCGCCGCTCCCCCGAATAAACGCAGCCGCCGTCGATCCGGACCTTGCTTCCGTCCTTGATGCTCTTGAAAACCTCGGTTCCCGCGGAATCGATCAGGAGGATCCCGTTGGCGACGATCACCTCCGGTCCCAGATTCGGATAGCGCCCCGAAATCGACGGAGACGCGTTGACCACTGCGAGAACGCCGGCCTTGACCAAGGCGTCCGCGGTACCGCGATCGAGGTCGAGTTCATCGAGAACGACGACGTCACCTGGCCCGACACGCCTCAGCAGCTTGGCTGTGTTGCGGTCCACCCTGGCGATGCCGCTGACCCCAGGCAAAGTTTCGGTGTTACGTGACAGCAGTGCCGGCATCTTCATGGCTTCGATGATGACGCGGATGCACAGCCCACCTGTGGAGGCGCGCCGAACCAGCTACCACATCGGTCCCACCATCATCAACAGTTTTCGCTCAGACAGCGCGTTCCGCTTTTGCCGTGGCCAGCAGTTCCTCAGCGTGTGCACGACCGGTTTCGGTGTCGTCGAGACCGGCGAGCATCCTGGCCAGTTCCACGACCCGCTCGTCATCGGTGAGGGTGCGCACCCCGCTACTGACGACTCCGTCGGCGTCGTCGACCTTGTCGACCACTAGATGGGTATTAGCGAATGCCGCCACCTGCGGCAGGTGGGTCACGACGATCACCTGGTGGGTTCTCGCCAGCCGGGCCAGTCGCTTGCCGATCTCGACTGCAGCGCGACCGCCAACCCCTGCGTCGACCTCGTCGAACACCATGGTCGCCCCCGAATCGGATCCGGCAAGCACCACCTCGAGTGCAAGCATCACCCGCGAAAGTTCACCGCCCGAGGCGCTCTTGCTGATCGGCAGCGACTGTGCACCACTATGGGCCGACAACCTGAATTCGACTTCGTCGACACCCGAGGACCCGGCATGCACCTGTGCGCCCTCGACGGTGAGCGGAGCGGTGTCCTGAGGGCCCGCCGCACGTGCGCGTACCGACACGTCGAGAGCTGCGCGGCCCATCGCGAGACCGGACAGCTCCGAACTCACTGCTTTGGCGAGCTTGGCCGCAGCCTTGACACGGGCGGCGGTGAGTTTCGATGCCGCCTCCGCAGTCGCCGCCGCCGACTCCTCCACCTGCTTCGTCAGCGCGGCCAGCGCATCGGACGACACATCGATCTTCTCGAGCCGCGCCCGCGCGTTCTCGGCCCACTCCAGCACGCCGTCGACGTCCGCAGCGTACTTGCGCGTGAGGTTCTTGAGCTCCGCCTGCCTCGACAACAGCGAATCGAGAGCGCCGGGGTCCGCGGGCAGTCCGGCCAGGTAGGTGGTGAGGTCGGCCGACACGTCCGTGACCACGGCGATGGCATCCGCAAGACGCGAACCCAGCCCGTCGAGCTCCGGATCAGTGGCGGACTCGATACGGGCGCGGGCTTCGGACAACAAGTCGAGGGCGGGCGGCGACACGCCGTCACCGTCCATCTCGTCACCGCCGGCAAGTGCGGTCTGCGCCTCCTGCGCTGCCGACCGCAAGGAGTCGAGTTCGCTGAGCCTGCGCACCTCCGCGACGATCGACTCGTCCTCCCCCGGGGTGGGTGCGATGCCGTCGATTTCGTTGAGGGCAAACGTCAGCTGATCGGCCTCCTGCGCGAGTTCGCGCGTGCGGCCGGTTCGCTCGATCAACTCCGATCGTGCGGTCAGCCACTCGTCGCGGTGCTTGCGGTACCGCGCCAGCAGAGGGCCGACGGTTTTCTCCGCGAATCGGTCGAGCGCAGCACGCTGCTGGTCGGGTCGTAACAGCCGCAGTTGGTCGTTCTGCCCGTGCACGGTCAGTAGCGGGTCGGTGAAGTCGGACAGCACTCCTGCGGGGACACTGCGGCCGCCGAGGTGCGCGCGCGAGCGGCCGTCGCTGCTGACCGTCCGCACGGCGATGATGGTGCCGTCTTCGTCCCGCTCGGCGCCGGTCGACTCGAGCAACTCGGTGACGGCCCGCTCGACGCGTTCGGTATTCTCGTCCGTCACGAAACGACCTTCGACGACGGCTCGCGGCGCCCCGAGACGCACCCGGCCCGCGTCTGCCCGGGCACCGCTGAGGAGATGGAGGCTGGTCACCACCATCGTCTTTCCGGCGCCTGTCTCACCGGTGAGTACTGTCAAGCCTTCGTGGAACTGCGCGGACGCCTCGGAGATCACACCGAGGTTGTCGATCCTGATCTCTGCCAGCACGTCTAGGGTTTCCTTCCTCGCCACCCGGTGACGGGCAGCTCGAACTTTCGCACCATGCGATCGGCGAAGGGAGCCGAGTCGAGTCGCACCCAGCGAACGGCTTCCTTACCGCGCACCACCTCCACCCGCGCACCCGCAGGAAGTTCGAGAGTTCTCCTGCCATCACAGAACACCAAGCCATCATGACTACCGGCCACCGTCTCGACAGCAATGATCGACTCCGGGCTGGTGACGAGCGGCCGCGCGAAGAGTGCGTGGGCATTGCTCGGAACAACCAGCAGGGCTTCGAGTTCGGGCCACACGACGGGACCGCCGGCGGAGAAGGCGTAGGCCGTCGACCCGGTCGGTGTCGAGATGAGCACTCCGTCGCATCCGAACGCCGACACGGGGCGGCCGTCGACTTCGAGCACTACTTCGAGAACACCGAGCCGGGACCGGTTCTCGATGCTCGCTTCGTTGAGCGCCCAGCCCCGCTCGATGATCTCGTCGTCCACCCGGACGACGACGTCCAGCGTCATGCGCTGTTCCACCCGGTATTCGCGGCGCACCACCTGACCGAGTGCCTCGTCCAGATGTTCGGCCTCCGTTTCGGCGAGGAAGCCGATGCGCCCGAGGTTGATACCCAGCACCGGAATGGACGCGGCCTGAGCAAGTTCCGCGGCGCGAAGGAAAGTCCCATCTCCTCCGAGGACCAGCACCATTTCGCAGCCGAGGGCGGCGTGCGGACCGGCCTGGACGATCGTCACCTCGAATCCCGGCACGAGGAACTCGTCGGGCGCCATGCCGTCCATTGGTTCGATGCGCGTGTTGTCGACCTCGTCGACGAGGACGCGCAGTCCGATTCCAGCGCTCTTGAAGATCTCACCGACGCGCCGTGCCGTCTCAGTGATTTCGGCCCGGCCCGGGTGCGCCACCAGCAGAATCTCGCGTGCCGTGCCGCTGCTTCCCCCGCTCACTGTGGTCCTTCCTGCACCGCGGTGCGGATCAACTCTTCGATCGAGTCGACCGGTTCATCATCAACCCCGGGTACGACACCCGGTTCCGGCACCGCAGTGGCACCCGAACGGAGCCACAGGAAATACTCGACATTTCCGGAGGGACCTGGCAACGGGCTCGCGACGGCTCCCAGCGTACGCAGCCCCAGGGACTCCGCGGCCCTTGCCACCCTGAGCACGGCAGCCACCCGCAGTTCCGGGTCACGGACAACTCCGCCCGACCCGACATGATCTTTACCGACTTCGAACTGCGGCTTCACCATCGGAACGAGATCTGCCCCGGCAGTCACACACGCGACGAAGGCCGGCAGCACGAGTTCGAGGGAAATGAACGACAGGTCGGCGACCACGAGATCGACAGGTCCGCCGATGCGCTCGGCGTCGATAGCACGCACGTTGGTGCGGTCGACCACACGAACCCGATCGTCCGACTGCAACCGCCACACCAACTGGCCGTATCCGACATCCACCGCGACCACCTCCCGGGCGCCGTGGTGGAGAAGTACATCCGTGAAACCCCCCGTCGAGGCGCCGGCGTCGAGACACCGCTTTCCGTCCACCGAGAGCCCGCCGGGTCCGAACGCTTCGAGAGCTCCGAGCAACTTGTGGGCGCCCCGCGAAGCCCAGGACACCTCGTTGTCCACCTCGACCACCCGTAGCGGTGTTCCCGCTTCGACGGCGGTAGCGGGTTTGGTCGCAGCTACTCCGGAGATCAGCACTCTGCCGGATGTTATGAGTTCCTGGGCGTGTTCACGGGACCGGGCCAGTCCACGCCGAACGAGTTCGGCATCCACCCGCGCGCGTCGGGCCACCTCAGATCTTGTCCACGGCGGCCAGCGCTTCCACCAGAACGTCGTGGGCCTTCTCGAGCAGATGCGCTTTCTTCGGAATGACACCGACTCCGTGTGGGTCCTCGGGATCTGGTTCGACGGCGTGCAGCCGCGTCAGCAATCCGTCCACCTCCGCGGAAATCTTCTCGGGGTCGACACTCGGCGTTGGCCCAGGTAGATGGGCTCCCGGGCGCGGTATTGGCGTGCTCATCGGGCACAACGCTAGTCGATCCCCTTCGGATACGCATACAGCGAACCGCGCCGCGGACACAAAGGATCTGCGGGCACTCGAGTTGCGCGGTCAAGCACCCCAATCGGACACGAGCGCGCTGACTGCCGGGTGAGTGGACGTGACGCGGCCGAACTCCGGGTACTTCCATGCTGACACAGCCACGTGCCGGAGCAGCGTCACCGAATCGGCAGTGCCGATCGATTCGCCTTTCGGTTCGATCACCAGATCAGTGCCATCGAACTCGACGGAGAACCGGCGGTCCTCGCCGACCCGCGATTCGTCAGCAGGCCGGTTGAGGGCATCCAGTTCGGACGCGATGAAGGTCGGGCGTTGTTCCTCGGTTGCCCGAAGGACGTCGATGGCAGTGCTGACCCCGGTGAGCACCAACAGGGATTCGAGACCCACCGCGTTGGCGCCCTCGATGTCGGTGTCGAGTCTGTCGCCCACAACCAGAGGGCGCGAACTCCCACTACGGCGTATCGCGTCTTCCATCAAAGGCGCTGCCGGTTTACCGGCAACCAAAGGTACGCAGGACGTTGCGGTGCGCAGAGCGGCCACCATAGATCCGTTGCCCAGCACCAGCCCACGCTCGGTAGGGAGCGTGGAATCGACATTGGCCGCTACCCAGAGAGCTCCCGACCGGATGGCGAGAGTCGCCTCCGCAAGAATCGCCCAGTCGGTTGTCGGAGAATGGCCCTGCACCACCGCGACGGGCGAATCCGCGAACAACCGCACCGGGCGCAAGCGGACCCGCGCCACTTCATCCGCCAGGGCTTCCGTCCCGACCACCAGCACTGCAGCACCGGGTTCGATCTTCTCAGCGAGGAGTCGAGCTGCGGATTGCGAACTCGTGACCACCCTCGACTCCGAGGCGTCGAAACCGAGCTCGGTCAGGTGTGCGGCGACCTCACCTGGGCTACGACTCGCATTGTTGGTCACGTAATAGAGGGCTTGCGTTCCCGACGCCAGCGCGGCCCGGGCACCGGGAATTGCCAGCGGACCCTGATACAGGGTGCCGTCCAGGTCGAGTAGCAGAGCGTCATATCCCTCACGCAGCGACGACGCCACACCGTGCTCCACCGTCACTGATCGTCTCCGGTCAGCTCGGCCACACGCTCCTCTGCGTCGGTATCACCTTCGAGGTCCGCCGCAGCCGAATTGAGGAACCACTTCAGTCCGTCCTCGATACGGCCGGCGGCCACCAGGGCGTCGGCATACGCATAGAAGAGACGCGCAGCGCCCGGACCGGTACGGGAAGCGTCGAGGTCCGGCGTCTGCAACGTGACCACGGCCTGATCGAACTGCCCGAGGTCCATGCGCGCACCTGCAACTACGATGCGCAGCTCGGCGGCATCGTCACCAGACAGAGCCGCTGCTTCATCGCTCCGACCCAGTTCGATCGCCCGTTCTGGTCGGCCCAGTCCACGTTCGCAATCCGCCATCACGGCGAGGAGTCCGGGACCGCCAGCCATCCGACGTGCGGCCCGCAGCTCGGACAGCGCTTCTGCCCATTCACCAGCGTGGTACGCGGTGATGCCCGCGGCCTCACGAACGACGGCGATACGTCCGGCCCGCTGCCGCGCCGCACGCGCATGCGCCAGGGCCAGTCGGGGATCGTCGTCAACCAACTTGCCCGCCATCACCAGATGCCGCGCAACGGTATTCGCGTTCGTCTTGTCCAAGCTCAGCAGGTCACGCCGGACAGTCGGATCAAGTTCACCGGCCTCGACATTTTCGGGCAGGTCGGGTTCGTCGGGACGGGCATCCTGCCGCTGCGGGCGGTCACCATCACGACCCCGCGGAGTGAATCCGCCCTCGCCCCCACGGCGCTGCCCACCCCGCCGGTCATTGCCGGCACCGCCACGAGAATCACCTCGCGGTCCGCCGAACGATCCACCACGACCACCCGACGGGCCACCTCTGCTCGACCCTGAGGCACTGCCTCGGTCCGCACCGGAAGCACCGCCTCGTCCAGAATTAGAGGCACCGCCTCCGCGGAAGGATCGACGTCCGTCGTCGCTCTCCGACACAGTCATTCCTTTCACACAAAGCACGAAAGGGGACCCAGTATATTGGGTCCCCTTTCGGTAACGGATGTTCGGCGGTGTCCTACTCTCCCACACCCTGTCGAGTGCAGTACCATCGGCGCTGGAGGGCTTAGCTTCCGGGTTCGGAATGGG
>NZ_JBIRXS010000018.1:0-134044 GCF_044389235.1 Rhodococcus sp. NPDC019647 | reverse complement strand
CCCGAGGCCGTCATCGCACTCGCGATGCTCAGCCTCGGGGGCGCCCGCCCACAATTACCCGGCCGAACCCACCCACGAATGAGTCAGTAGAGCCCCTTTTTGGTAGCAGTCACTACCAAAAAGGCGCACAGGCGGCGGAGCCGCCTACCGCTGGATCGACTTGACCTCGAGGAACTCTTCGAAGCCGAGTACACCGGCTTCACGCCCGATACCCGACTGCTTGTACCCACCGAACGGGGCGTTGGTGTTGAAGGCGCCGCCGTTCACCTCGACCTGGCCGGCCCGTAGCCGCCGGGCGACGCGATCGGCACGGTCCTTGTCGCCGGACCAGACGCCGCCGGCGAGCCCGTACTCGGTGGCGTTGGCGATCCGGACCGCGTCCTCCTCGTCCTGGTACCCGATGATGGAGAGCACAGGTCCGAAGATCTCTTCGCGGGCGATCGTCATGTCTTCGGTGACCCCGGAGAAGATGGTGGGGCCGACGAAATAGCCTTTCTCCTGACCGGTTTCGCGTCCGTCGAGAACAGGCTCGGCACCCTCGGCGATTCCCTGCTCGATGTAGCTTCGGACGCGTTTGAGCTGATTCGAATTGACCAGCGGCCCGAGGACCGACGTGGCCGCGGTCGGGTCGCCGACGGCATACTTCTGGGCGACCTGCGCAGCGATCGCGGCCGCCTCGTCCCCCTTGTCGGCCGGGACGAGCATGCGGGTGAGGGCCGAACACGTCTGACCCGAGTTCAAATAGCACTTGCCCACCCCGTCAGTGACGGCCTTGGTGAGGTCCGCGTCGTCGAGGATGACGTTGGCCGACTTCCCGCCCAGCTCGAGCGCCACCTTCTTCACCGTCTCGGCTGCGACGACGGCGACGCGCTTACCGGCGCGGGTGGAGCCGGTGAAGGAGACCATGTCTACCTCAGGGTGTCCGGCGATGGACTCCCCGACCACGGGACCGTACCCGCTGACGAGGTTGAACACGCCGGCCGGCAGACCGACCTCGTGGAAGATGTCGGTGAGGGCGTAGGTGATGAGGGGTGCCACCTCGGTCGGCTTGACCACCACGGTGCAACCCGCGGCGAGGGCGCCACCGACCTTCAGGACCACCTGATGGAGGGGGAAGTTCCACGGGGTGATGGCACCGACCACGCCGATCGGCTCCCGCACGATCAGCGAATTCCCGACCTCCTGGGCGTCGAAGTTGTAGTTGGCGGCCAGTTCGGCGAAGGCAGAGAGGTTCGCCAATGGCATCCCGATCTGCACGGGCTTCGCTAGCCGCACGGGCATCCCCATGTCGCTCGATACCAGGGCGGCGAGTTCGTCGACTCGCTCCTTCACGAGACCGGCCGCTTTGCGCAGGTACTGGCCGCGCTCTTCGCCGCTGAGCGCCGACCACGCGGGAAACGCGGCGCGGGCGGCCTCGGCGGCGCGGTCGACGTCCTCTGCGGTGCCGTCCGCGACCACAGCGATGACCTCTTCGGTGGCGGGGTTGACGACGTCGATACGCCTCGTCCCCTGCGAATCGACCCACGCTCCGTCGATGTAGATCTTGCTGCGGTCCAGAACTTCGGTCATCGGTCAGCCTCCATCGATATCGGGTTGTGCCACTGCCTCGACCCTACGGCGGCCCCGCCGAACGACGCCGGAAAAGGTATGCCCGAAACCCGTCTGAAAGCCCACCGATGGGGTAAAACGGAATCAGACGCCCCGGTGCGTCCTGCTCCGGGGCAGGATGCAGAGAATGGAGGGCGGAGGGATGTTCGAAATCATTCGCGAAGTCCATTCCGAGGTGCAGCACCAGCGGGGACCGCGCCATCACCATCACCACCTGAGTCGGGCCGAGCTCACGGCAAAGGTCCTTCGGCATTGGTGCCGCTGACACCCGCGACCCGGATGACCACGCCCCCGGCGTGGAGGTTCCGCTGCGCCGGGTGACGCCAACTTCTCGTGTCAGCCACTGTTCGATCATGGGATCGACGTCGCAGTCGGTGGCGCGCCACCTCTAGGGGCGCGCCACCGTTTACGTCACAGTTCGAATTCCGCCGGAGCAATCCCGACGGCGAAACAGGCGTCGCGCACCACATTTCGCTCGTGCTGGTCGAAGTTGCCGTCCGCGCCGCCGATGACGATGCCGATTTGAATCACGGCCCGCGCCTGATCCTGCTTGGACTTCAACTTCGCGATGGTGGCGGTGGCTTCGATCTTGCCGAACTCGAAGTCCGACTGCAGCTTGCTGCAGTACCACTCGAACTTCTGACGCAGCTCGTCCGAGGGAAAGACACTGAGCGCTTCGTTGCTGGTGATCAGCGTCGCAGTCTTCTGTCGTTCCGACGGGTCGATCGTGCCGTCAGCCGCGGCGATGAGCGCGCACATAGCCATGCTGGCGTTGGCGAACTCCTTGTTCTGGAACTGTGCCGTTTTCGTCTTGAGCTGGCCGTTCATTTCGAACGCCTTTGCCTTCAGCTGATCCCAGAAAGCCATGGGTCTCCTTTGTCGTCGCCACGCACTGTGCGTGTGCTGTCCACTTTGCCTGGTTTCGGTTCACAGCGTCGGCCGCAGCGACTGCAGGCTGCCCACGGGCACGTGGATCCAGCCCTCGCGGCGGGCGATCCTGCGGTCCGCGTCGTCGGGCATCTCCGTGCGTCCCACGGCCGCCGCACGCGCGATCACAGCGGACAGGACGGCGTCGAGGGCGTCGTCCGAGGTGCGGCAGAGTGGTTCGTGCGCCCGGAGGTCCATCCACGGCGCCGAGGTGAGAAGCGTGTCGACCAACTCTCCCAGGGTCACCCGATTCGCAGACCGCTTGTAGCCGCGCGAGAGCAGTCCCCACCGCCGCAGGGCAGCGGCGGGATACACCTCCACTGCCCGGCCTTCGACGCGGTCGACGTCGGCACCGAGGTCGCCGAGTTCGGCGAGAATTCCGGCGCAGCGCAGTGCCACGTGCGCGATGAGGTCAGCGGAGACACTGAGCGGTGCGATGCCGGTGGCAGCCTGGACGACGAGGTCGGTCCGACGTTTCGTCAGGGGTCGCCGGCCGGCGCGGTGTGACAGTTCTTCGGTGGCCGCCATCCGGCCGGCATGATGTGCGGACACCATCTGCACGAAGGCGTCGGGCCAGCCGAAAGGTGCATCGATTCCCGCCCGGTCGCTGTCGAGGATTGCGGCGGTGATGGCGTCGTTGCGTACGCCCAGGATCACCGATTCGACGCGTGCCTCGCCTTCCGACCACTCGACGACTGCCATGGCCGTTCTGTTCGGTTCGGCGGCGAGATCGACGCCCACGGTGCGCATCGTCCCAGGCTAGCCGCCCCAGCCGAGTGCGCTCGAGCGGTTTCTGGGTGTGCCGGGTGGCGGAAGTCGATACTGTCGTATGGATCCGCGCACGAACTTCGCCGGAGAAGGGATGCCACACATGTCCAGTTTCCCGGGCTTGGCCCACATCGCGATCACGGTCTCCGACCTGCCGACCAGCACCGCCTGGTACAGCGCGTTGTTCGATTCGGCACCCGTCCTCGACGAGGACGAGGAGTCGGGCACCTTCCATCACACCGTGTTCGCTCTGGACGGTGGGATGCTGTTCGGGTTACACGCGCACACCGGCGGCAGTTCCGAGAGCACGTTCGACGAACGGCAGGTGGGGCTCGACCACGTGGCGTTCCAGTGTTCCGATCTGGTGGTGTGGCGGGATCGGCTCGACGCTCTCGGCATCGAGCACGGAGGCATCAAGACCGCCCACTACGGATCGGGTATCTCGTTCCGCGATCCCGACAACATCGCGCTGGAATTCTTCGCACCGGCGTAGGTCCGGTCGGGCGCGGACGCGCGAAAATGCTCTGCAACGGCCGTTCGGACGGGGACGATCATGACGCCACTGCAACGCTATATCGCCGAGGAGATCGCGGTCGACCATGCCGACGGCCTCCTCACCCGCCGAGAAGCCCTGCGAAGACTGGGCCTGATAGGCCTCGGTGTGGCTGCCGCCACCTCACTCCTCGCCGCCTGCACCAACGACCCAGGCACGACCGCGGCGAGCACCGCGTCCAGTGAGGCATCCCCACCACCCGGTGCGGCAGGCGCCGTCGCCACAGAATCGGTGACGCTACCCGGACCCGACGGACGAACCCTCCAAGGAGCCTGGGCGCCGGCAGACTCGCCCCGCGGAGCAGTACTCGTCATCCATGAGAACAAAGGGCTCACCGACCATATTCGTTCGGTGGCAGGTCGATTCGCAGGGGAAGGGTACTCTGCTCTCGCTGTCGACTTGTTGTCCGAAGAGGGCGGCACCGCGTCCTTCACGGATCCCGCTCAGGCCACGGCGACACTGGCGAAGGTGCCGCCGGAACGCTTCGTGGCCGACATGAAGGCCGGCGTCGACGAACTCGAACGACGGGTGCCGAACAAGAAAACGGCCGCGGTCGGGTTCTGCTTCGGCGGTGGAATGGTGTGGCTACTTCTGGCCTCCGGTGAACCCCGACTGGCCGCCGCCGTCCCGTTCTACGGACCCCTGCCGGAGAACACGAATTTCTCTGGTTCCCGGGCCGCGGTGCTGGCCATCTATGCGGAGCACGATGCCCGGGTGAACGCGAGCCGGGACGCCGCAGCCGCCGCATTGGCTCGTGCCGCACTGCCCCACGAGGTCGTCACGATTCCGGGTGCCGACCACGCCTTCTTCAACGACACCGGGCAACGCTACAACCCCGCGGCGGCGAGCGAAGCTTATGACCGGGTACTCGACTGGTTCGACGAATACGTGCGGTGAGGCGGGCGCATCAACAGCGCGGCCACCAAGAAGCAGAGCGCGCCCACGAACGTTCCGAGATCTGCAGCCACCGGATCGGCCGGCATGTCCGTTCCCGGCAATATGAAGGAGCCGACGGCCGACACGCCGAACGCCACCGACCCGATCATATTCAGCCAGGTGCTCCGCCAGTTGCGAGCATGGGGATCCCACAATTTGTCGGTTTCGGTGGTGGCCACTACCGCCAGGCCACTGGCAACGAGGAAGGCGGTCGACCCGAACAGGTCCGGCCGCCACTGCCACGCTTCGTCCTGTTCGACCGTCAGGCCGTGGACGAGTGCCACCCCCGTGCTGAGGTTGAACAGAAGTGTGCCGGCGAACTGGATCAGCGCCGCCCACCAGTCGTAGCGCTCGACGCGTAAGGATTCGGCACCGGGCACCGGTCGCCCACTGAGTCGGAGCTGGATGTACGCGGCGGACGTGAAGAACAGCGATCCGACGAAATACGTCGCATTGTCGACCTGCCGGCCGACGGCGTCCGCGTACACCTGCAGTGCCCCGAGCGCGAACAACACCGACCCGATCGCGAAACCCCACGATTCCCGGCGCATGACCGGTTCCCGACGTCGGAAGGTTCCGGCCTCACCCTGCGGCACGGTTGCCACACTTGCTCCGCATGCACCGGACCTTAGTCGAATGCCGAGTGCCTGGGATATGGTCACCATCGTGACGACCGACCGAGCGCGGGTCGACCTGCGAACGAGGGTCGAGGCGGACGACGTCGCTGCGCGTGGCAACGCACTGCGGGCATCCGTGCCGTCCAGCGCGCACGACCACGTCGCCGCCGGGGCAGACCGGCCCGGAGTGCTCGAGTTCGTCGAGGCCACCAACGAGGGCAGGCTGACTTCTCTGCTGCCGCTGCGGATCGGGCGGATGATCGCCTCTCCTTTTTCGTTCTTCCGAGGCGCTGCCGGTCTCATGGCAGCCGACCTCGCCGGTTCACCTGTCACCGGGTTGACGGCGCAACTGTGCGGCGACGCGCACGCCGCCAATTTCGGCCTGTACGGGACACCGGACGGACAGATCGTGATGGACATCAACGACTTCGACGAGACGCTCCCGGGTCCGTGGGAGTGGGACCTCAAACGTCTCGCCGCGAGCCTGGTCCTCGCCGGACGCGAGGGCAGTGTTCCCGAGCGCGGCTGCATCGAGGCCGCCGAGGATGCCGTCACCTCGTATCGGCGCACCATTCGTGAGCTCGCCGAACAGCCATTCCTGCAGTCGTGGAACGCTCTCCCCGACAAGTCGGCACTCGAACGGGCGAAAGCAGACGACTTGCTCGACGACTTCGACAAGGCCGCGCAGAAGGCCCGCCGCAACACCAGCGAAAAGGTGGCGGCCAAATGGACCGAGCAACTCGACGACCACGAGACCGGGACACGGCGACGGCGATTCGTGGAGAACCCGCCGGTTCTCACACGTGTCGAACAGGCCACTGCCGATGCCGTGATCGACGGACTCGAACTGTATGTCGAATCACTGCGCGAGTCGCGCCGCAACCTGATCAGCCGGTTCGCGGTCTCCGATGTCGCCTTCCGGATCGTCGGAACAGGCAGTGTGGGACTGCGCAGCTACATCGCCCTGCTGCAGGGCAACCGGGACGAGGCGCTCGTCCTGCAGCTCAAGCAGGCTCGGCCGTCGGCGCTGTCGCCGTACCTGCCTGTCAGCACGCCGAAACACGAAGGCAAGCGGATCGTGCACGGCGCCCGGCTGGTGCAGGCGGAGTCGGATATTCTCCTGGGCTGGACCACAATCGACGGCCTTCCCTACATCGTGCGGCAGTTCCGGAACCTCAAAGGTGACATCGATCCCACCGGTCTCGCGCAGGACCATCTCGACGACTACGGCCGCCTGGCCGGCGCCCTCCTCGCACGTGCACACACCCGCTCGCTCGATCCGCGGCTACTCGCCGGCTACTTCGCCGGCGACGAAGAACTGGACGAAGCGATCGGGCGGTACGCCGTCCGCTACGCCGATCGAACGGAAGCCGACCACGCGGTACTGGTCGACGCGGTGCACTCGGGACGGATCGCCGCCGAACAAGCCTGAGCTTGTGCGCCGTCGTCGCTCACGGGTCGGCTGATATTCGCGTGCAGCGCAGAGTGTGGTGTGCCAGTGTCGGGGCATGACGACCACCACCGGCGGGATCACGATCAGGACGGCGACGGAGCAGGATTGGCCGAAGATCGTGCTGCTCAACGAAATCTGTTTTGCGACGCCGCAGACGCCGGAGCTCACAGCCTTCTGGAAAGGACTGGTGGGCGCCGACCGTCCTGTCATCGCACTGGACGGTGCTGCCGTGGTGGGCGCCACCATGGACATTCCGATGACGGTCACAGTGCCCGGTGGTGTCGGCGTCCCGGCGGCCGGGATCACCGCGGTGACCGTTGCCCCCACACATCGCCGGCGGGGCATCCTTCGCGCGCTCTACACAGAACAACACGCGCGTCTCCGGCGGGCGGGCGTGCCGCTGTCGATTCTGACCGCCAGCGAGGGCGGGATCTACGGACGGTTCGGGTACGGTCCGGCGACCGTCGAATCCACGGTCGGCATCGATCGCCGGTTCGCCGCACTGCATCCGCATGTGCCCGACCCCGGTGGTGTGCGCATGGTCCGCCCCGTCGAGGCGCGTCCGTCGATCACCGACATCTACGACCGGTGGCAGCGACGTACACCCGGTGCCCAGGTACGCCCGGACAACGTGTGGGACCGAATTTTCGCCGACCCGGAGAACGAGCGCGGCGGCGGTACGAGTCTGTTCGGACTGCTCCACGACGACGGGTACGTCCTCTACCGCTGCGTCTCCGGAGAGCACGGGACGACCGCGCGCGTCCAGGAGTTCCGCTCGGTCACCGACGACAGCCATATCGCCCTGTGGCGGGCCCTGCTCGGACTGGACCTCATCAGGCGGATCGAGGCCTCCGTTGTTCCCGACGATCCGCTGCCGTACCTGTTGACCGACAGCAGGCTGGTCCGTACGACCTCCCGTCACGACGAATTGTGGGTACGGATCATGGACGTTCCCGCCGCGCTGGAGGCTCGGGTATACCGGTGCGATCTCGACGTCGTGATGCAGGTCGACGATGGCTTCCTCGATGCCGGCGGCCGATTCGCGTTGCGCGTGCGGGACGGCCGCGCGGTGTGCACCCGCACCGAAGCGGACCCGCAGGTGGTGCTCGCCCTGGACGTGCTGGGCAGCCTGTACCTCGGTGCGCACCGCGCACGCGCGTTCGCCGCAGCGAACAGGTTGTGGGCCGTCGACTCGTCAACCCTCTATGCCCTGGACCTCGCCTTCGGTTCCGAATACTCCGCGCAGATGGGCTGGGGGTTCTAGACCCGTTCGCGTGCGCACTGTTCCGGTGAGCGGACGCAACGCGGTGACTTCTTCCGCTGAGCGGTCACACCCATGGTGGGTGCGTCCGTGGCCAAGTGTGATATCGAACACGCACTTCTCACCCCACGCACTTCCATCTAATGGAGGGCGGGTGCGGTCACCGACACACTGCACGGCGCAATCCCGAACAGGGACCGTGTGGGTACCCGAGAGGACCCCGATGATAGATCCTGCTACCACGTCCATCGACTTGCCCGGAGAGACACCGAACTGGTCGCCGCGGCTACTTTTCTCCCTGGCCTCGATCATGCTGCTGCTGGAGATTCTCGCGGTCAGCTACATCATGATTTCGATGGCGGTTCCGGCGATTTCCCAGCACTACCACACTACGCAGGGCGCGTGGTTGCTCACCTCGTTCCTGCTGGTCGGAGCCGTCACCGGGCCCCTTCTCGGCAAATCGGCCGACGTGTACGGAAAGCGCAAGATTCTGCTGGCGTGCACGTTCATTGCCGCACTCGGATCGTTCGTCTCCGCGGTCGCACCCAGCTACGCGGTCTTGATCGTGGGCCGGTCGCTGTCCGGCGTGCTGATTCCCTGCATCTTCCTGAGCTACTCCTTGATCAGGGACATCTTCCCGCCGAAAACCGTCGCCCTGTCGGTCAGTGTCGCCACCAGCGGCATGGGCCTCATCGCCATCCCCGCACCGTTTCTCACCGGCTGGTTCCTCGACAATCACGGCTTCCGCAGCATCTTCTGGTTCTTCGTCGTCGGACTCGGCGTCGTCGGTGTGCTCATCCTGCTCAGCACGGACGAATCACCGGTACGTCTGCAGTCGAGAATGGACGTCCTCGGTGCGGTCCTCCTCGGCGGCGGCATCGCGGGCATTCTGATCGCGGTCAGCTTCGGACCGATCTGGGGTTGGTCGAACGCGTCGACGCTCGCCTTCCTTGCCGGCGGCGTCGCATTGGTAGCGGCCTGGCTCGTCTCCGCCCGGATCGTGCGGGAACCCCTCGTAGACCTCGACGTCCTCCGCAGGCGGCCGATCCTGCTGACGTCGATGGGCTCCGGGCTCGCGTACGGCTGCAGCGCGCTGTTCACCATCCTGCTCCCGATGATGGCCATGACTCCCGCGATTTTGGGGTTGGGTTACGGGTTCGGGGTCAGCGCCGAGGGATTCGCGATCTTTCAGGTTCCGTTGGGGGGCATGGTGGTGGTCGGCGGCATCGTCGTCGGCATCCTGGTCGGCAAGAACGTCCGACCCCGCCTGTTGATGATCGTGGGCATGTTGTTCATGTCGGCCGGATTCCTGCTCACCGCCCAGCTGCACGACTCCAAAGCGCTGCTTCTGATCTTCGCCGGCCTGACCGGCACAGGCATGGGGCTGGCCTACGCAGCGGTGCCGAACCTGCTGATCGAGGCCGTTCCGCCGCAACTTCAGGCCACCACGGCGAGCATCGTGAGCGTGACACAGAGCATCGTCGCCGCGGTCCTGCCGGTGGTCGCGTTCACGGTGATGAACAACTCGTACATCGCCCCGATCCCGCCGGAGGTGACGCAGGGCGCAATCCTGTACACCGACAGGGGATTCCAGGTCGCGTTCCTGATCGGCGCCGTAGCGGCGGCCGTGGGAGCGATCCTCGCCGCGCTGATTCCCCGCAGGATCGCTCAGGTCGACGCTCCTCCGGCAGTGATCGTCCACGAGAGCGAGCCAGTGCTGAATCGCTGATCACAACCCCGTAGTACGCCGGGCGAATGTACCTTCGGACGCACTGGTCGCGTCGAAAGGTACATTCGCCCGGAGTTCACCACGGGGATACCGTGGAGACGTGCTTCCCGTCATCGACCTCGCCGACCTGGACACGCCCGCCGGGCGTGAGAGGCTGCGGGAAGTCACCCATCACGTCGGGTTCTTCTACCTCGACGGTCACGGCGTCGATCGCAGCCTCCTCGACGGGGTGTTCTCGGTTGCCCGGGAGTTCTTCGCGCTGCCCGAAGAGTCGAAGATGTCGATCGCCATGATCGACAGTCCCCATTTCCGCGGCTATAACCGGGTCGGCGGGGAACTGACCAACGGCGAGATCGACTGGCGTGAACAGATCGACATCGGACCGGAACGGGACCCGGTTCCGGATGCGACCGACTACCTGCGGTTGCAGGGCCCGAACCAGTGGCCCGCAGCACTACCAGCACTGAAGTCCACAATCGAGCAGTTCGACGCGGCACTGGCCGAGGTCGGGATGCGTCTGCTCCGACACTGGGCAGCCTCCCTCGACGCCGATCCGGGCATCTTCGACGACGCCTTCGCTCACGCCCCGGCCACGCTCATCAAAGTAGTGCGGTACCCGGCACGGCCGAGCGACGATCACACCGGTGAGCAGGGTGTGGGCGCCCACAAGGACTCGGGCGTCCTGACCCTCCTACTCCTCGAGCCCGGCTCGACGGGACTGCAGGTGGAGAGTGAGGACGGCAGCTGGATCGACGCTCCGGCGCGCGCGGGCTCGTTCCTGGTCAACATCGGCGAACTACTCGAGGTCGCGACGGGTGGATATCTGCGGGCCACCCGACACCGGGTACTCACACCGGCGGGGGCACCGGAGCGGCTGTCGGTGCCGTACTTCCTCAATCCCGCACTCGACGCGACAGTTCCGACGATTACCCTGCCCCCACACCTGGCGTCGCGAGCCCGCGGAGTCGAACGGGACCCCGCCAACCCGTTGTACCGCACATACGGCGAGAACGCGTGGAAGAGCCGGACCCGCGCGCACCCCGATGTTTTCCGCCGGTGGTATCCGAAAGAGGCGGGGTGCAAACTGGACTGATGGCGGCGGAGCAGACAGAACGCGAAGACAAATACGACGTGAGCCTCGACTTCGTCGTACCGGCTCTCGGAGACCTGGTTCCCGACCAGGGCCGGGAAGACATCGACACCATCCGGCTCGACAGTGTCTACTTCGACACCGCCGACCGTGACCTTCTCCGTCACCATCTGACACTTCGCCGCCGCTCGGGGGACGACGACCTCGGATGGCAGCTCAAGGTGCCCGCCGGCGACGCCCGCACCGAGGTCCGGCTTCCGCCCACAAGTGACGAGTCCGTCCCGGACGAGCTGGCGAACGCGGTATCGGGTGTGGCGCTCGGCAAACCTCTCCTGCGAGTGGCCTCGCTCTCGACCGTCCGGCGGCGCCACCGTGTAGTCGACTCCTCAGGTAACTCGCTGGCCGAACTGGCGGACGATTCGGTGCGCGCCACCGCAACCGCCCACAACGGTGGAGCCATTGCCAGTCAGTGGCGCGAAGTCGAGGTCGAACTCGGGGAGCACGGCCAAGAACGACTGCTGCGCGACATCGGTGGCCGCCTCGTTCGGAGCGGGGCGCACACGTCGTCGTACGCGTCGAAACTGGCGCGCGCGCTGGCACTCGAGCCGCACCGCGCGGACGACGATTCCGAGAACCCGGCACGGCGAGCACTCACCGACTATCTCGGCACCCAGATCGACGAAATCGTTGCGGGTGATGTGTGGCTGCGCCGCGGACTCGATCCGATACACGCCACCCGCGTGGCCATTCGCCGGTTCCGCAGTACTCTCCGCGTGTTCAAGGATCTGGTCGACCCGGATGCTCGGTCGAGGCTCGAGGACGAACTCGTCTGGTACGCGGGGCTACTCGGCGAGGTGCGCGATCGTCAGGTGCAACGGCACCGGCTCGGGGAATTGGTCGCCGGCCTGCCCGTCGAGCTGGTCATGGGTCCCGTCGCCGCACGAATCGAACAGGACCTGCTGGGGGAACAGCAGCGTTGCCTGACCGTCGTCATGTCCGCTCTCGACGACGCACGCTACCGCGATCTTCTCGTGACGCTCGCGCAATGGCGTACGGCCCCACCCTTGACCATCGAACCCGGCGCCGGTCCGAAAGTGATCGCGAAGGCTGTCACAAGGGCGGGGCGCAAGGCACGGAAACGACTCACTGCCGCTGTGGCCGATTCCGACGCGACGGAGTTGCACCGCGCCCGGAAAGCGGCCAAACGCGCCAGGTACGCGGCCGAGCTGGCCACACCACTGCTGGGCGGAAAAGCGGAGAAGAAGGTGTCCGAGTTCAAGCACGTCCAGAAGGTGCTCGGTGAGCACCAGGACAGCGTCCTCGCCGCCGACAACCTTCGCGCTCTCGGAGCGCGCGCCGGAGTTACTGAGGGCGAGAACGGTTTTACCTTCGGCCTGCTGTACGCACTCGAACTCGAGAATGCCCGGCAAGCCCGCGCGGACGCCGCCCATCTCGTGAAGTGATCGAGTCGGCGAGTACAGTCGCTTCGGTGTTGTTCCTGACTTCTCGACGCTACGTCGACCTCCGGCTGCAGGCGAGCGCCATCTGTCCGCGCCCGCTCTGACGGACCCTTCCCACACCTCTCAGGAACCTTCCCCGCCGCATCCCGCCTTACCCGGCATCGGCTGACGGCTTCATGCGAAAGGCACACCCATGCCCAGTTCCGCGCTGTCCACGCGCGCCGAGAACACCTCTCGGCGCTTACCGAAATGGGCCGGCTCGTTCGGCCCGCAGATCGTCGCCGGCCTCGTCGTCGGCGTCATCCTCGGGCTTGTCGCCCGTACACTCCCCGCGGCCGCCGACGGCAACGAGAACTGGCTCGTGGGCACCGTCCACACCATCGGCACGAGCTACGTCAAACTCCTCACCGTTGCGGTCATCCCGCTGGTGTTCACGGCCATCGTCAGTTCGATCGCCAACTTACGGGAAGTGGCCAACGCCGCCCGGCTGGCGGTGCAGACCCTTCTGTGGTTCGCGATCACCGCATTCATCGCGGTGGTCATCGGAATTGTCGTCGGGCTTCTCACACAGCCCGGTGCCCACACGACGGTGTCCGGCGAAGGCAAGGAGCCGGTGACCACCGGATCGTGGTGGGCGTTCGTCACCGGCTTGGTGCCCAGCAACTTCCTGGGCCTGGGCGCGAAAACGACTGTCACCGAAGGCGTCGCGAGCACGTCACTGAGCTTCAACGTCCTGCAACTGCTGGTCGTGGCGGCCGCCATCGGTATAGCCGCGCTGAAGGTCGGGGCCAAGGCGGAGCCGTTCCTGCAGTTCAATGCCTCGCTGCTGGCGATCGTGCAGAAGGTGCTGTGGTGGATCATCCGCCTTGCTCCGATCGGCACCGCCGCACTGATCGCCAATGCGGTGGCCACCTACGGCTGGGATGCCATCGGCTCGCTCGGCTGGTTCACCGCAGCCGTCTACATCGGGCTGGCGCTGGTGTTTCTCGTCGTCTACCCGGTGCTGATCCGCGCGCACGGGCTGTCGGTGCGTGCCTTCTACTCCGGCGTGTGGCCCGCCACCCAGCTCGGGTTCGTCTCCCGGTCGTCGATCGGCACACTCCCCCTCACCGAGCGCGTCACCGAACGCAATCTCGGCGTTCCCCGGGAGTACGCGTCGTTCGCGGTCCCCCTGGGAGCGACCACCAAGATGGACGGCTGCGCCGCCGTGTACCCCGCCATCGCCGCGATCTTCGTCGCCGAGTTCTACGGAGTGCCGCTGTCCGTCACCGACTATCTGCTGATCGTGGTGGTGTCGGTAATCGGGTCGGCGGCCACCGCAGGCACCACCGGTGCCACGGTCATGCTGACGCTGACCCTGTCGACGCTGGGACTGCCCCTCGCCGGAGTGGGCCTCCTGCTCGCCGTCGAACCGATCGTCGACATGGGCCGCACCGCGGTGAACGTCACCGGTCAAGCACTCGTCCCGACGATCGTCGCCAAGCGTGAAGGCATCCTCGACGAGGCCCGGTACAACGCCGAACGGACCGGCGACCCGTTCCAGGACGACGACGCGGTCGCAGCGTCGTAGCCAAACGCTCGACGAGAGCCTTCCCCACGTGGAAGGCTCTCGTCATGGCCGACCTCGACGCGATCAAACGACGGATCGTCATGCAATTCCAGCGGCACGTCGCCAACCCGCTCTCCACGCGACTGTCGAGCCAGACGCTCCTCGAGACCACCGGCCGCGTCAGCGGACAGCCCCGCGTCACGCCCATCGGTGGCCGACGACAGGGCACCGAATTCTGGCTGGTGTCCGAGTTCGGTGAGCGTTCTCATTACATCCGCAACATTCGCGCGAACAACGCGGTGCGGCTGCGACTGCACGGCACCTGGCACACCGGCACCGCGACGCTGCTGCCCGACGACGACGCCGTCGCCCGGCTGGCGCAGCTCCCGCGGCTCAACAGCGCGGCGGTCCGGGCGGTCGGCACCGACCTCCTGACCGTGCGGATCGATCTCACCGACTGAGATGCCCTCACATCCGCCCACGGAATAGTCATCCGCACCCGCAGAAGCGTCGGCACCCGACCAATGTCCGTGCATCTACGAGTCGGCCCAGCGTCCTGGCCAGGTGTGACATTCGCAACTAGGCGTTCTGCCCGCACATCGGGAGCGGATTTGCGAGCGCTCGGTGGCTGGGAAACGAGCCGCTTGCAGTAGGGACTTAGCCTCCGCTAATCTGCGGTTTCGCGTGGACTCGTCAGGGTCCGCACCACAGACAACGACGTCTGCCTCACCGGCGTATCGGTTCGGGGCCGGTTCTCCGCCGTGATCCTCTCGCCGACGCCACCCGTGTGCTGCACGGACCCCATTTCGGCGAGTATCGCGAGGAGCCAGTCGGTTGAAGACGAGTGCCAGTGAGTTCGGCCTGTACGACAAGACGCTCGACAAGAGCAGCTGCGGCGTGGGCTTCATCACCCGCAAGGATGGCGTGCAGACCCCGGAGATACTCACCCTGGGCAACGAGGCCCTGTGTGCTGTTCCTCACCGTGGTGGCATGTCGGCCGAGGGCGTCGGCGACGGGGCCGGAATCTGTGTCGACCTCTCGGTGCCCTTCTTCCGCGCCCTCACCGGGCGGGGTGAGCTGGAATCCGGCCGCTTCGGTGTCGGCAACTTCTTCCTCCCCACCGACGTCGCGTTCCACGCCGACGCCGAGGCCGTCATCGAGCAGGCACTCGCCGCGCAGGGCTTCGAGGTGCTGCTCGAACGTGACGTCCCCGTCGACGCCACCGTCCTGCGTCCGGCCGCGATCAAGTACCAGCTGCCCATTCGGCAGTGGGTGTTCACCGCTCCCGAGGCGTGTACGGATGGAGTCGAGTTCGACCGCCGCATCCACGACGCCCTGCTCGCCATCGAGGCCGTCGCCTACACCCAGCCCGACCTCGCCGGGATGTACCCGCTCTCGCTCAGTGCCCGCACCCAGGTGCTCAAGGGTCGCCTCAATTCGCACGAAGTGATCCCGTACTTCTGCGACCTGGTCGATCCGGCGCACGCCGTTCACACCCTGTTCTTCCATACCCGGTTCTCCACGAACACCGACCCGCACCCGACGATGGCGCAGCCGTTCCGGCTCATGGCGCACAACGGCGAACTCAACACCGACAAGAAGAACCGCCTCTCCGAGACGGCCGTCGCCCGTGCCCGGAACCGGGAGATCGTGCGTCCGCACGGCCAGTCGGACAGCTGCCGTCTCGATCAGACGCTGCAGAGCCGGGTCGTCGAGGACGGCCTCGACCTCGTCACCGCCGTGGTGTCGATGATGCCCCCGGCATGGGAAAACGACACGAACCTCTCCCCCGAGGTGCGGGCGATGCTCGAGTACTTCTCTCTCTACGAGGAGAAGAACGACGGCCCGGCCGCGGTCATCTTCGGGAACGGCACCGTCGTCGGAGCGCGTCTCGACCGGCTGGGGCTGCGTCCGCTGCGCAGCGTGGAAACAGACGACTACCTGTGCGTCACCTCGGAGGCCGGGCAGATCGACTTCGACCCCGAGACGGTGCGTCACCGCGGCCGCATCGAGGCGGGCGGCATGCTGTACTTCGACCACCGCGAGGGCCGCGCGTACTCCTCCGACGAGGCGCTCGAATTGCTGGCCGCACGGCACGACTACCGCGCCCTCGTCGCCGAGGCGCGCCGCACGATCGACGCCCTGCCCGAGGTGGAGGCCGAGCCCGGCCCTCTGCGTTACAACGGCGACCTGGAACGCCATCAGCGGTACGTCGCGTACTCGCACAACCAGGAAAGCTTCAAGTTCATGATGGACCCGATGCTGGCTTCGGGTCAGGAGAAGATCTCCGCGATGGGCTACGGCAACGCCATCAACGCACTGTCCGATCAGGAAGGCGGTGTGGCCAAGTACTTTTCGCAGCGTTTCGCGCAGGTCACCAACCCGTCACTGGACAGCATCCGGGAGTCGGACGGCATGACTCTGCGAGTCGCGCTGGGCGCCAAGCTGCACAGTGGTGCGGAGTCTGCCCCGCAGATCGTGGTGCCGTCGCCGATCCTCACTCATCTGGACATGCTGCGGATCCGCAAGCAGACCGACACACCGGTGCAGCGTTTCCCGATGCTCTACAGCCCTGTTCCCGGCGACGCCGCTGCCAACGCGGCCGCGCTGGAGGCGGCGGTGGACGGGTTGGGCGACGAGGTGGAGGCGTTCGCCCGGGAGCGCGGCGGCATCGCCATCCTCACGGACCGGCACGTCGCCACGGACCGCGCCGCCCTGCCGATGATCATCGCGATCTCGGCCGTCAATCAGCGGCTGATCGAGGCGGGCCTGCGCCTGCGGGTGTCGGTGGTGGCCGAGAGCGGGCAGATTTCCTCCTCGCACCATGTCGCCGCTGCCCTGGGGTTTGGCGCCGCCGCGATCTACCCCCTCGCCGTCCGGTTGCGGGCCGAGGAGAAGTTCGCGGACAACGCGGATGAGGCGTTCACCCGCTTCGCCAAGGCGGCCGAGAAGTCGTTGATGAAGACGATGGGCCGGGTGGGTCTGTGCACCGCCGAAAGCTACATCGGCGGCGAGTTCTTCGAACCCAACTACCTCGACACCGACGACCCGGTTCTGCGCCGCTTCTTCGCGAACGTCAAGACGCCTGTGGGCGGCGTGGGATTCGCCGTGATCGCCCAGGCCGTCGCCGACTGGCACGCGAGGGCTGCGACCGTCACCGGGGAGAAGGACGTCCCCCTGCTCGGCCTCTTCAAGGAGCGCGCCGAAGGTGCCGGGCACTCGTACGGCACGGCTGCCGTACGCGGTTTCGTCGACCTCACCGAGGAGCCGATCGCCTTCGACACCGCCGGCACCCAGGACCACACCGAGTCCTTGCGCCTGCTTCCCCTGAACCGGCTCGAGGACGCGTTCGGTCTCGACGACGACGCCTACCGCAACGCCGGCTTCCAGAAGCTCGCCCCCGAGGCGATCGACGGGTTCGAGATCACCCCCGGCTACCGGGCATTCGTCCGGACCATGGCCGAGGAGCGCACCCGCCGCCCCGCCGCGCTGCGGGACGTCCTCGACCTGCCCGCCGACGTCACCTTCCTCACCACCGCGCAGGAGTTCCGCCGGCAGATGGGCCGGTTCTCCCGTAAGGGCAATAACAGCTTCGCGGTCCGTGGGCTCGCCTCCGAGCAGGTCGGGGACGACGAGTTCCGCCTGCGGCTCACCGGCCCGCACGCCGGCGACCCCACCGTGCTTGCCGCACTGGGCGAGTCACTGGTCCTGCGGTTCGGCGACCTGTGCGAGCATCGGATCGACGGTGATGCCCTGGTGGTACGGGCGTCCGGAGAGGCGCTGCGATGCCTGGCCCTGCTGCGCACCGCACCCCCCAGCATCCCGCTCGCCACGGTCCAGAAGGCCAGTGAGATCACGCCGTTCCTCACCTCCGGGGCCATGAGCCACGGCGCGCTGAACTCCAATGCGCACGAGGCTGTCGCGCACGGCACCAACATGGTCGGCGGAATGTCGAACAGCGGTGAGGGCGGCGAGCACATCTCTCGCTACGGCACCATCCGCGGTTCGCGGATCAAGCAGTTCGCTTCGGGCCGGTTCGGCGTGTGGGCCGGCTACCTGGCCGATCCCATGCTCGAAGAGCTGGAGATCAAGATCGCGCAGGGCGCCAAGCCCGGTGAGGGCGGGCAGCTTCCCGCCCCCAAGGTGACCGTCGAGATCGCGGCCGCGCGCGGCGGGACCCCCGGCGTCGAGCTGGTCTCGCCGCCCCCGCACCACGACACCTACTCGATCGAGGATCTGGCTCAGCTGATCCACGACTGCAAGGCCGCGCGGGTCCGCGTGATCGTCAAGCTGGTGTCGTCGGAGGGCATCGGGACCATTGCGGTCGGTGTCGCGAAGGCGGGCGCAGATGTCATCAACGTCGCCGGCAACACCGGCGGCACCGGCGCCGCTGCGGTCACCAGCCTCAAGTACGCCGGGCGTTCCGCCGAGATCGGCGTGGCCGAGGTTCACCAGGCGCTGTGCGCCAACGGCTTACGGCAGAAGGTGCTGCTCCGGTGTTCCGGCGCACACCAGACGGCGAGCGACGTGGTGAAGTCTGCGCTCCTCGGGGCCGACAGCTTCGAGTTCGGGACCACCGCGCTGATGATGCTCAAGTGCGTCATGGCCAAGAACTGCAACGTCAAGTGCCCCGCCGGCCTCACCACCAACCCGGAACTGTTCGACGGTGACCCGCGGGCGATGGCGCAGTACCTGCTCAACATCGCCCACGAGACGCGGGAGGTGCTCGCCGAACTGGGCATGACCTCGCTGCGAGAGGCTCGCGGCCGGTCCGACCTGCTGCACCTGCTCGATCACCCGTCGAGCGTCGGCCAGCTCGACCTGCGGGCGATGCTCGCTGTAGTCGACGAGGTCACGATCGGCGATCCGGTGTACCTCGAGAAGGACTACACGCTCGACGACGGTTGGCTCGTCCAGTTGCGGGCGGCCCTGGTCGAGCAGGGCGAGCGCACCGTCGAACTCGGTGACGGTGTACGACTGAGCAACCGCAACAAGAGCGTCGGCGCACAGTTGGCCGTCGACATCGAACGCATGCTCAATCACGAACTGACCGAACAGGATCTGCCGGCGGTGCTGCGCGACGAGCGCGGTCGCGGCTACCTGCGCGAGGGCAGCGTCCGGATCGCCACCTCCGGGTCTGCCGGCCTCTCCTACGGTGCGTTCAGCAACGACGGAATGTCTCTGGTCCACACCGGCACCGCCAACGACGGTGTCGGCAAGGGGGCGTGTGGCGGCAGCATCGTCGTCCGCTCCCCCGGCGGTGGGTCGACCGCAGCCGGCGGCAACGTCCTGATCGGCAACTTCGCGTTGTTCGGGGCCACCGGCGGACGCCTGTTTGTCGAGGGTCAGGCCGGTGACCGCTTCGCCGTCCGCAACTCGGGCGCCACCGCAGTCGTGGAGGGCGTCGGTGACTTCGCCTGCGAGTACATGACCAACGGCGCGGTGCTCAACCTCGGCGGGTTCGGCAAGGGTGTCGGCAACGGCATGAGCGGTGGGTTCGTCTACCAGTACGACCCCGAGGGCAAGCTCGCCGGCAAGGCCAGTGCCGATTCCATCCTGCTCGGTTCGATCACCGGTGACGACGAGCACGCGGCACTGCACCACCAGGCTGTGCACCTGCTGCTCGGCTGGCACCTCGAGGCCACCGGGTCCGCGAAGGCGGCCTGGCTACTCGAAAACTGGGAGACCGAACAGCACCACTTCGTGTACGGCATGCCGCGTGCGCTGCTGCAGTACCAGGACAGCGACGAGATCCTGAAAGCCAAGTCGCGCAAGGACTTGGCCGACGAACTCGCGGCCGCGCTGGTGGCCCACCAGGTGCGCAAGTTCAAGCTGGACTACCGCGACGGACACGCAGTTCTGGGCGGCGCCGTTCCCGGCTACGGCGAGGCCGACACTGAAGCCATGTTCGCGCTGCTCAACAACTACACGGTGCTCAATGCCGCGCAGGAAATGGCGCTGTCGAAGTTGCCGGGGGCCACCGACCCGTCCGATCCGGCGGTCGACAAGGCCGTGCGCAACCTGCTGCTCACCGAGGACTTCTTCTTGATGCAGCGACTGCAGCGGTACGCCCGCGAAGCCCTGAAGGATTACAGCGACGAGGACCTGGCGGTGATGGTGGCGGCCAAGCGTCTCGCCGACTACAAGGACGCCCTGCGCAAACGCAACGTCCGGTCCATCGACGCGCCCGGCACGTACGGCTGGATCCTGCACCAGGATGCGAAGAACGTCGACAAGATCGGCCGGCTGCCCGGCTTCGAGGAACTGTTCGCTCAGCACGCTCTGCCCGACCTGATCCCCACGAAGGACGCTGTTCCCTCATGAAAATGCCGTACATCCCCCAGGACGCGCCGTTCAGCGACGATCAGCGCGTGTGGCTCACCGGCTTCCTGGCCGGAATGAGCTCGCGTCTCGCGGTCGGCAGCAGCTCCGCCGCACCCGCCGCCTCCGGTGGGCAACTCCCCGCTGTCCACGTGCTGTACGGCAGCCAGACCGGCAATGCCGAGGGCGTCGCGGAAGATGCTGCCGCCGCGGCACGTTCGCACGGCTTCGCACCGGTGGTCAGTGCGCTCGACGACGTCGAGGTCGACGCCCTGGCGTCGATGCAGCGTGTTCTCGTCGTCACCTCCACCTATGGTGAGGGCGAGATGCCCGACAACGCGGAACTGTTCTGGCAGGCACTGTCGGCCGAGACCGCGCCCCGTCTCGAGGCCACGGACTTCGCGGTGCTCGCACTCGGTGACACCGGCTACGACGGGTACTGCCAGGCCGGCAAGATGATCGACACCCGGCTCGAGCAGCTCGGCGCCCGCCGCGTCACTCCGCGCGTCGACTGCGACGTCGACTACGAGGACGCCGCTGCCGCCTGGGTGGCGGAAACGTTGCCATTGTTGGCGGCGGTCGAGGGCATTCGCGGGGAGTCGCCGGTCGCCGATGTCGCGGCGCCGGACGCGAAGCCCGCGCGTAAGCGTTCGCAGTGGAATCGCAAGAACCCCTACGTGTCCACGCTGGCCGTCAATCGGAGACTGTCGGGTGACGCCTCCGCGAAGGAGATCCGGCACTACGAGTTCGCGCTCGCCGACAGCGGTCTCGAGTACGAGGCCGGCGACGCCCTGGGTGTGATGCCGGTCAACGATCCGCAGCTCGTGGACGCTCTGGTGTCGCGGCTCGGCATTCCCGCCGACGCCGCCGTCACCGGCAAGGAACGCCCGTTCAGCGATCTGCTGATGCACAGCTACGAAATCTCCACGCCGTCCCACGAGTTCCTCGACAAAATCGAGAAGCGGGCCGGAAACGACGAACTGACTCACGTTCTCCGGCACGACGACAAGGAGGCGCTCGACGCGTGGCTGTGGGGTAAGGACGTCCTCGATCTGCTCCTCCTCGCTCCCGCGCTGTCGATGACCGCCGACGAGTTCGTGGGCGTGCTCAAGCCGTTGCAGCACCGCGCGTACTCCATCTCGTCGAGTCCCCTCGCCGACCCGGGCAGCGTGCACCTCACCGTGGCCAGCGTCCGGCACACCTCCGCGGGGCGCGACCGCGGCGGTGTGTGCTCGACGTACCTGGCCGACCGCGTCGCCGAGGGCGGTACCGGTGGAATCTTCGTGTCGAAGAACAAGTCGTTCCGCGTGCCCGCCGATGACCACGCGCCGATGATCATGGTGGGGCCCGGAACCGGGATCGCACCGTTCCGCGCGTTTCTGCAGGAACGCCGGGCGCGGGGCGCGGCGGGGCGCAACTGGCTGTTCTTCGGCGACCAGCACCGCGCGTCCGACTACATCTACGAGGACGAGATCGGCGCCATGAGCGACAGCGGTCTCCTCACCCGCCTGGACCTGGCCTTCTCCCGTGACCAGGCCGAGAAGGTGTACGTCCAGAACCGGATGCTCGAGAACGGCAAGGACCTCTTCGCCTGGCTCGAGGACGGCGGCCACTTCTACGTGTGTGGCGACGCCACCCGCATGGCGAAGGACGTCGACCGCGCGCTGCACCAGGTGATCGCCACCCACGGCGGTCTCTCGGCCGAGGACGCGTCGGAGTACGTCAACAAGCTCAAGAAGGACAAGCGCTACCTACGCGACGTGTACTGAGCACGGCCGCACCGACTTACGAGGAGAAGCAAGAACCATGGCAGTGGTGATTCTGTACGGTAGCGAGGGCGGTACCGCCGAATTGGTTGCCGATCATCTCGCCGACGTGCTCGGCACCTACGACGACACGTCCCTGTACGACATGATGGAGTACGACGCCGGTGATCTCGACCCGGAGAACTTCCACGTCATCGTGTGCTCCACCTACGGTGAGGGTGAATTGCCCACCGGCGCTGAACCTTTCTTCGAGGGACTCGACCACGACGAACCGGACCTGAACGGATTGCGCTTCGCGCTCTTCGGCCTCGGCGACAAGGTCTACGAAGACACCTACAACCGGGGCGGCGAGATCCTCGCCGAGAAGCTCGTCTCCCTCGGCGCCGTCCAGGTGGGCGAACACGGCCGACACGACGGCTCGAGCAGCATCCGCCCCAAGGACCAGGCCGAGGAATGGGCCAAGATCATCGGTGAGGAATTTTTGGGATAGGCGCTCACGCCGGGAGTCGGGACTGGATGCTGCGCACCCACTCTCGGCTTCCGGTGAGGTAACGGTCCCGCGCCGACGCGAACAGGCGAACACTGTCGGAGCCGGGCCAGTCGTCGGGCAACATTCCGGCAGGGAGTCCCGGGTCGATGTACGGGATGATCCGCCATTCGTCGAGCAGCGGAGCGAAACGAACGAAGGCCTCGCGCGGTGAAACCTCCTCTGTCGTCGACAGAGCGGCGCGGTGACGGGTCAGGAAGTCCCGGTGGCGAGCAGCAATGCCGTCGAGATCCCACCACCTCGCTGCCGCATCCGCTTGCGAGTCGGGCACGAACATCGACGTCGACACGAAGGTAGTCACATACGCGGACAGACCCAGCGCGTCGACGATGTCCCCCACCTCCTCCGCAAGATATTCGGGGGCAATCCACAGACCCGGTGACACCGTTCCGCACCCGATCCACCCGAGCCGCCTGCGCAACTGGTGTCGCGCGGCCCGTTGCGTTTCGGGAATGGTGAACGAGATCAGACGCCAGGGGTCGCCTTCCGCCATCTGACGGAAGCCGAAGATCCGCGGATCGCCGCGGCTGAACATCGCCTCCGCCTGCTCGGTCACCTTGTACCCGTTCCGCCCGTCGCAGACGCGGGCCCGCAGCACCCCCTTCTTCTTCAAGCGGGTCACCGCGATGCGCGTCGATTCGGACGGGATGCCCACGGCCTGCATCAATCCGACGAAGTCGGCGATCGCCATCCACCCGCCGAGGTCGCGCACGTACGCGCCGAGGACGGTTCGGATCAGCGACGTCGCGCTGCCGGGTCGCGAATCGAAGTCGTCGAGGATCGCGCTTGCCGGTTCAGGCGGTGAGTTCATCACGGATCGCCAGTACTCCGGCGCACACCTCGGAGAATCTCGTGCTCAGAGGGCTGAGGCCGAGACGCAACCCGTGGGGGGCACGAAAGTCGGGGATGACGCCCTTGCACCACAGCTTCTCGATGACGGCCTCGAACCGCGGGTGATCGATGATGACGTGACCACCCCGCTCGGCAGGATCCTCCGGCGATCCGATCTCCACGCCCAGCGGAAACAGCAACGTTCGCACGAGCTCGAGCGCGTACTCCGTCAGTGCCACCGACTTGGCCCGGATGGCCGCCATACCGACCTCGTCGATCAGTGCGAGAGTGTCCTGCATCGCGAGCATGCCGAGGACCGACGGCGTTCCGCTGATCACCCGACGGATGCCGGGGGCCGGTTCGTAGCCCTGGGCCATCGCGAACGGGTTGTCGCGACCCATCCAACCCCAGATCGGCTGAACAAATTTCCCCTGGTGCTCGGCTCGGACGTACGCGAACGCGGGTGACCCGGGCCCGCCGTTGAGGTACTTGTAGGTACACCCGACCGCCAGATCCACACCCCAGCTGTCGAGCTCGAGTGGAACCGACCCCACCGAGTGACACAGGTCGAGCAGCAGTAGTGCGCCCGCCTCATGAGTCACGCGCGCAGCCCCGGCGGCGTCCACCAGGTAGCCCGAGCGGTATGCGACATGGCTGAGAACGACGAGCGCCGTGTGTTCCGACACGACGGATTCCAGGTCGTCGACGCTGACGCCACTGCGCCGACCCGACTCGATCCACCGCAACGTGAGCCCGAGTTCTCCGGCAATGGACTCCAGCACGTACCGGTCCGTCGGGAAGTTGTCGCGGTCCACGACGATCTCGGTGCGCCCCGGCCGCAACGCGAGGGCCCCGCGGGCAAGCTTGTACAGCAGGACCGTCGTCGAATCACCGATGGTCGTCTGCCCGCGAGCCGCTCCGAGCGCAACCCGCGCGAGGGTGTCGCCGATGGTGATCGGGAGTTCGAACCACTCCTCGTCCCAGCCGCGAATGAGCCGGCCACCCCAGGCCCCGGTGACGAAGGAGTTGATCCGCTCGGCACTCGCCCGGGTGGGCCGTCCGAGCGAGTTGCCGTCGAGGTACGCCACCACCGCAGGATCATCGGCGCCGATGAACAGGTCACGGTAGGAACGCAGCGGGTCCGCGGCGTCGAGGTGCTCGGCGCGGGTGGTCAGCGCATCGGTGGACGTGGTCATCATCGTCCGATCTCGGTGCGCACGGCCAGCAGTTCCGGGAAGAATGTCAGCTCCAGTGCCTTCTGCAGAAATCCCACTCCGCTCGAACCTCCGGTCCCGGTTTTCATGCCGATGGTGCGCAGCACCGTGCGCATGTGCCGGAAGCGCCACAGTTGGAAGTTCTCTTCGAGATCGACGAACTCCTCGAACGCCTCATAAACGGCCCAGTGGTCGTCGTGGTTCTCGTAGACGAACTTGATCAGGGGCATCAAGTCTTTGTTGAGTGTGTAGGCGGCGGTCACATCGCGGTTCAGCGCGGATGCCGGCACGTCGTATCCCAGCCGCGACAGGCACTGCCAGAACGCGTCGTAGAGACTGGGCTCGGCGAGGAGCCGCCCCAGCAGATCGTGGGCGGCAGAATCCGCTTCGAACACCTTCAGCATTCCCGCGTTCTTGTTGCCGAGCACGAACTCGACCGCGCGGTACTGGTACGACTGGAACCCGGACGAATTACCGAGGAACTGGCGGAACTCGGAGTACTCCGTGGGCGTCAGCGTGGCGAGAACCGACCACTGTTCGGTCAGCGTCTTCTGGATGTGCTTCACGCGCGCCACACACTTGAGCGCCTTACCGATGTCGTCGTCGTCGAAAGAGGCACGCGCCGCGAGGGTTTCGTGGAGGACGAGCTTCAGCCAGAGTTCGGTGGTCTGGTGCTGGATGATGAACAGCAGTTCGTCGTGGTGCTCCGGGCGGCTCACCGGCTTCTGGGCGCTCAACAGGGTGTCGAGGTCCAGGTACGAGCCATAACTCATGCGCTCGCTGAAGTCGGTGACGATGTCTTTCTCGATGGCTCTGGTGTTGGCCTGCACGCCCATGACTGTCCTCACTGCTGGTGTTCGAGTACCGGGCCCTCGCCTTTCATATTACATAATCGTGGCGACCGCTAGGCAGATGTCATTATCGGAAAGTACGGTGGATCCGTGAATGCACCCACTCGCCGAGTCGATGTCGTCTTCGCCCCCGGGGTCGTGGCACACCGCGGAACCGTGGAAGAGCTCCTGCACCGGGCACTGAGTGCACGCGGGCTGACCGGCGAATTGACGTTCACCACGGATACCGCCGAGCTGGAGCGGGCCACGCTTTCGGCGGCGAGGCGAGGCGAGGCGAGTTCATCGTCGTACCCGGTACCGGAAAATCCTTCACACCCCCGAGGGTCGGCGTGATCCGCGTCGACTTCGGTGACTGCGACGCCGATCGCTCGGCGGGCGTCCGCGCCCACATTCGCGGCAGAGGACTCGACGGCCTGCGGTACGCCGTCGACAGCTGGTACCACCACCGCTTCCATCCCGGGACGATGATCCGGTACGGAAGCCACCCGGATCAGCGCGCCGAACTCCGAATCCCGGACGGGAACGGCCCCTTCCCCGCCGTCGCACTCATCCACGGCGGGTTCTGGCGCACACGGTGGGAGTTCGACCTGATGGATGCCCTCGCGGTCGACCTGACCACCCGCGGGTATGTCACGTGGAATGTCGAGTATCGACGGAACGCCGAACATCGCTGGGCGGACATGTCGTCCGATGTCGCCGCCGCCGTTGCGGCCGTATCGACCCTTCCTGGTGTGGACCCGAGCCGCCTCGTCGTACTCGGCCACTCGGCCGGTGCTCAGCTCGCGCTTCGGGCCGCCGCCGATGCGCCAGCAGTTCCCCTCGCGCTCGCCGTCAGCCTCGCCGGTGTGCTCAACCTGCGACTTGCCGACAATCGCCACCTCGGCGAAGGTGCCGTGGCGATGGCCGTCGGCAATCACTGGTCCGAGGACCGCGAGACGTACGAGGCGTCGTCGCCGATCGACCGACTCCCCCTCGGCATCCCACAGGTGGTCGCCTGCGCCCTCGAGGACGAACCGGACATGCTGGAAATGAGCAGGGAGTACTCCGCGGCCGCCGCGGCAACCACCGATGACGTCGCCCTGATCGAGGGGCCGGGCGATCACTTCGCCGTCATCGATCCGACAAGCCGGATCTGGCACACCATCGTCGAGGCGATCGACGCACGGATGATCCCCGGCGTGTAGAAGCCGGCACTTACACCCACCCACGCACCCCTTCTGCGCCCACGCACCGTCGATCCCACGGCGCCGCACCCACACACGCACCCCTTCTCCGCCCACGCACCCTTTTTCGGGCCCTAGAACGGGTGCGTCTGACGAAAAGAAGTGCGCGAGCCACTCGGCACGAATGTCATTCACTCGACCGACAACGAACCTCACTGACCTACACCGGTTTTCGCGCTCCGCTATGTCGTGGCTAACATCCGACAAGACAGTGCGGTTCGGCTAGTCGGCCCCGCGTCCTGTCGCAGCCCACCCCCTATGAACGAGGAACCACCATGAATGCACGACGTGCAGCTCTCACCATCTTCGGATCTGCGGCCATTGCCCTGGCAGTTACGCCGACCGCGCAGGCGTCCACGGTTTTCGACTTCCTGCCGCCGGAGATTGCCGCACTGATTCCGAGCGGTTCGGCCGACGCCGTGAACCCGCTTCTGCCGCCCGCACCCGCCGCCCCGGCAGCACCGGCACCCGCACCGCAGGTAGCGCCGGCCCCGCAGGCCGCCCCCGCACCCCAGGTGGCTCCTGCACCGCCCGCTCCCGCGCCGCGGGCTGGGTACAAGAACTGCACCGAGGCTCGCGACGCCGGCGTGACGCCGATCTACCGCGGCCAGGACGGCTACGCGCCGCACCTCGACCGGGACAACGACGGCATCGCCTGCGAGTAGTCGCTGCCCCCGGCACCGCTCCACCTACACACGCACCCCTTCTGCGCCCACGCACCCGTTTTCGGGCCCTGGAACGGGTGCGTCTACCGAGAAGGGGTGCGTGGGTGTCTCACGACGCCTCGCAACCTCGCAACGTCTCGCACGACGAACCGGTGTCGCCATTCCTCGTGCGGGGCAGTGCGCTCCGCACTATGTTCGGCGGTGACGGTTGAGGTTCTCGGTGAGGGGGCGGTCCGGCATGAGCAGGACATATTTCGGAACTGTGGCGGTGGCGGTGGCCGCTGGTGTCGCGCTCACCTGCGGTGTGGGCGCTGCCTCCGCAGACACCCAGATCAACGGCTGCACGATCGTGGCCGACCCGACGCCCGAGCATCGCACGACCTGCCCCGGCGCCGATTTGAGCAAGGCGAATCTCGCGGGCATGAATCTGAGTTTCGCCGACCTGTCGGGCGCAAACCTGACGTTCGCCAATCTCGCCGGCACAAACTTCACGGCAGCGAACCTGTCGTACGCGAATCTGAGCGACGCCAACCTCACGGACACGAATTTCACGGACTCGCAGCGCAACGCCATGGTCTTGTACAGCACGGGCATCGACATCTTCGGCCGAATCGTCGGTGACCTCGACATCACGACCGACCCGAATTGGTCCACCGACGCCCACGAGCGCGCGCTCGCCTCCGTCGTCCCGGTTACGCCTCCCGCTCCGTCCCCGTAGTCCCCATCCGCGACCTCACGACCGGGCTGCGCAGTGCGCCTCCCGGCAACTTGCATGCCCCTACCCCTTGACATTGGATAGCTGCACTATCCACTATGGATAGTATTGCTATCCAATCTCGGGAGGCATCCGATGTCGACGATCGAACCCGGCCGTTCCACCCACCACTACGACGGTGAGCTGGTGCTATTCCTGATCGGGATGACCATCAACCGACCGTGGCGCCCGGATTTGTGGCTGCCCGCCTTCCTCGCCATGCCGAAGATGTTGCGTGAACTGTCGCAGGACCCCGACTCGGGTTTGCTGGGTTACCGCCTGGTGATCGAGGGGCGCGGACCCACGTTGATCCAGTACTGGAGTTCGGCCGACAAGCTGTACGCCTACGCCAGCAACCCCGACGCCCGACACCGGCCTGCCTGGGCTGCCTTCAATCGACGGGCCCGCCGGGCGCCGGGAGCAGTGGGGGTGTGGCACGAAACCTATTCGGTCGATCGCGCGGAGTCGATCTATGTCGGCGCTCCGGTGCTCGGGCTGGCGCGGTTCACCGCACGCGTCCCCGTCACACCGGCAGGCAATCGGGCCCGCAATCGACTGGCCCACACCACACCAACAGCAAGCACTCACAGTTGAGGAGACAGCCATGGAGCCGTTGATCACCCTCGTCGCTGTCACCGCGGCACTCCTTCTCGCCGGCGCCGCGGGGATCGATCGTCTGCGACCGTGGCCGCTTGCGCTGCGGGGCGGACTCGCGGCCATGTTCGCACTGACGGGGGGCGCCCACTTCTTCGGATTGCGTGGTGAACTCGTCGCGATGGTCCCGCCCGCCCTGCCGAATCCGGAGCTGCTGGTTACCATTACCGGCCTGCTCGAATTGGCCGGTGCTGCGGGACTGCTGATACGACGAACTGCGAGTTGGGCGGCTGGATACCTCACCCTTCTGCTGATTCTGATGTTCCCGGCGAATGTGTACGCCGCGGCCGAAGGACTTTCGTCCGGTCCGTTCGAAGAACTCCTGCCCCGCACCCTCCTGCAGATCGTCTTCGTGAGCGCGACCCTCGCCGTCATGGTCACCTCCCGGCAAAGCCGGTCTACCGGAAGGTCCGCCGCAGCCCACTCGCCCGCAGCACCCGGCGTTGCACTCCCGCCCGCACCGCCTCCTCCGTCCCGATGATCCGCACGTGCCGACGGGCCCGCGTGATTGCCGTGTACAGCAGTTCCCGGGTCAGCAGCGACGACTCCGCTCCCGGTAGCACCACGGACACTGTGTCGTACTGACTGCCCTGACTGCGGTGAATCGTCATGGCGTAGACAGTCTGCACCGCCGACAGGTGCGTGGGATGCAGAAGAAACGGTTCGTTGCCGCGCGCGAAGGCGGCAACGAGTTCGTCGTCGGCGGTTCGCACGATCACCCCGGTGTCACCGTTGTAGATGCGCGTCTCGTGATCGTTGGCCGTGACCAGAAGCGGCTGACCGGGATACCAACGCTCGGGGTCCAGCCGCTCCCCTGAAGCCTCACCGATCCACTCCATGGCCTGCCGCGCCCACCACGCGACACCGTACGGACCCTCCCGGTGCGCACAGAGCAGGCGATGCGCCTCCGAAAGCTGCAGTGCCGCCGAGGCGTCGCCGCCCGACGCGGCCTCGGTGACACCCGCTGCAGTGTCGACCACGTCCTTCCGCAGCGCCCCGAGATCGTCGACGTCGTGGAACGACACCTCGGGGGCATCACTGCGCAGCAGATCCATCACGCGGTCCTCGTCCGCGTCTCGCACCGCGACAGCGAGTTGGGCGATGCCACCGCCGAAACGGCGGCCCCGGCTGAGCCGCACGACTCCCCCACGCAGCCGATCCCGTTCCGCCGCACTCAGCGCAGCCTCGTCCGGGTCGTCCGCCGCATTCAGGTCCTTCCCGACCAGACGTGCGAGTAGCGGATTCTCCTTCCCCGACATGGGTCGAGCCACCAGGTCGGCCAGCACCGCGCCCGCGTCGACGGACGTCAACTGGTCCGGGTCGCCGACGAGCACGAGTTGTGTGTCGGGACGAAGCGCCTCGAGGAGCCGGCACATCATGGTCAACGACACCATCGAGGTCTCGTCCACCACGATCACGTCGTAGGGCACATGATTGTCGGCGTTGTAGCGGAATCGGCTGCCCCGTCCACGTTGCCAGCCCAGCATGCGGTGCAGCGTCATCGCTGTCAGATCGGGTGGCAAGCCCAGCTCGCCGGCCTGATCACGCACCGATTCCTGCAACCGCGCCGCCGCCTTGCCCGTGGGTGCGGCGAGGGCGATGCGTCGTGGTCGGTCGGTCTGCATCGACAGCAGGGCCAGCACGCGGGCCACGGTGTGCGTTTTTCCGGTACCCGGTCCTCCCACGATCACCGAGGTCCAGTGGGTCGCGGCGACAGCGGCCGCGATCCGTTGCCGATCCGGCGGGGCCGAGGAGCCGGCCGGATCGTTCTGATCCCGGAACAGAGAGTCCAACCCGCGGCGTAGTGATGCCTCGTCGACGACGGGGTACCCGGAAGCGCGCTGGTCGAGGACGCGGCGGATCGTCTCCTCCTGCCGGAAATACCGGTCGAGGTAGAGCAATTCGCCTTCAGCGGTGTCCACCAGCCGCAGCGGTCGCAGCGGTCCGGCCGGTCCACCGACGACGAGCGGGCTGCGGCGCAGCGCCTCGATGACCGTGGAGTCGTCCGGCCACGGCAGATCGTCCAGGTCGACCTCGGACTCCTCGTCGACCGTCACTTCCCGGAGCCGAGTCAGATCGAGGCACACAGAGCCGGCCCGCACTGCCCGGACCGCGAGGGCGGTGGCCAGGTAGACGTCCGGCGACGTCTCCCCGGCGAGAGCGGACAACCGCAGCGCCACATGGACATCCGCAGCCGCGAGCACTCCTGCCTCGTTGAAGATTCGCAGCACACCCTTGCCGCGCTGGGCTACCCGGACGTCGGTCATGGCGTCGCCTCGATCCCGGACAACAGGTCGGACAGTTCGGTCACCAGCGCGGCTGGGGGCGTCCAGTCGAAGACCCCACATCCCGGCGGCGTGTCGGGCCCGACCATTCCGCGGACGAACAGATACTGCACGCCGGCGAGATGCAGGGCTGGGTCGTAGCCGGGCTGACGCCACCGCAAATAGCGATGCAGTGCAACCGAATACAACAGCGCCTGAAGCGGATAATGCGACCGGATCATTTCCGTGGCCATCCGCTCCCGTGTGTAATGGGCGGTGGTCAGCTCACCCTGCGCCAGTCGATTCGTCTTGTAGTCGACGACGACGTAGCGAGGGCCGGGCAGCCGTATCACGGCATCGATACTGCCGGTGAGGTATCCACGCAACGGCGTGGGTTCCAGAGTGGTCACGGCATCCGCGTACGGCCGCAGCGGATCGTCGGCGGCAAGGTGGGTGCGCAACAGTCTGCCGACGCCGTCGAGCATCACCGTGATCGAGGGTGTGTCTCCGCCGGCGAGCGGAAGCTCGAATTCGAGTTCCGCGAGCAGGTCTGCCGGCGCAACCTCAGCGAGCGTCCGTGCCCCCGCGGATCCGAGGGGTGTGTGCAGTACGGGCAGCAGGGCGGCAGCGAGCCGCGCCGGATCGATCTCCGACATGGTCGAGGCGATCACGTCGTTGCAGCAGCGCACGAGTTCGGCTTCGAGGTCGGCGGCGGTGGTGTCGACGATTTCGAACACGGCGTGGACGAGGGTTCCGAACGTCGCGCCGCCGGGGAGGTCGTTCATCGTCGAGGCGATACCGGTGCCCCCGTCTTCCGGCGCGTGCAGCGGCGGCTCGTCTGGTTCGTCCGCTTTGACATCGACCTCCGCTTCACTGCCCACTGCCGGGCTTTCGTGCGCGGACGCAGTCAACGCCGAGTACGAGGTTCGCCGCCACCGAGTGTCGAGAAGGCGCTGGAACCGGGCGACCTCGAGGTCACCACCCGTCTCTTTGGGCGGTGACCACTGCGCGGGTGGCACCGCCTCTGAGCCGACGGGCTCGACGTGCACGGTGTCGGGGCCGCCGGCACCCCAGGCCGACAATCGATCGGCGACGACCGGGTCTTCCGGAACGTTCGCTTTCTGTGGCACGTCGCGCTGGCCCGGCGTGCGGCCGAGGATCATCCGGTGCAGGGGCGCACCCGCCGTCGAGAACGCGGGCGCCCACCACAGCACGAGTCCGCACATCGCCCGGGTGAGCGCAACATACAGCAGGCGAAGCTCCTCGCCCGCTTCTTCCGCGTCGTGCCTGCTTTTACGTTCCGCATAACCCGGACTGTTCGGGCCTCCGACATCGAGGATGCGCCGCCCGTTCTCGTCGTGCAGCAGCAGCTTGCTCGGTTTCGGATTCTTCGCAGCATCCCACGCGTAGGGCAGGTAGACGAGGGGGAACTCGAGACCCTTACTGGCGTGGACGGTGGCGATCTGCACTGCCGCGGCGTCGCTGTCGAGACGCCGACTGCGGTCGACGCCGCCGGACGACGGGTCCTTCATCCGTTCGGTGAGCCACCGGGCGATGGCGGTGAGTCCGAGGGACTGCTCCACGGCGGCGCCGTTGAGTAACTGCGCCACGTGGCGGAGATCGGTGAGGGCGCGCTCTCCGGCGGAGACGGCGAGCAGCCGCGCCTCGAGCCGCTCGATGGCCGCGAGGCGTTCGAAGAGCGCCGCGAAACCGGACAGCGCGAACACCGAGGCGAGTTCACGCAGCAACCCACCGACTTCGGCGACGATGTCGTCACCGCGGGCATCGAGTTCCTCCGCGGTGTGTCCGAGCAACGGTGTGAGGGCGGCGAGCCGGACGCGATCGGAACGGTGCGGTTGCTCGAGTGCCTGCAGAACCCACAGCCAGTGCTGCGCAGCGGGTGTGGTGAACACACTGGCTCCGCCTGCGAGAACCGACGGGACCCCGGCGCGGTCGAGGGCATCGTGCACCAGTGTGATCTGCGCGTTGGTCCGCACCAGAACGGCGATGTCGCCCGGTTGAACCGCCCGGGACACGCCGCCGATGTCGAGTGTGACACCGCCGTCGAGGGTGCGGACGATGTCTGCTGCGAGGTCGGCGGCTACCCGGTTGCGCAGCGGACCGACGGCGGGGTAGCCCGATTTGTTGATCGCACCCGCGCCGGTGCGAGGCAGGTAACGCAGACGCAGCGGTGCCGACCCGGTGAGCCGCGACTTCGGCCGGGCGCCGTCCACCCGGTGCACCACGATGTCGGGATGGCCGAGGGCCGCTCCTCCGTGGAGGTACTCCAGTGCGTCGAGCAGTTCCTGATCGCTGCGCCAGTTGGTGACAAGTTCTTCGTGACTGTCGGCCGACTGGACTGCGTCGAGGTAGCTGAGTACCTCGGCCCCACGGAACGCGTAGATCGCCTGCTTCGGATCACCGACGAGCACCAACGTTCCCGCGCGGTGCCGAAAAGCCTGACCGCCCCCGTGGAACGTTCTGCCGAGGATGTCCCATTGCAGCGGATCGGTGTCCTGGAACTCGTCGACGAGGACGACGTCGTACCGGTCCCGCACTCGCCGGCACGCGGCCTCACCGTGTTCGGGATGGGTGAGCACGCGATGGAGAAGTGCCGGCAGATCGTCGAAGTCACGCAGTCCCACAGCGCGTTTGCGACATTCCACCTCGGCACGCACCGCCTCGGCGAACGCAACCCGTTCGCCTGCGGGGGTGCCGCGCGCGTCTTCCGGTGCGAGCACGGCCTGGGGATCGAAGATGGCGGCCCGTGCGGCGGCGGTGGCCTCCGCCGGGGTGAACGGTGCGGACTCGGCACGGCTGTAGGCGCTGAGGTAGAGGTCGTCGATCACCTCGGTGACGAGGTCGTCGGCGGCCTCGACTAGCACCGCGTGGGGGTCCCGCTCACCGGCGATGCCGAGGCCGTCGAGCATGCGCTGGCAGAAGCTGTGGGTGGTCACGATGGTGGCCGCATCGAAGTCGGACAGAGCCTGGAGAAGTCGTCGACGTCGCAGTGCCACCTCCTCGGGGTCGGCGTCGGCCAGATGCCGGATGACCTGGTCCTCGCCGCGGAGAGCTTGCCGAGGATCGGCCAATTCGGTTGCCGCACTGCGGAAGCGTTCCCGGGTGCGCTCGCGCAGTTCCTGGGTTGCCGCGCGGCTGAAGGTGACCAGCAGGAGTCGCGAGAGGTCGATTCCACCTTCGGCGACGAAGCGGGCGGCGAGTCCCACGATCGCGTAGGTTTTCCCCGTCCCAGCGCTGGCTTCGAGCACGGTGGTGCCCGACGGCAGCGGTCCGAGCAGATCGAACCCTCGGGTGTCGGTCATGGCTGCGCCAACGTCTCGGCCGCCAGCAGCGGCGCCCACAGTCTCCGGGCGTAGTCGTCGAACACCACCGAATCACCGAGAACGTTGATACTCGGCGAGAATCCGTGAACATAGACGATGTGACGGTCTTTGGCATCTCCGAAGTCGCTGCTCCATTCCCGCCGCGCCGCCTCGATCGCTTCCTCGACGCTGCTTCCGCCGTACCGCCGCTCCGCATAGGCCGCCGAGGCGCCGGTCGCGATCGGCAGCGGCGCATGTAACCCGAGGTCGCGGAGTTCGACGAGGCGAGTGAGCTGCTCGAGGGCGTCGGTCGGAGCGGTCATCGTGGAACGCCACGCGGGTCTGCTGTACGCGCCGCGGCCCGTGGTGACGGCCGACCATGCGCCGCCCTTGCACGACGCCGCGACTGCCAGCAGTTGCGCCCACGCGGCGAGGCGATGTTTCGGACCGAGCCGTGAATAGGTGGTGTTCGCGATCACCGAACCGTGGACGCCGCCGACGGTCCCGGTGAGACGCCGGCCGGAGCCGAGGTCGACGTCCACATCCACGGTCTGCGCGCGGCCCACATGGACGGGTGCGCTGACGGCGACGAGCGCCTCGACACCGTGTTCGATGGCCCCGAGCACCGACTCCCCCAGCTTGAACGGCGGCAGTGTGCCGCGGCGCCACTCGGCGGCGCGGAAATCGGCCGGCTCGGTTCCGGCGAGCCGCGCGACGAGCATCCGTTGTCCGAGATCCCACCGCGCGAGGGGGTCGGGCGCGATATCGAGTGCGTCGGCGATGTCCTCAGCCACCTCGGGAATGCGCAGACCCAGCCGTTGCCGGAGGAACGCCTGCGTGGGATGTACGAGGAAGGCGATGAGGTCTGCCAGGTCGACGTCTTCGGGCGGCGGCGCGGACAGCGGGTCCGGAAGGAAAGCCGGATTCGGCACGGAGGGAGACCGAGCCGCCCGAGCCCCGGCAAGGGCCACACGATCGAAGCTGAACGGATGCTCGGGCTCGAAGTTGCGCGCATCGAACGGCTGCAGGGGATGACGGGTGATCACCTGGCTCAACGCGTCGCCACCGAGCGTGACGGCCACCGTGTCGAGTAACTCGGACAACGGGATAGCCGGCGGCCGCACCATACCGGTGACCGGGTCGGCGCCCGTGTAGAAGAGCAACAGTTTCTCACCGGCGGACATCACCGCGTCGAGGAGGAGTTGCCGATCCTCGCTGCGCGGATCACGTTCGCCGAGTAGAGGATTGCGGGCGAGAGCGTTGTCCCCGTCCACGCCTGCCGAACGGGGAAAAACCTCGTCGTCGAGCCCGAGGAGAACGACGACACGGTGCGGGACGGACCGCATCGGCACCATCGTGCACACCGTCAGTTCGCCGGTACGGAAGTTGGCCCGTGTGGGGCGTCCCGCCAGCCTGCCGGCGAGCATGGCGCGCACGTCCGACAGCCGCAGCACCATCTCTCCCCCGTGTTCCATCGCGGCGCCCAACTCGCGCCGCGCCTGCGCCGACTGCCAGGCGTCTGCCGCACCCACTTCCACGAGGAGGTCCAGAGCCCTGGCCAGCGCCCGCGACCACTCCGCCACCGATTGTGGCCCACCGAGTCCTCGCAGGGCGACGTCGAGGCGATCGACGAACTCGGCCAGCCTGCCGGTGAGGTCGATGTCGTTGCTGTCGACGTCATCGAGGGGCAGGGCCAGCGCGAGCCATTCGCTGTCCGACTCGTCGGCAGCGGCGCCCAGCAGAATCCGATCGAGTGCCGTCGTGAAGGTGTTCTGCGGGAAGTCCCCGAGGCCGTAGGCCGCGCGCTGACGTGGCCCGATCCCCCAGCGCGCACCGGTGGTGGTAGCCCATTCCCGGATACGTTCGAGATCGTCGTCGTCGAAACGAAACTTCTTGCGCACCGGGACCGCGGCGGCGAGATCGAGTACCTGACTGGCGGTGACGCGGGAATCGGCCAGCCCCAGCAGCGTCGCGACCACCGCGAGCACCGGATTGGTCTGGTGCAGAGCACGATCCGCGAGACGTACCCGCAGCCGGTGTCCGGGATGCCCCAGCACGTCCTGGCCGAATGCGGCACGAATCAGCGGTGCATAGGACTCGACGTCGGGGCACATCACCACGACATCGCGGGGTTCGAGGGTGGGGTCGTCCTGGAACAGATGAAGGAGGCACTCACGCAGAACCTCGACCTGGCGGGCCGGCCCGTGACAGGCGTGCACCTGCACGGAGTCGTCGGGATCCATCCCGGCATGCACCGGTGTCCGATCGTCCCGGATGTCGGTTTGCAGGCGACCCAGTAGCGTCTGCGGACCCGGTGGCGCGTCGTGGTGGACGTCGTCGAGGTCGAGGCGCACAAGGCGCGCTTCGAGTTCGCGGACGTCACGGGCCAGGCTCGAGAGGAGCGGGTGACGGACGGCGAGCGCACTCTGGTCGTCGGCGCGGGCAGTCACCTCCTGCGTTGTCGTCAGAGTGGCCCACATGGCCGGACTCGGGTGCGGCAGCCACAGGTGTACGTCGCGGTGCGCGGCCAGTGCAGTAAGCACTGCAATCTGGTCGGTGGCGAGGCGGGTGGGCCCGAACAGCGAGAGGCGTTGCGGGAGATCCACGAGCCCGGGCTCGTCCCGCAGCCGGGAACAGGCGGAGTCGAGCCGTTCCGCGGGGCTCGGGGCGCCGATGCGTGTCCGTAGTCGACGCCACAGTTCGGCTTGCCACACGAGATCCTCGTCGAGCGCCCCACCGGTTCCGTCGATGTCGTGGCCACCCGCCCAGCCGACGAGCATTGCCGGCCGCTGGGCGGCATAACTCCGGAACAGTTCCACAAGGTGCGACGCCGTGGCGTACCGGCGACCCGGCCGGTGATCGTCGCGACCTTGCGCCGACAGGCCGGACCCGAGGTGTTTCGAGAGGACAGCGCACCAGGGTTCGTCGAGGCAACCGTCGACGACCTCGAGCAGCACCCACAGCAGTCGGGCGGGATTCCACGGATCATCATCGGCGGACAGGCCGGTGGCCGCAGCGAGTGCGTCGTCGACCAGCCGTGTCGGGGACGGGAAGTCGATGTTCGCGGCCACACCGTCGCCGTTGTCTGCTCGCGCGCCCAGCACCGCCGAGAGCCGTTGCGTCAGCCAGCGCTCCACACCCTTCGCGGGAACCGCGATCACCTCGCGCGCGAACGGATCGGCAAGTGGAGTGGCGAGGACATCGCCCAGCGCTGCGGCGAGGGTGGTCGAACGCTCGGCACGATGCAGTACGAACACGTCACCACCCTCCTTCGCTCCCCACTCCGGTGTCGGGTCAGACTTACCACAGAGCACCGACTTACGTTGCGAAGCTGAGGCCGAATACGTTCCGGCGCACGCAACGCTCGCCTGTGGGAGTCTGGTTCGAGAGGGGCCCGACGGCGCCGCGGCCCCGGAAAGGTTCGCGGATGCAGACGTTCGTGCCCGACTCCGGCTTCGTGCGCAGTGCGAAGCTGCTCGACGACCGGCGCCTCGGAAAGCAGCGCGTCGAGACCTTCCAGATCCTGCGGGCCCTCGTCTGGCCGTCGTACGGCTGGAAGAATCATCCCGCGACGGCGATGTGGCGAGGTTTCACCCCCGCCCTGGTCGCCTATGGCGTCGCCATGTGCGGCGAGTGGGCCGCGCGAGGTCACACCGAGGCGCTCGCGCCGCAACTCCTCGAGTACAGCGGTGGTCGCACCGACACCTTCGCCCATCTACGCGACCACGGACTGCTACCCCCTTGGCTCGGCAGAGCAGACGTGCACGCCAGCCATCGACGGGTCCTCGCCGAGAAGGCGCCGGACGCGTATCCCCCGCAGTGGCGCGGTGACGGCGGGTACGTGTGGCCGACCCCGGTGTACCCGCGGTGGCCGCTCCGCACCGCCGACCCGGCCGAGGTGCTGCCGCCGGCGCAGGCCGAAACCCTTGTCGAGGGCGCGGACAACTGGGATGTGCTGCGGCTGCTGCACCGCGGCGAATCCGTGTCGACCGAGACCGCCACGCCCTCGACGATCGTGGCGGCCAGCTTGGTACGTCCCGGCCTGACCGCGGTGATTCTGGACGCCGACCCGGTTCCGGACGACGAGGAACCGACTCCAGCCGCAATACAGGAGGTGGCGAAAGCGCCGACCCCTTCCATCGCCCGTCAGCCGACCGCCGAAGACCGCGACGCGATGGAAGCCGAGGCAGCCGACCCCCACCGACTACGGTTCTTCCGCCGGGGTCAGCCGATTCCCGAGCCCGATCGGTACGGACTGGTGATCACGGTGTCGGACACAACCCCGGCAGAGCTGCAACGAGTACCCACTCTGGCGGTCAACGGCCGGGGCGGGCCTGGGTGAGGTGCGGCACCCACCCGTGTGTCGGCCACTTTTTCAGATTGACCTGTGCGGGCACGATCCGCTTGTTCACGAACTGCGCCTCGAGGTCGGGGTCGACGTCACCGGTGAACTTCCACAACTGCGCGTCACCCGGCCGAGCGACTCCGGACCACGATTTCGCCCGGTAGGCGGCGCGAACAATGTTGTCGGCGAACACGATCACCGGGATGTTCTCGCTGTTGCGGACGGCGGCACCGGCCGCCCACGGTCCACGGGCGCGCTCGTAGATGTCGTCCGGGGTCACTCCGCGCTCGGCGGCGCGCGGCACCTCGAGAAGCACGCAGGGTGTCGGCAGGTTGGGCACGGGCTCAGCCGCGTACTGCAACACCAGGTCGTCGACGGGTACGGCGCGGTGCTCGCCGGCACCAGCGGCGAGGTTGGTGAGTACGGACCCTTCCAGCAGACCGAGAGCCCCGATCAGCCCATCACTGATGGCTTCCGCGACGTCACCGGTTGCGTTCAGCCGGTGCGCCACGATGTAGTGCTCCACCTCGTGGCCGGAGTCGTAGATTTCCCGGATGCGGGCGATCGTGGCCGCTGTCACCTCGGGGGCGTCCTTCTCGGAGTCTTCGAGCGTCTTCCTGTGCTCGTCCACGGCCAACGCCTCCCACACGTAGCCGTAGACCCGGGTACCCCGACCCTTCCCGACGTAGAAGACCGACCGGTTCCGTGGGTCGAGGAGTGCGTAGACGTAGGACCCGAGCTCGTCGCCCACCCTTTTCGGAAACGGTTCCGGGGCGCGGCGGGTCTGATAGACCTCACGAAGGATCAGACGCAGCGCCGCCAGCTTCAGGGCAACCGGCACCCCACCGTCGATTCCGTCGAAGAGCGCGGTGGCCGCACCCTGCACCGAAGAATAGGTGTGCCCGATGTTCCGTTGCAGCGACTTCGTGACGTCAGCAAACTGAGCGAACCGTACGAGGGGGTCGGGGGATGCGTTGTCCAGGTCGTTGGACGCGAGAAAGGCCTGGACCTCGGCGGAGTCGAGCCAGCGAGAAGTGATGTCGATCGGGATCGTCCAGACGGTAGCCATGTTCCCACCGTAAGGGAAAAGCGCGGTGAACAATGCCGTCGACGCTCTGCTGCCCGCGCGTCGACGAAGCCCTGCGGCGACGACGAGACGCGCGGCGCGCGGCAATAGTGGCAAAACTCTGAGAAATCGGTTGCTTCGACGGCGAAGGGGCCGCCGAACCCCCACACTCGATAGTGAGACCGTCCCACATCGAGAGCCCACAGCGAAGGGGTAAGCGAGTGTCGCTTCGAAGAATGACGGTGGCCGCAATGGCGATCGCCACAGCGCTGACCATGTCCGCATGCGGATCGGACGATCCCGCCCCGCCGAACACCACCACCACGACATCGGCAACGTCGACCGCCGAAACATCGCCCCCACTCGAACTGCCCACAGCGGCGGAGCTCAACGAGTTGATGGAGCGGGGACTCGATCCTGCAACGCCCGTCGAGGAGAAGGTCGCGATGGTGGAAGGGTCCGAGCAGGATCCGAATCTGTTTGCTCAGGTAGCCGCGGCCGCGCAGCAGGCCGGTGCGCAGGTACAGGTTCTGGACCCCGTGATCGACAACGGTGACGGGAGCGCGAGCGCTCAGCTGCAGCTCACCATCAACGGACAGGTTCAGCAGAACAACCTTCCGGCGATTTTCGTACCGGGGCCGGACGGGACGTGGCGCCTGTCGAAGGCGACGGCGTGCTCGATCGTGGCCATCGCACAGCTCACCTCACCGGCATGCCCTGCCTGATCGTGCGAGCTCACACCGCTTCCAGGACCTCCCCGATCTCCTGAACAGCTCTGTTGTGCTGATCGGCGATCAGGATGTGCCCGGCCGCGATGGTCAGCGCAACCGGCCATTCGATGATTTCGACGGCCGCGAGGAGCCCGATCGCGGCGAAGAACGCCAACTGTTCGGGACGTGGGACGGGTACACGCCCGAGTAGCGGTAACTGGACGGTGAAGCCGGACGCCTCCCGCACCCGTGCGACGGCGTCCCGGTGTGCGTCGCGGCTCGGTGTTTCTTCGGCCCTCGGTGTGTTGTCGGCCATAGTTCGCCTCCCTAATCCGTGCTGTTCACCTGCCGGTCACGTTGATCGAGGACTGTGACCGATGTGTTGATTTCTGCAGCCCGGACCGCTGTCGGTGCCGTCTCCGCCCCCGGCGACTTCTGGACCGGCGCGGTGACACGCGCGCTCACTCCCCCGTTGCACGAGGTGTATGCCGTATTGGTGAGGGCGGGCGTACTCGACATCGTCGACTGATCTCCCGCCAGCTTCGCCAGGATTCCCGGTGCGAATGCGGCGGCTGCGGTGGCGGCCGCCGCCGACCCCAGTGCCTGCGTCCACCCCACCGGACCGAGGGGTGTGCATCCGAGTAGCTGGCTGACGCCGGGCGTGCTCACCAGCACCGTCAGGGCGGCGAGCGAACCACCCGCTGTGAGCACCACCAACGGGCTGCGTGAATCGATGAGCGTTTGCCCGAGCTGCGTTCCGACCAATGCCACCAGTCCCACGGTGGAGGCGCGGCGCTGCCTGCCCGTCAGACTCGCCATCGTCCACGCCGTCGTCGCACCCATCGCAGTCGCGGCACCGCGGATCGCGACTGTGCGCCACAAGGCCGCACTGTCGGGTCCGCGGCCTTCTCCTCGCGCCTCCTCGTTGGGCGGACTCACCGCGAGCGCCGCCGCAGGCAAAGCATCCGTGAGGACATTCACCAGGAGCAGCTGACGCGCGGTCAGCGGTGACTTACCCGCAGTCGCGCTCCCGATCAGTGCAAACGCCACCTCACCGGCATTGCCGCCGAGGAGGACGGACACCCCCGCCTGCACGCGCCGCCACAGTTGCCGCCCTTCGTCCAGGGCGTCGAGCAGTGCGTCCACCCGGCCGTCGAGGAGGACCACATCGGCCGCGCTGCGGGCCGGATCGCTGCCGCGGGAACTGACACCGATACCCACGCTGGCCGCGCGGATGGCCGCCGCATCATTGGCACCGTCCCCGACCATGGCGCACACGCGTCCGGCGCGCTCGAGAGTCTGCACCACCTGCACCTTGTTCTCCGGAGTCATCCGCGCGAACACGAGGCACTTCTCGACGGCCTCCTCCTGACCACGATGCGACAGGGTGTCCCAGTCGGAGCCGCTGATCACTTGCTCGGACGACACGGTCAATCCCAGTTCCTGTGCGATGGCGGTGGCAGTGACGGGATGGTCGCCGGTGAGGAGCCGCACCCCGACCTGCTGGCGTTCCAGTTCCGGCAGCAGCCCGGCAGCTTCCGGACGCGGTGTGTCCGCGATCCCCAGAAATCCGACGAGTTCGAGCCCGCTGCTGCAGAGTTTCTCGAACACCGCACCGTCGTCGGCAGCGCGCCGGGCCTGGAACGCGGTGACGGTGCGCCGCGCGACGGCGATCACCCGAAGCCCGTCCGCGGCCATCGCGAGGACCCGGGATTGCACTTCGTCGTCGTCGATGTCGGGGCATGCGGCCAGAACCGTCTCCGGTGCACCCTTGAGACACAGGTGTGTGCCGGACAGCGCCGCCGAATAGGGTCGTCCCGATCGAAACGGGAGGTAGGACCACTGCGCCTCGTCGCCGCAGTCGAGCTGCTGGGCGGCCTCCGCGATGGCGACGTCGGTGGCATGGTCTGCCGGACGTCCGTCGGGCGTCACGGCACTACGCGCAGCGCACATCAGCAACTCGTCGTGGTCGACGGCAGGCTCGGGCACAACTTTGATGACGCGAAGCCGGTTCTCGCTCAGCGTCCCCGTCTTGTCGAAGCACACGACGTCGACGCGGCCGAGTGCCTCCACCGAGCGCGGCGCTCGCACAAGAGCATTCGACTTGGTCAACCGGCGCGCCGCCGCCTGTTGCGCGAGAGTGGCGACCAACGGCAGCCCCTCGGGAACCGCCGCGACCGCGACCGCGACGCCGCTGGTGACCGCCTGACGCAGTCCCGTTCCGCGGAGGAAGCCGACCGCGGTGACGAGGGCCCCGCCCCCGACGCTGACCGGCAGCACCCGGTCGGTGAGGCTGCGCAGCTGAGCCTGCAAGCCGACGTGCGATGCACCGGTGGGACTGATCGCCCCGGCACGTCCCGCCTCCGTCGTCTCCCCCACGGCCGTGACGACCGCGGTGGCCGTTCCGGTGAGGACGGTGCTACCGCCGAACACCATGCAGGAGCGCTCGCTCAGCGGTGCACCGGGTGTCGGCGACGTCTGCTTCGGGACCGGCAGCGACTCCCCGGTGAGGGAGGATTCGTCGACCTCGACACCGGACACCTCGATCAACCGGCCGTCCGCGGGAACGACCTCTCCCGGACCGATCTCGATCACGTCACCGATTCGCAACCGCGAGGCCTCGACGCGCTCGCTGACGCGCTCCTCCGGGGATCCGCTCACCCGATGTGCGGGCGGATCACCCGCAGCGAGGAGCCGGCTCAGCAGTCGTTCCGCATGCAGTCGCTGCACGGCGGACAATGCCGCGTTCCCGGTCAGCACGGATCCCACGAGCACAGCGTCGATCGGCGAACCCAGCAGAGCGCTCGCCGCCGAACCGGTCGCGAGAATGGGTGTCAGCGGATCCGACAGTTCGGTGCGCATCGCGCGGCCGAAGTCCCAGACGAGTGCCACCGGCCAGGCCGCGAGACTGCTACCCCATTCGAGCGGTGCCAGCGCCCAGTCGAGCGCACGGGGGCGCGCACCGATGTCGCCGTCGCCTTCCTGAGCAGGAAGGAGTCGCCGCACTTCCTCGACAGGCATCTCGTGCCACGCATGCACGGGGGCCGACGGCGGAACGGACGCCTTGATCACGCGCCGCGCCAGCGAGTGTCCCGTCCACAGGCCGGCCGCCGCACCGGCCGTGATCGGCCCCGGGCCCCGGCCGCGCACACCGGGAAGCATGAGGAGTGCGCCGAGTACCGATGCTGCCGTGGCGATCTCGACGCCACGGCGGCTCGCGGTCCGCGCGTCGGGCAGTGCACGGAGAATTCGCCACACCCCGGCGAGATCATCGACGAGCACGTCCGCCGGCCACGGCGGGGCCGCACCGTCCACCAGGACTCCGATGCCGACATCAGCGGACGCCAGCGCGCTGGGCGCTCCCGCGGCCACCACCGCAACAGTCGCCCCCTCGGCCTGCAGATGAACGACCGCGTCGCGAAGATCGCGGTCGGGTGAACCGAGGAACTCGCCCGCGCCACTGCTGGGATGGAGATCGTCGAATGCTGACCGGAGACTCCCGAGGGACTCCGTGTCCACGGAGACCACCGCGACTCCGGAGGTGCGTGCCTGCGCGAGCACCGCGGCCGCGAGCGGGTGATGAGCCGGTGTGACGAACACGGCAGCGTCCTCGTGTTCGCCTGCAGCGCCGAGTTCACCCGGCAGGTCGGCCAGCAGGTGCCAGCCGGGCCCGAGCTCTTCGCGGTCGACGGCCGATCGAGCGGCTTCCCATACCTTGGTCCGATCGGCGTCGCGCACTCCGCGGATGCGACTGACACGCAGCTCCGCCGTCTGCAGAATCGACGGATCCATCACGACCGTGTCTACCCGGTCGAGGCACCGGAGCGCGCCGGGGCGCAACGTCAACGCGCCGTGGCGGTCCGCCAGACCACGTCCCAACGTGGCCGCGAATGTCTCGCGGGCGGTGCGGGTCGCCTTGGGGGCTGCGACCAGCACGGCGTCCCCTGCCCCGGCGGCACTGCGTGTCGCGACACCGACGGTGGCCGCGCCGACCAGCTGCGCAATAGCCGCGCGGTCGGCATGCCGTTCGACGGGACCGGATGTGCGGTCGGGTGGTTGCTGATGCGGGGCGGTGTGATCGGCAGCGTTCGCCGCCAGCTGAGGCTCCCGGCGGTGCCAGGCCTGCCGGGCAGACCACGCTTCGGCGGTGAGCGCCGACCGCAAACCCACGTCCACAGCGAGGGACGACGGCGCCTGGCGAATGACATCGCTGAGTGCCTGGGCGGTGGCCAGGACGAGTTCTGCCGCATCCGGCCCCAACCGGTCTTCGACGATTTTTCGCAGTCGCGGCTGATAGTTCACGGCCGTGACCACCGTGGTCACTGCCGAACCGGGCACCTGGGGAAGACGCAGGGCGCGGCCCGCGATGGCCACAGCCAGGCCGGTGGTGACCGCCGCCAGAGCGAGACAGCTCTCAGCAAGCGTCACATCGTCGCCCGGCAGTTCCGACGGGTGGTCGCGATCGTCGCCGGTTCGCGCCCGCTTCTCGGCGGTGGACACGATGGCGCTCAGCTCCTCGACCGACGGGCCACCCTCGGCGTGGGACACGATCAGCCGGGACAACGGGCGGTTGAGCTGCACGCTCTGAACGCCGGTAGTGGCGCGGACCGCGTCGAGTACCTCGGCGGCCACGTCGTCGCCGCGGGGACTGTCGAGTCCTCGAACCTCTATCCAGACCCGGCCACGCCCGGCACTGGTGCGGCGTGCCGGCGTTCCGCCCACCGCCTCGGCGGCGATCGACGTAGCGACCCGAGCGGTGGTCGTCATCAGATCGGCCGCAACGGCGCCGCTGTGCGTCACCACACCCACCCCGAAACCGACGCTGCGTACCGGTACGGACGCGGCGGCGGCGAGATATCGACGTAAACCCACGTCGCCTACTTCGCCCGCGTCGATCGTGAGGTCGACGCCGACCCTGCACGCGACCTCGAGGGCGGTAACGCTTTCGCCGGGGTCTTGCCGGCAATCGCCTTCTTCGCCGGGACCGACTTCTTTGCGGGGGCTTTCTTGGCGGAACCGTCCTTGACGGGAGGTTTCTTTGCGGCGGCCTTTTTCGCGGCGGCCGGTGTGCCGGCCGGCATCTTTGTTGCCGCAGCCGCCGTCTTTGCCGCAGCCGCCGTCTTTGCCGGGGCCTTCTCGGCAGGAGCCGCCTTCTCCGGTGCCGGGGCGGCCCCGGGAGAGGGCGCAACGACCGACGTCGCCGCAGGGTTCGAAGCAGAAGCAGCGCCGGAGGTAGGAGCAGCGCCGGAGGTTGGAGCAGGGTTCGCGGCCGGCACATCCCTCTGCGGCGGTGACGAGGTGACGGATTCCGAATTTGTCCGAACGCGGGAACGGGCGGCGTTGATCTGCCGCAGCGCCAACGCCGTTCCCCCGACAGCGACGACCACCGGCCACTCGACGAGACCGATCGCACCTACCGTGGCCAACGTCGCTACCGCCGTCGACGTCGAATGGCTGCCGCTGTCGAACCCGCTTCGGGCCCCACTCGCGGCGCCGCGCACAGCCCCGGTCGCGATGCCGCGCAGACCGCCGACGACGCTACCGATCGCGGCACCGCCGACCGCACCGACAGCACTCGTCGTGGCGGTCGCGACCCCGGTCACGGCACGTACAGTGCCGTCGACGATGTCCATATCGGCTCCCCTCGGCTGTGTCCACAGACCACCGCGACGCGGCGGCATCACACACTGCGTTACCCACCCCAGGGTATTCTCAATCCCGCAGACCGGCGAGCCAGGTTTCGCAATACCTGGCCGATACTCAGATGCTGTTCTGCCTCAAGTCAATTCGCTCGCCCTGCTCGGTGCGCCAGAAACTCCACCCGTCGTGCGTCTCCACGTCACCGCTGATATGACTGGCAACCGCACTGGCCGCGGTGGTGGGGTCGGGAAAGCGGCGGCCCTGCATCGGACCGCGCACGATTTCGAGGCTGTGTGTATCGGAGTCGAAGCGCCCCACCAACCGGTACCCCTCGAAGTCGGCGACCACCTCGAGTCGGGTATCGATCACCTCGTCCAACAGAGCGGCCGCTTTGGCGGGCTTCTTCCGGGCATTCGTACGGGCCAGCGCGTCGGCGTGCAGCACCTCCGCGGTCTTCGCCCGCTGGGCGTCGCTGTACAGGCTCGGGTCTTTCGCCCCCGACAGTCCCAGCAAATCCCAGCGACCGCGTCCGTGCGCGACGCGACTCAGTGGAATGGCGTGGTGTCCGGTTCGCGTGCGGCCGGGGGTGTCCATCATCCACAGGTCCACCTCGGCGCGGATGTCGTCGGCGACCTCGGCGGACGGAACCACGAAGAACTCGTGAGGTTCGCTCGCCAGGTCGACGAACACCCAGAACTGCGAGCCGGTGTCGTCGTCGTCGAGCGACTCGTCCTGCTTGCGGGCCTGCCAGTCGCCGCTGAGCTTGGATCGCACCCGCACGATGCGGCTCTGGCCGTCGTCACCCCAGACCTGAACAGGATTGCGCCGCGAATGGGTGAGCCGGACTGCTTTGCCGCCCCGTTCCGTGACGTCGGCGATGAAGGCCTGGATTCCCCGGCTGGCGGTGTCTTCCACTTGTGTACGTGTCCATCCGTGATGCTGCGTCCCGTACGCAGGTGGAGAGAGGTGTGGCGACGGGTTTGCACAGCACGACTCGGCGTTCTTCCCTCACCATACGTGCAACTACCCGCCCAGCGGTATCACCCGAGCGCGCGAGCCGCATCCCGCGCCTCGGCGAACCACGCCGACGCCGGCGCGCCGGGCTAAGCGTCCACCACGGAGTGTTTCGACGCACTGTGACGTGCTTTGCTGCTCACAGCCGATGCGGCAGCGAGCGCTTCCTCGAACTCGCGTCGACCCGATTGCGATCCGAGCAGCATCGCGAGCCGGGTGAGGAAACCTTCCCGGTCCGTCTCGTCCGCCTGGTCGAGTGCCTCCGACAGTCCCATCCACACGTTCTCGCGTACCAGTTCCTCCGGTGTCGCACCGGCCTCGGTATGAGCGGGGACGACACCGGAGGTCGGCGCGGTTGCGGACCGCAGGTGCTCGTGGATCTGCCCGAGCAGCGACACATCGCGGATTCGGCACAGGACGAGCCCGTCCGGGCGGATGACGAACAACTCCCCGTCGGACGCGCCGAGTGCCCGCGAGAGCACACCGTCACCGTCGTCGAGCACCGTCAGGTCGGTGGCCGGGTCCACCTCGACACCGGCGGGAGGAGCCACGATCGCCCGCACCGATTCGGGCGACAGCGCCATGGCGAGGGCGGCAGCGTGAGCCGCGGTCACGTCTGCCGCTGCGGCGTCGAGTCCGATGCCGAGCACGGCGAATCCCGTTCCGCGTACCTCGTTCAGTGACGACTCCACCGTGCCGCTCGTCGTGACGACGCGCACCCGCCGATCCTCCATCGGGTCGCCGGGCAGCACTCCGGTCGTGCCCGGGGCCACCGGCCAGGTCAACGGCGACAGGTGTGCGTGCGTGGCGCTGGACTGTCGCGGGTTGATCAGGTGAGCGAACTCCGGACGCGTGGTTGCCAGCGCCAGCACTGCGTCGCGGGTGGTCCGGTAGCCGTGACTCCCCGGCGACATGATGAGCGTCGACTTGCCGGCGTTGTCGACGTTCTGCTGCCACGCCCCCCGGCGTTCCGTCGAATACGCTTGCAGCAGCACCTCGTCGGCGGTTCCGTGCACGACGGCGGCAAGCTGCCAGGCCAGGGTCTCCGCGTCTTCCATTCCGGAGTTCAACCCGCGCACACCGAAGATCGGCACCAAATGGGCGGCGTCACCCGCGAACAGAATCCGGTCGTACGTGAAATTCTCCAATGCGAGCGCGTGCGCTCGGTAGAAACCGTGCCATTCGAGGGTCCACGGCACGTCGTTCTCGAGCCACTCGAGGTGCCGGGTGATGCGGTCGCGGATCCGGTGTTCCTGGGTTTCGAGTTCGGCGTCGTCCGAAGCATCGAGCTGGTAGTCGATGCGCCAGATGTCCCGCGGCTGCTGGTGCATGATGATCGTGGACCCGGGATTGCTCGGCGGATCGAACCACACCATCCGCTCGGCAGGCAGCTTCGACTCCCAGTGGATGTCGGCGATCACGTAGCTTCCCTCATAGCTGTTGCCCTGCAACCGAAGTCCTGCCAACTCGCGCATCCGACTTCGGCCACCGTCCGCGGCGACGACCCAGCAGGCACGGAGCGTCCGCGCGCCGAAGGCGGTATCGATGTCGAGCGTCACTTCCCTGCCCGTCCGCGCGACGCCCACGACGCGCGCCGACCAGTGCAGCGTGATCAGCGGATGCGCGAGCAAAGCCTCGGTCATGATCTGCTCGATCTCGGACTGCGAGACGTTGACCATCGGTCCCCGCACATCGTGCTCGCTGTGCGGCATCTGGAAGTGCAGCACCTCCTGGTCGCGGTAGTAGCTGCGACCGCCGACCCATGGAAGAACGATCTTCTCGAGTTCGGGTCCGACGCCGAGTCGGGCCGCCACCTCGAGGCTGTGCCGGGAGATGCAGATGGCGCGGCTGCCGAACGACACCTGGTCGGCAGACTCGAGGACCGTTACCGCGATTCCGCGCTGCGCGAGTCCGAGCGCGACGCCCATGCCCACCGGCCCGGCGCCTACCACGACGACGGGCAGTGGCTCGTCACCCGTGGTCATCGACGTGAAGTCGGTCGCCGGGTATTTCGGGGGTTGAAAGTAAGTGGACATGTCAGGAAACCTTCTCTTCGTCGCGAAAATCGTTCGTCTCCGGCAACAGCAGAATGGCGACCAGACTGACGACCGCGATCACGACGAAGTACGCGGTGACGGCCATCGAGTTCTCGAACATCCGGAACAGCCACGTCGCCATGAACGGCGCCAGCCCGCCGCCCAGGATCGCGCCGATCTGGTAGCCGAGCGACGCCCCGCTGTACCGGATGTGCGCGGGGAACAGTTCGGCGAACAATGCCGACTGCGGGCCGGCGGTGGTGCCCAGAACCGCGGCCATCACGACCATGGCGAGCAGCATCACCGGAATCGATGCCGTGTCGATCAGCGGGAAGAACACCGCCGCCATGACGACGAGCGCCACCGAACTCCAGGTGTAGACGCGCCTACGACCGAAGGTGTCGGATTTTGCGGCCGAGATCGCCATTCCTGCCATCCACACGGGGCACGCCACGATCAACAAGGTGAGCATCGTTCCGCGGCTGAAGCCGAGTTCTGTGGTGCCGTAGGTGAGGACGTAGACCATGAAGACGTAGGCGATGCCGTTGGTCGCGATGAAGGTGCCGGCCGCCAGCAGGACGGTCCGCCAATTCTTGGTCAGAACCTCGACGATCGGCATCTTGACGACGGCGTCGGTCTTCTTCACCTCGGTGAAGGCGGGACTCTCGAGCACGCCCAGGCGGATCCACATCGCGACTCCGACCAGTACCGCGCTCATCAGGAACGGCAACCGCCACCCCCATGTCTGGAACGAATCGTCCGGCAAGAGCTGAGTGACGGCGAGGAACACGACGTTGGCCATGATCACCCCGGCGGGTACGCCCATCTGCGGCGCGGCGCCATACAGTCCGCGCTTGCCGGCAGGCGCGTTCTCGGTGGCCATGAGGACGGCCCCGCCCCACTCGCCGCCGACGCCGATGCCCTGGACGAACCGCAACACCACCAGCAGGATGGGGGCGGCCACACCGATCGCCTCGAAGTTGGGCAGCAACCCGATGCCGACGGTCGCGGCGCCCATCATCGTCAGCGACAACACCAGCATGGACTTGCGGCCGATCCGGTCACCGAAGTGGCCCATGACGACGCCACCGATCGGCCGGGCGATGAAACCCACGGCAAAGGTGGCGAACGCGGCCAGTGTGCCGGCGAACGTCGAGGCGCCGGGAAAGAACTGGGGTCCGATCACCAGGGCGGCGGCAGTGCCGTAGATGAAGAAGTCGTACCACTCGATCGCGGTGCCGACGAAGCTAGACAGGACCGCCCTGCGAGCTTCCTTGGGAGACACCGTCGGTGCCGCCTCGGTGATTGCCGTCATGAATCTGCCTTCCCGTCTGCCGCGCACACTCATCGCGCTAGGAAAACAATGACGCGCCTCACAAGCCTTGAAAAGCGGGACTATCCCCGGTTCATGTGCGGAAAATCCGCGGAAGGTGGAAGAGGCCCAGCTCAGGCGGGATCGCCGTCGCCGGCATTGGTGGAAACGAACCGGATGAATGCTCGCGCCGCCCGGCTCAGCGTCGCCCCCTGATGCCAGGCGACCACCACGGTCACCGACGGCGGCTTCGGTTCGGCGATCGGTTTCACCACAACGGGCAGGCCTTCATAGGTCACGTCGACCCGGGGTCGCTGGAGCAGCAGCGTCCATCCCAGCCCACGCCCCACGAAGGCACGGGCCGTTTCGAAGTTGGCGGTGCGGTAGGCCACACGCGGGGCGAACCCGGCGCCCCGGCAGACGTCCATCGCGTGATGGGTGCTCGGCGGCGCGTCCAGCAGGACCATCGGGTGCTCGGCCAAGTCCGCCAGTCGCACCGGTCCGTCGACGCCTGCCAGCGGGTGTTCAGCCCCGAGCACCACCATCGGCTCGCGGGTCATCAGGGGAACGGTGCGCCACTCGGGCGACAGCTCGAGGTCGTACACGATGGCGACGTCGAGTTCGCCGCCTTCGAGTTCGGTGCGGAGCCGGTTCTGCGTGTCTTCCCGGAACTCGACGGAAGCCCTCGGATACTCGGCGGTGAACGAGTAGAGCATGGCCGGCAGAATCGTCGGCCCGAGCGCCGGATAACACCCGACCGCAATGGGGCCGGCCACCACACCTCCCGCACCCGACGCGTCGGCCTGCAATTCGCCCGCCTGCTGCAACAGGGTGCGTGCCCGGGACAGCACCGCTTCGCCCGTCGGCGTCAACTGCACCCCGCGGGCGCGGCGGCGGACGCACAATTGGGCCTTCAGTGCTTTTTCGAGGTCGGTGACGGCCGCGGACAGCGCGGACTGCGACAGATGCAACCGCTCGGCAGCACCGCTGATGGTGCCCGTTTCCGCGACAGCCACGAACGCCGCCAGCTGGCGCATCGTGTACGCGGGAACGTTGTCGGTCCGGGGCATGAACGACACGGTAACGTGCGCCGCCGGTCAGCGAACAGGTCTGAAGCCTGCTCCGAAGCTCTGCTGTGCGTCGATGTCCGCCAGGATGGGACCGATCTTCCCGTAGATGAACGGCGCCTCCGGGGCGGCGTCGAGCCCGGCGCTGATTCCGACCAGCTTGTCGCCCACGACGAGCGGCCCACCCGAATCACCCGGACCCATGAGGGCCCAGTTCTGCAGATGAATTCCCGCGAAGGCAGCTAGGGCACCGCACGTCTTGCCGGTGGTAGGGCCGTATTTACAGGCGATGTTCCAGGGTTCCGCGTCGCCGACACTATTCACGACGACGTCACTGCCCTCGCCGTACCTACTCGGCGCGACGACCGCCGGATTCAATTCGAGCACCGCGTAATCCACCGCATGGAACGTTCCGGCGGGATTCGTCGACCAGATGTCGGTCTCCCACCCGATCGGTCCGCGGTCCGCCTCCCCGATCTTGTAGATGGGGGTGCCGGCCTGCTGATGGCAGTGCCCGATCGTCAGGGCGACGAGACGGCCGGCATCGTCATTCCCGACGGCCGCGATGGTGCAGAAGCCGTCGACGTCGGGATTCGTCGTGTATGCGGTGCCCGGTCCGACATGGACACCCGGGTCGGCATGCGCTGCAGGCGTACTCACGAAGGCGACAGCCAGCAGCCCGGTGAGGAGGAGAAGTGCTTTCTTCATGGTCAGTCCTGTCCGCCTGCCGACGCGTGGTCCCGAAGCTCCGCGGCCAGCCTAACCGACGTCGCCCCGGACGGCGCGTCGATCGGCGGCGAGCATCCTTGCACCACAGGCGTTCAGCTCCGAGACAGTGCGCCGGGGGACGCACTGTCTCACTCACATCGGGGAGCTCGTGGCCAGCAACACCCGCAGGCTGTCGGTGACGACGCGGGCGGAGATCGTCGGATCGATCGCGCGCTGAATGCCCAGGCCCACGCCGAGACCGAGGATGCTGCTCGCCGCGTCCTCGGCCGGCATCGGCAGCGTGACCCCGAGCGACTCCGTGAACGACGTCAAGAGGTTCACCGCGATGTCGCGCGCGGCGCCGAGTGTTGCGGCGAGCGCCTCGCGCAGCTCCGGATCGTGCCGGGAGAGCACGATCAGTTCGAACTCGAGCATCGTCCATCCCACGTCACCGAGAGTGTTCTCCGCCCAGGACTCGAATGCGCCGAGCCGGTCTTCCGCGGTGTCGCCGTGGCCGAGCGCAGCCGCGATTTCGGCACCTTTCGTCGCGTGGATCAAACCGAGGACCTCGAGGCACAACTCCTTCTTGTTCTTGAAATTGGAGTAGACCGCGCCCTTCGAGTAGCCGGCCGCGTCGGCGACCTTTTCGAGCGACGTTCCCGCGTAGCCGTCGGCCAGAAAGAGGTCCCGTGCTATGGACACGAGGTGCGCACGTGTCTGTGCCTGACTCTCCGACCTGGTCAAACGCCCCATGTGCACCCTTTCTTCGGCGGCCTTCGAGATTAATCCAACTTTTCATATACCGTCGGTATCTGAAATCTGCTAGGTTCTGTGTATGACGTCCAGTGACACACATCTCAGTAGCGGCTTGGTGGTCGTCGGTGGCACTCGAACTCAACTCGCGAAGGGAGTGCGCGCATGACGCACTACGACATCCTCGTCATCGGCGCCGGCATATCCGGCATCGGAGCGGCGATCCGGCTGAAACAGAACGGCATCGAGAATTTCGTGATTCTCGAGAAGGGCGACGCGCTCGGCGGGACCTGGCGCGACAACACCTACCCGGGCTGCGCGTGTGACGTACCCTCCGCTCTGTACTCCTATTCCTTTGCCCCCAACAGGGAATGGTCTCGCCTGTTCGCCGGGCAGGAGGAGATTCGCCGCTACATCGAGCGGACGGCCGGCCACCACGGAATTCCAGGACACGTGCAGTTCGGAACCGAAGTGCAGCGCGCTCAGTGGAACGAGGACACCCGGCGATGGACGGTCGACACCACCGCCGGAACCTTTACGTCCGACGCAATCATCGCCGCGGCGGGACCGTGGAACGAACCGCTCGTCCCCGACGTCCCCGGACTGGACACCTTTCCCGGTGAGGTCTTCCACTCGTCCCGCTGGAACCACGACTTCGACCTCACCGGTCGACGCGTCGCCGTCGTCGGAACCGGGGCGTCCGCGGTGCAGTTCGTTCCCGCGATCCAACCGCACGTGGCGGAACTGCACCTTTACCAGCGGACGGCGCAGTGGGTTCTACCCAAACCCGATGTCGCACTGCGCGGCGTCGAGCGCGCCGTCCTGCGCCGGGTTCCCGGCGCGATCCGGGCGTTGCGGCGGGTCGAGTACACCATCATGGAGTCGCTCGGACTCGGGTTCCGGCACCCCTGGATTCTGAAGGTGGTACAGCAGATCGGTAAGGCACAGTTGCTGGCCCAGGTGCGTGATCGCGAACTCCGAGCGTCCCTGACGCCCGATTACACGCTCGGGTGCAAGCGCCTGCTGATGTCGAACACGTACTATCCGGCGCTGACGCAGCCGAACGTGGAGGTGCATGCCAATGCCGTTGCGTCGGTGCGTGGGAACGTGGTGGTGGGCACCGACGGCGAGGAACGGGAGGTGGACGCCATCGTCTTCGGCACCGGCTTCCACATTCTCGACATGCCGATCGGGGCGCGGGTTTTCGACGGCGAGGGCCGCAGCCTCGACGATCACTGGAAGGGCAGCCCTCAGGCGTATCTGGGCACCACCGTCGCGGGCTTCCCCAACGCCTTCGTCCTGCTGGGACCCGCGCTGGGCACCGGCCACACCTCGGCATTCATGATCCTCGAGGCGCAACTCGACTACGTGCTGCAGGCGCTCACACACGCCCGCAGCAGGGGGTGGAGCCGGTGGGAACCGCGCCGAGAGGTGCAGGACGCCTTCAACGCGCAGGTGCAGAAGGCTCTGGCCACCACCGTCTACAACGCGGGTGGATGCCAGAGCTACTTCCTGGACGTCAACGGGCGCAACAGCTTCAACTGGCCGTGGTCGACCGATCGAATGCGTCGCCGCCTCGGCCGTTTCGACGAGGCGGCGTACGAGGTGACGTGCGAACCTGCGGTTACAGCGACTTCGCGATGATGCCCTTCATCACCTCGTTGGCGCCCGCGTAGATCTTCTGGACGCGGGCGTCCTCGTACATGCGGGCGATGAGATACTCGCGCATGTAACCGTAGCCACCGTGCAATTGAACGCAGCGGTCGATCACCTCGCACTGTTTCTCGGTGAGCCAGTACTTGACCATTGCCGCCTCGGACGGGTCGAGTTCACCACGCAGATGCGCCTCGATGCAGTGGTCGAGAAACACCTGGCAGGTGCGCGCGATGGTCTGGCATTCGGCAAGCTCGAACGCAGTGTTCTGGAACTCGAACAAGCTGTGACCGAACGCCTGCCGCGACTTCGTGTACGCCACGGTGTCTTCGACCGCACGCTTCATCGCACCCGAGGCCTGCGCCCCGATGATCAACCGTTCCTGCACCAACTGGGCCATCAACTGCCCGAAGCCCTGCCCCTCAGACTCACCGAGCAGACTGTCGACGGGTATCCGCACATCGGTGAAGGACAACTCCGACGTGTCGGCACCGTGCTGGCCCACCTTGTCGAGGACGCGTCCGACGGTGAAGCCGGGACAGTCCCGCAGATCGACGATCACCAGCGACACACCCTTGGCGCCGGCCTTCGGATCGGTCTTGACGGCGAGGACGATCATGTCGGCGGACGCCCCGTTGGTGATGAACGTCTTCGAACCGTTGATCACATAGTCGTCGCCGTCACGGATGGCCGTGGTTTTGATCGCCTTCAAGTCGGAACCGGCGCCCGGCTCCGTCATGCCGATCGCACCGAGGATTTCCCCGGTCGCCATGCCCGGCAGCCACGCCTTCTTCTGCGCTTCCGAGCCGTACGCGACGAGGTAGTGCGCGACGATGCCGGAGTGCACCGAGATGCCGAACGCGAGGTCACCGGCGTAACCCTGGGCCTCGAACACGGCAAGGTCGTGGGCGAACGTGCCCCCACCGCCGCCGTATCCCTCGGGCACGGAACAGCACAACAGCCCGAGCTGACCGGCAGTGTGCCACACAGATCGGTCGATGCGATGTTGCGCGTCCCACTTGTCGTTGTGCGCGACCACCTCACGTTCGAAGAACCCGGTCGCGAGCTCGGACAAGGCCCTTACTTCGTCGTCGTGCCACGACGGGACGTGCTTCTTCATGTCCGTACGCCTCAGACTCGACGGAACAGCGCGGCGAGGGCCTGTCCCCCGCCGATGCACATGGTGACGATGCCCAGCTCGAGGTCACGGCGGACCAGGTCCTTGGCGACCCGCAGGCTCAGGATGGCGCCGGTGGCGCCGACCGGATGCCCGAGCGCGATCGCCCCGCCGTACGGGTTGGTCTTTTCCGGGTCGAGCTTGGCGTCCCGGATCACCGCGACCGCCTGCGAGGCGAACGCCTCGTTCAGCTCGATCACGTCGATGTCGCCCGGGGTGGTGCCGGTCTGCTCGAACAGCTTCTGGAGCGCCAGAACGGGGGCGTACCCCATCAGAGCCGGGTCCATCGCCGCGGTCGCGACGGCCTCGAGCGTGACGAGCCCGGTCAGGCCCTTCTCGCTGGCGGCGGACTGGGTGGCCAGCACCAGGGCCGCGGCGCCGTCGTTGATACCGGACGCGTTGCCCGCGGTCACCGAGCCGCCCTCCTCGAACGCCGGACGCAGCTTCGCGAGGGTTTCGAGGGTGGTGCCGGGCTTGGGGTGCTCGTCGACCTCGACGGTGATCGGACGGCGCCCGCTGATCGCGACCGGGGTGATCTCCTCGGCGAACGCGGCCTTCGCGGCGTCGGTGGCGGCGCGGCGCTGGGACTCGACAGCGAACTCGTCCTGCTGCTGCCGGCTGACGTCGTACTTGCGGGCGACGGCCTCGGCGGTGCGGCCCATGTGGACACCACCGAACGGGTCGGTGAGAATCGCGACGGTGCCGTCGACGAGCGAACGGTCACCGAGCTTGTACCCCGACCGGGCACCGAAATCGTAGAACGGCATCCGCGACATGCTCTCGTCGCCGCCGGCGAGGGCGAAGTCCACCCCACCCCAGCGCATCTGCTGCGCCGCCGACCACACCGCTTGGAGGCCGCTGCCGCAGAGGCGGTTGACCGTGTAGGCGGGGGTGCTCTCGGGAAGTCCGGCGGCCAGCGCGACCCGGCGGGCGTTGTAGGCGTCCGGGCCCACCTGACCGATGCAGCCCATGACCACCTCGTCGATGTCCTCACCGGCGACCCCGGCCCGCCCCAACGCGGCCCGCGCCGCGGTCGCACCCAACTCGTGCGCGGGCACGCCGGCGAGCGTGCCACCGAAGCTGCCGACCGGCGTCCGCGCGCCGTCGATTACCACGATCGGTTCAGAAGAATTCATCAGATGCCCTTCCGTCTTGCTCCCGGTCCGGGGAGATAGTAGGACATCAAAGTAGCGCGCCCCTCGAAACGGGTGTCGAGTGACCTGTGGGATTCCCCTCCGCGGCGAGCACGGCGAACCCACCGCGTCGACGAACTTCGTCGCCTTTATACTGGCTGACCATCGGCAATGCCCAGCGCGTCGTTTGCGCGGCAAGCATGCGGGAGCGCTCGGAGAAGCGCACGCCGGAGTTCACCCATCGCTAGGCGCCACAGGCAACGATCGCCCGGCACGGGGCGCAGGTGCAGGGCGTCCCATTCGTCCAGTGCCGAGTCGGGGCCCGCGACTTGCCCCGCCTCCTGCTGACCTCCTGCGACAGACTCCCGATTTCTATACGGTGGGGTGCTCCGTTCGATCCTGCCCCTGTTCCACCACCCAGGCGGCGATTTGAGCGCGCGAAGTGAAGCCGAGTTTGGCAAGTACGTGCTCGACGTGCCCCTGGGCCGTGCGCTGCGAAATGACCAGCTTTTCGGCTATAGCTTTGTTCGTCATACCTTGCGCAACCAGGCCGGCAACTTGCCGCTCCCGCTTCGTCAGTGCGACTGCCGAAGTGGTTGGCTCATGCTGAGGAGGACGCTTTCCGAGCGCGTATGCTACCGCAGCGGCGAAGTCGAGATTTCTACCTTCCTGGTTGGCGGAATTGAAACTTCGCTCACCCAGGTCACGGCGGGCCATACTTACGCAATTGTCGTGATAGTGGCTCAAGTTGGGAAAAATGACAGTCGAGCTTCCAACCGATTGAACTAGCGATTCTGCGGCCGCCATGAGTGTGACAGCTCGTCCGGGGTCGCGGTTGCTTTCGGCAATCCATGCGAGCGCTTCCAGGCAAGTTGCGGCAGTGAGTGGGTCGTCTACCTCGTGGGCTAGTTGCAACCCCTCTTCGAGTAGGCTCGTGGCTCTTGCGCTTTCGCCATGCCGCCACACCGCCACGCCTAGTGCCCATAGCGCGTAGGACCTGTAGACGGATTCACCATGCGATGTGGTGGTCGCGAGAACTCGTTCGTAGCACTCGATCGCTCGTCGGGTATCACCGCGCAGTTCGTATGCCCATCCGAGTGTGTAAGTAGCGCCGACCTGAAGCGTGAGTTCTACCTGGTCACCGAATGCCGGCACCGCACGTTCGAGCAATGAGCAAGCGCGGTCTTGATCGCCGTTGAATAGTGCGAGGAGTCCCTCGGCGTGTGCAATGAGTGCGTGCGCCATGGGGTCTGTCAGCTGGTTGGCCATGGCCTGGCCCTCTTCGATAAGCGCGTTGCTCGCCGGCAGGTCACCCTGCACTTCGGCGAGTACGCTGTTTGCGTACAGCGCCTTGACGCGGTCCGCCGTCGGTAGTCCAGTTTGGTGTGCAAGTAGGCGGTCCAGCCAGTGTCGGCCTTCGTTGAAGAGGCCGCCCGATGACCAGAACATGAACAGGGCGGTGGCGATCCTGAGTCCTACGTCGGGGTCACCGGCGTCGGACAGACTGAATTCCATTGCTGCGCGCAGATTGGGGCGTTCTCGGTCGAGTCGGGAGATCCAACCGACTTGTCGTGGACTGATCCAGTCCGTTTCTGCGTCGATTGCCAGCTGACGGTACCAATCGCAGTGCCTGACCGACAATTCCGTGTATTCGCCTGCAGCGTGCAGCTTCTCGCGTCCGTAGTCGCGTAGTGTTTCGAGCAATCGAAATCTGACCACCGAGGCGAGGGTCTCAGATATGAGAATCGACTTGTCGACCAGCGAGGCGATTGTATCGATCAGTGCATTGGACTCGGCGATGTGTCCGCAGATTTGTTCTGCCGCATCGAGTTCGAATGAGCCGGCGAACACTGATAGTCGTGCCCACGCCACTTGTTCGCGAGGTGAGCAGAGTTCATAGCTCCAATCAACGCATAGTCGTAGCGTCTGCTGGCGCGTCGGCACGTCTCTGCCCGATCTCGACAGTATCTCGTACTTGTCTGTCAGGCGCTCCAGTACTTGGTCCACTGACATGGCACGGAGACGTGCGGCGGCCAGCTCGAGAGGCAGGGGCAACCCATCGAGGTGCTGACAGATTTTGGCGACCGCGATCCGATTGTCTTCGGTCAATTCGAAGGTCGAGTCGGCGGCTGCCGCGCGCTGGGCAAATAAGGTCACCGCGTCGTAGCGGGGCAGCCCACGCAGCGGCGGGTCGTGCTGTGCGTTGGGAACGGTAAGGGGAGGGACTCGGAGCACAGCTTCACCACTGATGTCGAGGATCTCCCGGCTGGTAGCGAGTACGTGCAGTCCCGGGCATGCGCGCAGCAGCGTCTCGACGAGGGTAGCTGCCGCATCCACGACTTGCTCACAGTTATCGAGGATGAGTAAAAGTCTCCGTGCGGCAACGAAATCGATCAGTAGGTCTTGCACGGGGCGTGTGGACTGGTCCCTCAGTTCCAACGCGTTGGCCACCACATCAGCGAGTAACGACTCATCTCGCAGTTCCCCGAGTTCGACCAGCCATACGCCGTCGGCAAATGCGCGTCGCGCCTCGGCGGCAGCTCGTAATGCAAGCCGGGTTTTGCCTACGCCCCCGATCCCGGCCAAGGTGACTAGACGCGCTGTCGAGAGCAGCTTCTTTACTTCGGCCAGTTCTTTGCGCCGACCGACGAAGCTCGTGAGCTCCAGTGGCAAATTCCCGTTCGCATGCCGTGACGGCGTCCGAGGGTGTGGCTTCTTGTGGTCCCCGGCATCTTGGTTATCGGGTGTCTTGCTGTTCTTCGCGGCCTCGGGTTTCCCTTGCAGAGCCATGTCGTCGATTGGGTAGCCCAGTTGATGCTGCAGGTCTCGGATCCCTTCGCCGAATGCCGCAGCTGATTGCGGGCGGTGCGTGGGATCACTTGCCATTGCACGTTCGATGACCGCGCAAACGGCATCCGGAATACCGTGCTCGCGCAGGTCCGGCACAGGCTGGGTTGTGATTCTCAGGAACTGCGCGACGACCTGTTCTCCACTGTGGCGTTCGAATGCTGCGTGCCCGGTGATCGCGCAGAAGAGGGTCGCTCCGAGACTGTAGATGTCCGAGGCGAGGGTGGGCGGGTCTCCGCGTAAAACTTCCGGTGCAGTGAAGGCGGGCGACGCCGTGACCGTGCCGGTTGCCGTTTCGAAGCCCCCCGAGATGCGAGCGATTCCGAAGTCCGTCAGCGCTGGCTCACCGTAGTCGGTGAGCAGGATGTTGGCCGGTTTCACGTCGCGGTGAAGTATGTGAAGGTGGTGGGCAGTTTCGAGGGCGCCCGCCATCTTCACGCCGAGACGCAGTGCTTCCGCAAGGTTGAGGGCGCCATGACTTCGGATTGCGGCTTCCAGTGACTCCTGCGGATGGTAGGGCATCACGATGTACGGACGACCACTGGCGGTAGTGCCGACTTGGAGGATACTGACGATGTTCGGATGACCTGTCAGTCGGCCCATGGCGCGCTGCTCACGGAGGAAGCGGGCACGGTTTTCTTCGTCGAAGTCGGCCGTCAAGACCTTCACGGCGACGGTCCGGTCGAGGGCCGGCTGCACGCAGCGGTACACGACGCCGAATCCGCCGCGGCCGATCTCCTGCCCGTCTTCGAATCCGACAACCTCGAGCTCCGACGCGACAGTTACGGTCACGTCGCGCTGTGTCTCGCGCGGATCGTTCATCCACTTCACCTCTAACGCTGCAGTCTCACGATATCGCGCAAGAGATGACTGCACCGCACTCGACCGAGGTTTGTCTGTGCTGTTTGGAAGTGGTGACCTCGCGCTTCGCGCCCGTGCGCCTTTGTGGTTGTTCCAGCTACCACAAAGGCGCACGGGCGGCGGAGCCGCCTCAGCTCAGGCGTTCGAGGACCATGGCCATGCCCTGCCCGCCGCCGACGCACATGGTCTCGACGCCGAACGTCTTGTCCTGCTCACGCAGGTTGTTGAGCAGGGTGTTGGTGATGCGGGCACCGGTCATACCGAACGGATGACCCAGGGCGATGGCGCCACCGGAGATGTTCAGCTTGTCCTCGTCGATCTTCAGCTCACGGGCCGAACCGAGGACCTGGACCGCGAAGGCCTCGTTGATCTCGAACAGGTCGATGTCCGAAACACTCTTCCCGGCCAGCGCGAGCGCCTTCTTGACGGCCTCGATCGGGCCGAGACCCATGATCTCGGGCGACAGACCCGACACACCGGTCGACACGATCCGGGCCAGCGGAGTCAGGCCCAACTCCTTGGCCTTGGTGTCGGACATGATCACCAGGGCGGCGGCGCCGTCGTTGAGCGGGCAAGCGTTGCCGGCGGTGACGGTGCCGTCCGGCCTGAATACCGGCTTCAGCTGGCTGACGGCCTCATAGGTGGTGCCGGCGCGCGGGCCGTCGTCGGTGCTGACGACGGTGCCGTCGGGAAGGGTGACTGGAGTGATCTCCCGCTCGAAGAACCCGTTCTTGATGGCCTCCTCCGCCCGGTTCTGCGACCGCACACCCCAGCGGTCCTGCTCCTCACGGCTGATGCCGGTGGCCGATGCCACGTTCTCGGCGGTCTGACCCATCGCGATGTAGACGTCGGGCAGCAGGTCGTCCTCACGCGGATCGGTCCAGGCGACGCCGCCCTCGGCGAGCTTGCCGGTCCGGGCCTGGGCGTCGGCGAACTTGGGGTTCTTCGTGTTGGGCAGACCGTCGGCGTTGCCGGTGACGAAGCTCGACACCGACTCGACACCGCCCGAGATGAAGACATCGCCCTCGCCGGCCTTGATCGCGTGCAGCGCCATGCGGGTGGTCTGCAGCGAGGACGAACAGTACCGGTTGACGGTCACACCGGGCAGGAAGTCGTAGCCCAGCTGCACGGCGACGACGCGGGCGATGTTGAACCCGGACTGCCCGGCCGGCTGACCGCAGCCCAGGAGCAGGTCGTCGATCTCGGTGGGATCGAGTTCGGGGACCTTCGCCAGCGCCGCGGCAACCATCTGCGTCGTCAGATCATCCGGGCGGATCGACTTCAACGAGCCCTTCATGGCCCGACCGATCGGTGAACGTACTGCAGAGACGATTACTGCCTCGGGCATCAATAACTCCTTTGTCAACTACAGGGTCAGAACTCAGTCGGACTACTGCGGACGTTTGACTCGACGAGCGTGTGGCGTGTTTGCGCTGAGGAGCGCGGTCCGCTGCAAGTGCGCAGGATCAGTTCAGCGCCAGGCCCTCATGGTCGAACGCCGGATCAACGTTCACTGGCGGGGGCCACCTCGTAGCGGTCGATGATCGATCCGTCACCGGCAAACGCTTCGGCGACCATCTGGTGGCCAAGGAACTGGGCGTCATCGGATTTGTACACACTCGCGCAGGCACCTTGGTCCCACTCGATCCTTCGCAAACTCTCGGCGATGGCTTCGTGGTTGGAGACCGTTCCCGCCTCCTCCATTGCCGCGGCGAGTAGGCGAACAGCGTCGTACACGTGGGTTGCGGACGCTGTGGGGGTCATGCCGTACCTGGCCTGGTACCCGGACGCGAACGTCCGTCCGATTGCGCTGTCTCCAATCGATGGCGCACATGGTGTGACCGCGTTCAGCGGGCGTCGTGCGGTGTCGTCCACGAGGTTGCCGGCCACGACGAGCGGACCGGAGTTACCAGAAATTACGGGGGTCTGAATTCCGTTCTGGTTCATTTGATTGAGTTGCAGTGCCAGGACATTGGGGAAGGTCCAGGAGAGGATGACATCCGAGTCACGCATATCGAGGATTGTTCCTGTGAGGTCTGTGGCTGTCGGCGGCACGTAGCGGACGGTGCCGAGTTCCAGGCCCGCCGCTTCAATGGCATCGATCGAGTTCGTTGTCGAGACGCGGCCGAATGTTTCGTCTGTGGCGACGATTCCGATTCGCTTTCCGCCGAGTTTGCGGGCAAGAGCAACTGCGTTGGTAGCTCGCGCGGTGTCATCGGGATTGATGGAAAAGAGCCATTCGCTTCCCGACTCCGCCCCGCGAGCGAGTTTGCCGTCGCTGCTGATGTGAACCATAGGGATTGCAGCCGCATCGACATCACGTGTGAGGGCCTCCAGTGATCCGCCGCCGGGGAACCCGATAATGGCACTCGGGTTCTCGTCGACCGCCTTGAGGTAGGCAGTTCTGGCAGCTTGGGGGTCCGTGACGGATGCGGGAATCCGTTCATATTTCAGAGGTTTTCCCAGTACGCCGCCCGCTGCGTTGACGTCGTCGACTGCCATCTGGGCGCCGTTGTTGTAGTCGTTGAGAGCGTTCGGTGAGTCTCCCTTGATCTCGATGAGACCCACGATGGAGGCCTGATCCGAGCTTCCGGCGTCCGAGGTTTCGGCGCTGCACGAGACCATAGCCATGGTCACAGCAACGGCGGGTGCGAGCATCCAACTGCATCGGGTGATTCGGCGGACTCTATCTGCATTCATGGGCAGCTCTTCCTACTTCTCGGTCATCGGCGGCAATCGGTCCTCACCAACATCGCCGACGTCTATGTCTGTTTGTCCTAGGTAGCTGGCGAGAACAGTTTTTCGATCAGTCAGCGCGCTGGACTCACCGTTCATCACGACGCGACCTTCGGCTAGGACGTACCCTCGCCGCGCCAATGCCAAGGCATCGGAGGTGTTCTGCTCGACAACCAGAATCGTGGTCCGACCGGCAATTTCCCGCAATGCCCGGTAGACGGTCGCTACAACCGACGGCGCCAGGCCCAAGGATGGTTCGTCGAGAAGAAGCAGGCGAGGAGCCGCAACGAGGGCGCGTCCCAATGCGACCATCTGTTGTTCGCCCCCCGACAGTGCAAAACCTTGCCGCTTCCGCATGCGGGTCAACGCGGGAAAGAGGTCATAGACGTCGTCGTAGCTGTACAGCGCCGGTCTACTCCCCCGTGCATGGGCACCGATCTGCAGGTTCTCGTGCACCGAAAGGGTGGGGAAGACGTGTCGCCCTTCCGGTACGTGGATCAGTCCGACGCGGCTGAGGAACGCCGGCGGCCGATTATCGATTGTCTCACCATCGAACTCGATGGTTCCCTCGTACGGAACCAGTTGCGAGATGCTGCGCAGCAACGAGGATTTTCCTGCACCGTTCGGTCCGAGCAGGCAAACCACTTCGTTCTCCGCGATGCTCAGGTCGACACCGCGGATCGCGTGGGTGGCCGTGTAGTGAACATTGAGGTTCGAGATTTCAAGCATCTGGCGCCGCTCCAAGATACGCGTCGATGACCCGGCTGTCGGCCCATACTTCAGCTGGACTGCCCTGTGCGATAAGCCGGCCGATCTCGAGTACCAGCACTCGGTCACAGAGGGCATCGATGAAGTCGATCTTGTGGTCGACGACGATGATGGTCGTACCCTCCTGCCTGATCTGCATCAGAAGATCGCGCAGAGTCAGAGTCTCTGCGTCGTTGAGCCCGGCGCTCGGTTCGTCGAGCATGAGCACACGGGGACCGGCAGCAAGTGCGCGTGCCAATTCCAGTAGTCGCTGCTCACCGTAGGTGAGCTCGCGCGCGGATCGATCCTCCGATCCAGCCAGCCCGACACGGTCAAGGTGGTGAAGGGCATCGTTCATGCGGCTTGTTTCGGCGCGCCACATCCGTGACCGGTGGAACCATGCGGCAAAGAGGGACCGACCGTTGGTGTCGTCGGCTCCGAGCATCACGTTATCCAGGCAGCTCAGTTCCGGGCACAGTTGCGGAGATTGGAACACCCGTATCAACTTCGCGCGACGGGCTTGTACCGGGTGCCCAAGGGTGATCTCGTTACCTGCGACACTCAGGCGACCGCCAGCTCGGACCACCCCGCTGAGAGCATTCAACAGGGTGGTCTTGCCACTTCCGTTTGGCCCAACCAGGCCTACGATCTCGTTCTGGGCAACCTCGAACGACACATCGTCGACGGCGACCACGCCACCGAAGCGGACGGACAGATTACGCGCACTCAGCTCCGTGGTTTTCGCAGTCATGATTCGACCGATCTGCTGATGATTCGCACACGGTGAGATTTGAGGGAGTCGACGATTCCGATGAGCCCGCTCGGGAAGACTAGGATGACGACCAGAAGCAGGACTCCGTAGAGGATGGACATGTACTGCTCGAGTCCGGCGAGCAACTCCGGGACGGCCACGTAAAAGGCCGCACCGATGAGGACCCCCCAATGCGACACCAGTCCCCCGAGGATGACCATGAGGAACAACCCGATTCCGAGGTTCAGACCGAACGAATCGACTCCGATGAATCCTTGCCAGTGCGTGATCAATGCTCCTGCGAGTCCACCCACGGCAGAACCAGCAACGAAGGTCGTCATGCGCAGCGCATCAACGGGCACACCAAGGGTTTTCGATACTGTGGGCATATCACGAACTGCTGTGAGATCACGGGTAAGCGGGGATCGTTTGACCCACACAGCGAGGAGAAGCAGCAGCGCCAACACTGACGCAAGCAGCCAGAACACCTGGCCGTCGGTTCTCAGTTCCTGCCCGAAGACGACCGGATAGCCGATTCCCGTGATGTTCCCATTCGTACCGGTGAACGACGATGTCTTGCCGAACAGCACTACCCCGATTTCAGTGACGGCCAGTGTGCCGAGCGCGAAGTAGAAATGCTCGGCACGCCAGAGAACTACTCCCACCGCGAAGGCGGCCACCGCTGTCACGACCATCGCGCCCAGCACGCACCCGAGAAACCCAACGCCGTTACGGTCGAAGAAGGCGGTGGTGTATCCACCCAGTGCCATCATGAATGTCTGGGAGAACGCGAACCTTCCCCCCAACGCGAAGATCCAGTAGAAGCCCAGCGCAGCAATCGAGTACACGAGCCACAAGTTCACAAGATTGGTCGAACTCCCCGTTGTGACAGCTTGTGACACAGCCAGTATCAGCAGCATCACCACGGCAAGAGTTGTGTACTGGCCTCGCTGACGCACGCTGCTTGCCACTCGCATCAATCGATCTGTCGTCACAAGCGCACCACCGTTCGACCGAGAAGACCCTGAGGTCGCAGCCCGAGAATGGCAAGCATCGCAACGTACGGCAGGATCGAAGCGTAGTCCTGAAGGACATAGCCGCCGATGAGGTACTGGATCGTCCCGATGAGCAACGACCCGAGGAGCACGCCCCACAAGTTGCCGAAGCCGCCGAGAACAGCCGCCGCGAACGCCGCCAGCATGATCGTGAACCCGAAATTCAGGTCGAGACTCGACAGGGGCGCTACCAATATCCCGGCCAGCGCCGCAAGCCCCGCAGACAAGCCCCACGCGACAAGGCTGATTCGGCCGGTGCGGACTCCATACATTTCCGCGGTCTCAGGGTCGCTCGCCAGGGCCCTCAGCTGACGACCGAAACTGCTGTAGCCGAATATGTACATCACTGCTGCGATGCACAGTAGCGCCACGACGAGGATGAGGATCCGTTGGCCGGCAATGGGTGCACCCAACACCGTTACGACCTGGCCGTCCGCTGGGGAGGGCAGTCGCTGCGGCGTGCTGCCCTGCCATAGTGAGATGAACGCACGGATCACCAGGGCTGCAGCCAGAGTGGCGATCAGGACGGTGAGATGTGGTCGGCGTCGCAGAGGGGCATACGCCAGTCGCTCGAGGCCCATACCGATAAGGAACATGATGCCAACCGCGAGCACGTATCCGACGACGGGAGTCGAGTCGAGGTCGGTAATGAACCAGAGCGCGATGTAACCGCTCAAGGTAATCAGGTCCCCGTGAGCGAAGTTGACTACGCCGGTCGCCTTGTACAGGACCAGGAATCCCAAGGCGGCCAAGGCAAGGACCGCGCCGTACGCGGCGGCGCTGAATGACAGCGCGACGAGAGTATCCACCTCACTCCTTACTTGAACAAGTGCTTGGTTGGTCAATGTAGGTGCTGCTTTTCCCAATGTCAACGCATCAACCGCTATAGACCCGTCCGTCAACCTCGCCGATTTGCTCTTTTTGGCAGTGACTGCCAGTATTTTACTCGTGCCTTCAACCGGACAGCGTGCTCGAAACGCGATGAGAACGCGGGAAGTCCTCGCCCAGACCGCCGTCGAACTATTCCTGCAGGACGGCTTCGATGCGATCACGGTCGAGCAGGTCGCCGCAGCGGCAAACGTGTCGCCCCGCACCACCTATCGCTACTTCCACACAAAGGAAGGCCTGGCACTGGCGCTTCTCGCAGACCTGGACAACCGCTTCCTGCAGATCGTCCAAGCCCGACCCCACGACGAAGCACCTCTGGAAAGTCTTCGGCATGCGTTGGCCGAAGCCTGGGCATGGCTGGAATCATCCGGCCAATCCGAGACTTACCTCGCACTGCAGGCCTTCGTCGAGTCCCACCCAGGACTGATGGCGGCGAACCTCCAGCGCGGCTACAACCAGGAAGAACTCCTTGTCGCAGCCTTGGAAACACGACCGGTGTTCCGGTCCAGCGGTGACCTCGGGCCGCGATTGGTCGTTGCGGCCTTCGCCGGCGCCTCGCGAGTCGCGGTCACGACGTGGCGCCGGTCGTCCGGCACCGTCCCAATGTTGATCAACACCCTCGACACGTGCATCGCCTCCCTGCTGCCGGCACTGCAGTCTGCGAGCGAACCCCCACACGTGCGCTGAACCAACCACCCTGAGAAGGAAACGCCCCGCGTGACTACCACGGGAAGTAAGCTCCCATTGCCAACCGTCTCCGAGCTGTCTGCGCGATCGAACCCATGGATCGCCATGGTTGCGATCGCACTCGGAGTCCTGATCGTCTCACTCGACGGCACCATTACAGCGGTCGCGAACCCCGTTCTCGCACTCGACCTCGGCGCCAGCCTGTCGGGCCTGCAGTGGATCACCAATATCTACCTACTGGCCATGGCAGCAACTCTGGTCCTCTCCGGAAAACTCGGCGATCGTTTCGGCCGACGCACCGTATTCCTGACCGGCATTGTGGGATTCGGAATCACATCCGCGGGAATTGCGTTGTCACAGAGCGTCGGAATGGTGATCACGTCACGGCTGGGACAAGGACTATTCGGCGCCTTGATCGTCACCAACGCGCTCGCCCTCCTTCGCGCACTTTTCCCCCCGGAATCTCTACCGAAAGCTCTAGCGTTATTTGCGTCGTTGATCGGCGCTTCCTCCGCTGCAGGCCCCCTCATTGGCGGTTTGCTCATCGAGCACACAAGTTGGCGGTGGGCGTTTCTCATCAATGTTCCCATCGCGGTGGTCTCTCTCGCTGTCGGGTTGAAGGTGCTTCCCGCTCGGAACTCGACCGGCGGCGACTCCACTCCCTTCGACCTGGCGGGTACCGCGCTACTCGCGGCAGCGCTGCTGCCGATCACTTACGGCCTGATCCAGGCGCCCGAAATCGGCTGGACCAACTGGCTGGTCATCGGACTATTGCTTGTGGGCATCGTCTCGGGAGTCGCATTCGTCTTCGCCGAACGTCGAGCTGTCGATCCGCTTATACCGATGCGGTTGTTCGCCGATCGCTCCATATCCCTCGGTGTCCTTCTGACCGTCATCTCCTTCTTCTCCCTGGTGGGTTCACTATTCTTCGTGCTCCTGTTTCTGCAGCAGATCAACGGAGACTCACCGATGGCCGCCGGCCTGCATATATTGCCGATGAGCATCGCGAATGTCGTCGCGTCCAGCAGCTGCGGTTGGGTCATCAAGAACTACGGCGCCCGCCCTCCGCTATTCGCGGGAATGGTGTTCAGCGCACTAGGATTTGCGCTCTTCACCGGCGTGGAACCGCGCACTGGGTACCTAGCGCTTGCCATTCCCTTCACGGTCCTCGGACTCGGAGTCGGACTGGTCATGACCTCATCTGTGCAAGCCATCCTCGGCAACGCCGACGTCACTGATGCAGGCCCCGCGGCCGGGGTGCACCAAACATCGCTCCAGATCGGCGGCATCCTGGGAACGGCAGTCCTCGGCGCGGTGATGGCATCCGCAGTCGGGGCCAAATTCGGACCCGCCATGGACGACAATGGCATTCCATCCACAATCTCCGAAGAACTGTCGGGTGAAGCCGTGCGTTCGGTGGCGCAAGGTGCCACTCCTCTGCCCACACACGTCACTCCCGAGATACTCGCAGCCCTGCACAACGCGACGGAGACGACGTTTATGCACGGCATGCACACAACCATGTGGGTCGGCGTGATCATCTCGCTGCTCGGCGCTGCAATATCGGTCGGCGTCAGACGCGGTCGGGTGGTCGAGGGTTCGACAACGGTGCACTGACCACAGCATCAGCACGATCCACTGCGTGGAGAGAATTGTTGCGTTGAGGATCGTGCAAACAGAATGAGACGGAAGGCCGTGTGGTTGCCGCCGGGACCGCACGGCCTCCCAGCCCTGTCACTTCACTCAGCTTCTGCGTCGTAGTCCACGCAGGCGTTCCTGGGTGCCGTGAGCAGGTATTCTCGTCAGCGTGCGCGGTGTGCGTGGTTCGTAACGAATTCACGCAGCTGGGCGCGGACGTGGGGTTCCAGGTGGCGTGCCGCCAATCCGTCGAGAATCTTGCCGAGTCTAGCCACGTAGCATGCGGGCGTCATCCCGAACTCGACCAGGAGATCCCCGCTGTTTCCTCCCCCGTAGGGGAGCCACCGACGGGCGTATTCGAGGATCCGGGCGTCTTCGATGATGGAATCGTTCATCATCGGGAGGCCTCCCTGACTGTCGAAATGAGCCTTGAACGAATTGCTTTCGCCTGTGCGTAGAGTCGGCCGGCCCGGTAGGAGGAGCGGACCAGTGGTCCGGCCATGACGCCGGCGAAGCCGATCTCTTCGGCGGTGGTGGAGTGCGCCACGAATTCCTCGGGCTTAACCCACCGCTCGACGGGGTGATGCCGCGGCGAGGGACGCAGGTACTGGGTGATGGTGATGATGTCGCAGCCGGCGTCGTGCAGGTCGTGCAGGGCCTGGGTGACCTCGTCGGGGGTTTCGCCCATTCCGAGGATCAGGTTGGACTTGGTGATGAGTCCGTCCTCGCGGGCGGCGGTGATCACGTCGAGGCTGCGCTGGTAGCGGAACGCCGGGCGGATGCGCTTGAAGATGCGGGGCACGGTTTCGACGTTGTGGGCGAGGACCTCGGGGCGGGTGGAGAACACCTCGGCGAGCTGCTCGGGTTTGGCTTTGAAATCCGGGATCAGTAGTTCGACGCCGGTGCCGGGGTTGAGCTGGTGGATCAGCCGCACGGTTTCGGCGTAGAGCCAGGCGCCGCCGTCGGGGAGGTCGTCGCGCGCGACACCGGTGATGGTCGAGTAGCGCAGGCCCATGGCCTGCACGGACTCGGCGACGCGGCGGGGTTCGTCGCGGTCGAGGTCGTCGGGTTTGCCGGTGTCGATCTGGCAGAAGTCGCAGCGGCGGGTGCATTGCTGCCCGCCGATGAGGAAGGTGGCCTCGCGGTCTTCCCAGCATTCGTAGATGTTGGGGCAGCCGGCTTCTTCGCAGACGGTGTGCAGGCCCTCTCGTTTGACGAGGCTTTTGAGCTCGGAGTATTCCGGGCCCATCTTCGCTCGCGTCTTGATCCAGTTCGGCTTGCGTTCGATCGGGGTCTCCGCATTCCGTACCTCGATGCGGAGCAGTTTCCGACCATCCGCGCTTGGCCTTTGATTCATTGCGTTCATCGCGTCAACCTGCACTTCCTCATGCCCGGCGTGCTTTACCTACAGCTCGCAGTGGAGAGAATGTTTCCCTCGATTGCTGCGATTCCCCGTGTCACCAATGGTGTGATCACTGCTTCTACCCCCGCGTGACCGACTGTGCCGCTGGGTGGTGATGGCCTGCCGGAGCCGCAGATTCGAGCGGCCACCACGAGGAATCCGAAAGCGTAGTACCACGACATTTCGGTGGAACCAGTCCGTAGACCGCTTCGTTCGCTATATCGCTCGATAAGCTGGTCGAACGAAGGATATCCGCGGTGAGCACTGGGGCACCCGAAGAGCCGATTGCTCACGCCATGTAGGCCTGACCAGAAGACCTGCGCGACACCGAGGTCGACGAACGGGTCGCCCACCGTCGCATGTCTCCAATCTAGAACGGCGGAAACACGAACGGCGTCGGCGAGCTGCCAGAAGACATTACGGAGTTGGTAGTCGCCATGGCGAAGGACGGATCGGCCAGATTTTGGGATAGTCGCTGCGAGGGAGTCGAACAGTTCCCGGAGATCGGGGCGCGCAGTGATCCCAGCTCTCTCGAGGCTTTCGTGCACCTGCGCAAGGTGAACCTCCAGACTCGCTTCGTCAGCGCAGAGTCGATCAAGGCCGGTCGCGTCTAGGTCGACACCATGAACCGAGGTCAATGAGTCGATGAATTGATACCCAAGGGCTTTCCGCAGGAGTACTGGAACCGCATCGAGCTCAATGTCCGTTCGAAGTACTGTCCCGGCGACTCTCCGAGCAAGGTAATAACGAGATGCTCCTGTATCACGCTGAACGATCTCCGGTACAGGTACAACCTCCGCGTCACCGAGCGCTACTTGCACTCTGAGCTCTGTCTCGATGCCGTCGCGATCGTCGTCAGCCCGGTGGAGGACCCAGTGCTGTCCTCCACCATCTACCGAGTAACCCCGACCGAGCCGAGAATCCATCGTGCTTCGCAGGCTGAGCATTGCACATTCGTCAAGATCACCTGACTCGATCAGACGGCGCCGAATCTCTTGCAGGTCGGCATCCGGGTACACAGCGCTTGCGACCGGTCTTCTCACGGATGCTGCCTTTCCATAATGAGTAATGTCTTGACGGAATTAGCGCGGCGACATGCGAAGGGCACCGTCCATGCGGAAGGTCTCACCGTTGAGGTAGTCGTGTTCGACAATCATCTGAGCGAGCTGCGCGTATTCGGCGGGCTGGCCCAGGCGTGAGGGGAACGGGACCCCGGCCTCGAGTCCCTTGCGGTACTCGTCGGTGACGCCGGCGAGCATCGGAGTGTCGATGATGCCGGGGGCGATGGTGTTGACGCGGATGCCGAACTGGGCGAGGTCGCGGGCGGCGGGGACGGTCATGCCGTGCACGCCACCCTTGGACGCGGAGTAGGCGATCTGGCCGATCTGGCCCTCGAACGCGGCGACGGACGCGGTGTTGATGATGACGCCGCGCTGCCCGGACTCGTCGACGGTGTCGGTCTTGGAGATGGCGTCGGCGGCCAGTCGCATGACGTTGAACGTGCCGAGCAGGTTGACGGTGATGACGGTGCGGAACAGTTCGAGGTCGTGGGGGCCCTTCTTCGACAGGATGCGCCCGGCCCAGCCGACACCGGCACAGTTGACGACGATGCGCAGCGGCAGTCCCGATTCGACGATCTTCTCGATCGCGGCCTGGACCTCGTCGCCGCTGGTGACGTCGGTGGCGAGGAGGGTCACGCCGTCCGGGACGGTGTCGCCGGCGCGCTCGATGGACTGCTGCAGGTCGAGGCCGAAGACGGTGGCTCCGGCGTCGACGAGGCGCTTGGCGGTGGCGGCACCGAGGCCCGACGCTGCTCCCGTGACCAGTGCGGCGGAATCTACGATCTTCACAGTGCTTCTCCTGCTCGGAAAATGGGGAGGGTGCGTTCTTTACGTTCAGCCGGTGCTAATTCGGTGCTGCGCTGCGTGGTGACTCGAGGATTATGGCGATTCCCTGCCCACCGCCTCCGCACAGCGCGGCAGCTCCTAGACCGCCTCCTCGGCGCCGAAGTGCATGCATGAGAGTGAGGGTCACTCTGGCGCCGGACATGCCGACTGGATGACCGAGTGCGATCGCACCACCATTGACGTTGACAACCTCATCGGTGATTCCGAGGTCGCGCATGGATGCGATCGCGACGCTTGCGAATGCCTCGTTGACTTCAATGAGGTCGATGTCTGTCAGGGCGATTGTCTTGCTTCGTCGGATCGCTTCGGCGATGGCGTTCGAAGGCTGGTGTAGCAGCGAGGTGTCCGGGCCCGCGACCAGCGCGTGTGACCTGATCTCGGCCAGCCACTCGATGTTTCGCGCCTGAGCTACCTCTTTTCGCATGATGACCAATGCGCAAGCGCCATCAGATAATTGAGATGAGGATCCTGCCGTTGTGGTGCCGTCCGAGGCGAAGGCCGGACTCAGGCGTGCGAGTGACTCCAGCGTGGTGTCCGGCCGAATCCCTTCGTCGGCTGTAATCGTAGTGTTTCCCCGCCGTGATGAAATTTCGACGGGGACGATCTCAGCTGCGAAGGTGGAGTTCGCCGTCGCCGCTGCGGCACGCGGTGTGATTGTGCAGCAAAGGCATCGAGCTCGACTCGGGTGAACGATTCCGCTGCTTGGTACCGCTCTGTCGCCGCGCCCATGGACGTTTGATCGAACGCACAGGTCAACGCGTCGCGATCCAAGGCATCTTCGAGAGAGTGCGGGCCATAGCGGTAGCCTTGGCGCGCGCCCCGCGCGAGGTACGGGGCGTTGGACATCGATTCCATACCGCCGGCAACGACGACATCAGCGTCTCCCGAACGGATCAGGTGGTCGGCAGAAATGATGGCCTGCAACCCGGAAAGGCACAGGTTGTTCACGGTGGTCGCGGGCACGGTCATCGGTAGCCCCGCGGCCACTGCGGATTGCCTCGCGGGGTTCGGGCCCACCCCAGCTTGCACCACGGTGCCCATGATGACGCTGTCGACGTTGTTGGCGGCGACCCCGGCGCGCTGGACAGCAGCGGCGATGGCACGTGAACCGAGTTCCACTGCCGTGAGTGGGCTCAGCGCTCCACCAAGTTTCCCGATCGGGGTGCGAGCACCGGCGACGATGACACTTGCGGACACTACGGATCTCCTCGGTATCAGGCTGGTTGTTCGGACTGGATGGCGTGCTTGCGAAGTTCGCGGGTGGCCAGCACCATGCGGTGAACCTCGTCGGCACCATCGATGAAGCGCATGGTGCGGGCCTGGGCCCAGAGCATCGCCAACGGGTGATCCTGTGTCATCCCACCGGCACCGTGGACTTGGATCGCCTTGTCGAGGACCCAGCCGACCGCGTCGGGGGCCGCGACTTTGATCGCGGAGATCTCGGTTCGCGCCTCCCGTGCACCCACGGTGTCGATCAGCCACGCAGTTCGGAGAACGAACAGCCGAAGCTGATCGATCTTGACGCGTGACTCCGCGATCCAATGCTGAATGATTCCCTGGTCAGCGAGTCGTTTGCCGAACGCGGTCCGCTCGTTCGCTCTGCGGCACATCAACTCGATGGCCCGCTCGGCCATTCCGATCATGCGCATGCAGTGGTGAATCCGGCCGGGACCGAGGCGGGCCTGCGCGAGTGCCTGTCCGCGCCCTCGTTCACCGAGCAGGTTCTTCTTGGGAACACGAACGTCCTCGAACTGGACTTCCGCATGCCCACCGTGGGCCCCGTGCGTGAAGCCGAACATCGACAGTCCCCGAACGAAGGTCACGCCCGGCGTGTCTCGGGGCACGAGTACCAGACTGTGTTGCGAGCGAGGATCCGCGTCCGGGTCGGACACGCCCATCACGACCAGAAGCTGACAGTCACTGCTCATGGCTCCGGTCGACCACCACTTTCGGCCGTCGATCTTCCAGTGATCGCCCTCGTCAGTGATGGTCGTGGTCAGATTCGACGGATCCGATGATGAGACGTCGGGCTCGGTCATGCAATAGGCAGATCGGATGGTGCCGTCGAGTAGGGGCTCGAGCCACCGTTGCTGCTGCTCGTCGGTGCCGAACAGGCTGAGCAGTTCCATGTTTCCGGTGTCGGGGGGATTGCAGTTGAATGCTTCCGGAGCCACCTCCGGACTCCACCCCGTCAGTTCGGCGATCGGGGCGTACTGGAGGTTCGACAGTCCGGCGCCCCGCGGATCATGTGGGAGGAACAAGTTCCACAGGCCCCGCGCTTTGGCTTCCTTCTTCAGGTCCGCCATGATCGCCGGTCGTTCCCACTGCAAGTCCCCGGCGGCGGGATCGTCGTGGAAGTGCTTTTCGGCGGGGAAGACGAACTCTTCCATGAATGCCGAGACCCGATCGCACATCTGCTGAGTGGTCGAGTCGAAGGTGAACTCCATGTCAGTCCTTGGTCCTTGTATTCACGGTCGGGGGGGCGGGTAGGTCAGGGAAGGGCCGCGAAGCCCCGCTCCGCGAGCGGCTGAACCATCGAACCGATGTCGTCGAACCCATCCCCCACCGTCTCGCCGTTGACGAAGCGAAGGTGGATGCCCTCCAAGATGACGGCCATCTTGTAGAAAGCGAAGCTCGAGTACCAGCTCAACTCGCTGACATCGAATCCGGTAGTCCGTGCGTAGCGCTCGACGAGGTCGTCGAAGGAGGGGTATCCGGTGTGTGTCGACGGGGTGCCGGCAATGGGGTTGGTGATGCCCTCCCATCCCGACCAGAACAGGTGCACCAGGCCGAGATCGGTGAGGGGGTCACCGAGAGTGGACATCTCCCAGTCGAGCACGGCGGCGATCGTCGGCTGCTCACCGATCCGCGCAATCATGTTGTCGAAACGGAAGTCACCGTGGACGATCGACGCCTCGGACTGCTGCGGCAGCCGCTCGCCGAGCCGCCTTCCCAGCTCTTCGAGCACCGGCAGCTCTCGGAATTTCGACGCGGCGAGTTGCTTCCGCCAGCGTCGCACCTGCCGCTCGAGAAAGCCCGCCGGCCGACCGAACGTGGTCAGGCCGAGCGAGTCGTAGTCGCGAGTGTGCAGCGCCGCGAGGCAGTCGATGTACTGGTAGGACAGTGCCGCGCGGTGGGCCGGCTCGACCTCACTGAAGTCGCTGTCCGTTCGAAGGACCTCGCCCTCGATCTTGTCCATGATGTAGAAGCTTCCCCCCGCATCCGGTGCGGCATCGTCGGCGTACACGATGCGAGGAACCGGGACAGGGCTGTTGGCCAAAGCCCGCTGCACGGCGACCTCACGCTGCATATCGTGGGCGGTTTCGAGGCGGTGCCCGATCGGTGGCCGGCGCAGGATCCACTTCCGGTTCGGGCTGGCGAGCTCGAAGGTCAAGTTCGATCGCCCACCGGCGAGGAGGCGTACGGCGAGTTCGTCGGAGGAATCCAGTTCGAAAAGTTCCTCGAGCTTGCTCCGCACGTGGGCGAGATTGAAGGGCGCGGATCGCGCGATCTCATCGACCTGGTTCATAGGTTCCTCAATATCGTGACAAGTAGAAGTGTTCAGGGGTTGGGAACGATGCCCGTGCCGGCGGGAAGCTCGTTCCGAACGAGGATCTTCACGTGGTCGATCGTGCCCGCGGCGGGCCTCAGCGCCGCGAACACGTCGTGAACCGCGTCGAGGCTGGCGTACCCGGTCACCATGAGAGACGGGTCGAACCGTCCGGTGACGACGTGGTCGAACGTCCGCTCGAAGGCTTCGTAGGTTTGTTCGCCTCGTCCGGGCCCACCGACGAACTCGAGCGAGACATTCTTCAGAATTCCGGTGACTGGGCGGATTGTCTCCGGGCGCATCGCCGAGCCGACGATCATGATCCGCGTGTACTTCGGTGCGGAGGTCATCAGCTGTCGGAGAATCTCCTTGGCGCCGGAGGCTTCGAAAACGAACGTCTCGGTCGTGGGGGCGATTTCGTTTCTCAGCGCCTCCATCGGGTCCATCTGCAATGGGTCGACTGCCACATCGGCGCCATAGGCGAGCGCAAGCTCTCGGCGCCGAGCAGACGGATCCGATGCAACGATCGGGTGTATTCCACGCACCGCGAGTTCGATGACCGATCCGAGCCCAACCGGACCGCAGCCAGTCACCACTGCAGCCGCCCCTGGCCGAATTCCCGAGCGCAGCACCGCGTTGACGCCTGTGGCGAGCGGCTCGGTCACAGCCGCCGTGACGGGATCGATGCCCTCCGGGATCTTCAGATGCCCGCCCGCTTGAACCACTGTTCTTTCGGCGAGAGCTCCCGGAGAGGTATCGCAGTAGCCCACCGTGTGGGTCGTGCCATCGGCCGTCACAATCCACGGGAGAGCGACGATGAGGTCGCCGACTTCGTAGCCAGTGACGTCGGGGCCGAGCTCGAGTATCCGGGCTGTGAATTCGTGGCCCAGTACGACGTCGCGGCGCGGATCGAACACTTCTCCGAGAACGTCGGCCTCGAGATGTGCTGCGAGAAAGTCGTCGGTGTGCTGCCATGCCGACAAATCGCTGCCACACACACCTGCGGCGAGGGGCTCGACGAGAAGCTGGCCGGGGCCTGCTACCGGTTCTGCAACGTCAGTCGCGATGATGGTCCCCTGCCGAAGAACGACAGCCCTCATCGGCCCACTCCTACCACGTCACTGTTTACCATCAGCCCTCCGAAGGCCAGTTCTCGAGCGTCTTCTGGACACTGATCAGGGCACGCAATGCCTCGGCACCGTCAAAGGCACGGTGGTCGAAGGTCAGCCCGAGGCGAGCGATCGGGCGAATGGTCAATAGCTCGGAGGTACCGTCCGCGCTTCTGCGTACGACGGGTGTGCGGACGATTGCCGGCACACCGAGCGAGGCAACCTGAGGCTTCGTGAGAATGGGGGTCGACACGACCCCGCCGACGCTGCCGGAATTGCTGATGGTAATCGTTCCGCCGGCGAGATCTTCCGGTCGTCCTGCGCCGTTGGCGAGAGCGGCGCTCGTCCTGGCAATGGCATCGGCCAGCTCAGCAAGTGACAGGGACTGTGCGTCACGAATAACCGGCACCAGAAGGCCGTCCGGCGTGTCTACGGCGATGCCCAGGTTGACTGTCTGCCATTGCAGAAGATGGGTATCGGTGAAGGTGGCGTTGACGACAGGGTGCTCAGCAATTGCCCGGCAGAGCGCAATGGCAATGAAGGGAAGGTAGCTGAGCTTGGCTTCGCCGCGCGAGGCTCGATCACGATTCAGCTTGGCGCGGGCAACAGAGACCGCGGAGAAGTCGACATCGACCTGAGCGGTGAGCTGGGGTGCGGTGTTCCACGATTCCGTGAGATTCTTGGCGATCGCGCGCCGCAGTCTGGTGTGCTCCGTTGCCGAGTACGCGACGTCCTCATATCCGGCAGGCACTGTAAGTACTGATTTTTGCGACTGGAGAAACCCACTCTTGCTTGCGAGTTCACCTGCGGACCGGTCATCCTGAGTTGCTGCCAGACCGCCTCGGCGTGCCCCTGCAGGTGGCCGGTTGACCGGTGAGAACCATGATGCTGCGAGAACGAGGGAGTCGGTCGGGGGCTTCGATTCTTCGAATACCACCGCCGGGGTGCCCTGTGAGCCGGTCACGGGGGCCGTCGCTGTCGCCGGCGAAGGTGAAGCGGCCGGCGACGGCGCAACTGCGATATCGCCGCCTTGTTCGCCGCTCGCGGCCGCGATCGCACGGGCAACCTGGTCCGGGTCACTGCCGACCGGGGCGAACCGTGCGATGACGTCGCCCACCGGAACTTCTTGCTCAACCGCTGCGACGTAGCTGATCAAGATACCCGATTGGGGTGACTCCACTTCGGTGTCGACCTTGTCGGTCGATACCTCACACAAGGCATCGCCTTCGTTGACTTCCTCGCCCGGCTTGATCAGCCATTCGGTCAGTAGGGCGAATTCCACGGAACCCATGTGGGGCATGTGGATATCGGTAAGTTCGAGCATAGTGAGAACGTCCTCGTTTTCGAAAGGTCAGTCGCGGACTAAGTGTCGGGCCGTCTCGACGATGTCGGAGACACTCGGGAAGCAGTGATCCTCGAGGAATCGGCTCGCGGGAATCGGTGCGTCGACTGAACCGAGCCGCGCAATCGGTGCTTCAAGCCAGTAGAAGCACCGCTCCTGGATCAGCGCCGCGATCTCGGCACCCGGACCAGCCGTTCGGGGGGCTTCGTGCACGATCATCGCCCGACCTGTCTTGACAACAGAGTTGATGATCGTCTCGCGGTCGAGAGGCACCAACGTCTGGAGGTCGACGACCTCGAGCTCAATTCCTTCCGATGCCAGTACCGTCGCAGCTTCCAGTGCCCGAGGCACCATGCAGCCGTAGCTGATGACGCTGACCGTGGATCCCTCGCGGGCGATGGTGGCCTTGCCCAGGGGCAACACGTACTCCGGATCGGTGAACACCTCACCGCGCTTGAAGTTGAGCTGCTTGCTCGGGTAGTAGAGCACCGGGTTGGGGTCGCGGATCGCCGCCTTGAGGAGCGCCTTCGCGTTTGCGGGGTTGGACGGTACCACTGCCTTCAGGCCCGGAAAGTGCATCGGCAGCATTTCCATGGATCCCGAATGTTCAGGGCCCGCACCGCCGCTCGGCCCGATCGGCATGATGATGACGGCGGGCAGCTCGAACTGACCACCGTGCATGTGCCGCCACTTTCCGAGCTTCTGGAAAATTTCGTCGCCGGCGATCAAGCTGAAATCTGCGAATCCAAGCTGGACGATCGGCCGCATGCCGGTCATCGCTGCTCCGGCGGCCGCGCCGACCATGAACGCTTCGGTGATTCCGGTGTTCCGGATCCGGCCCAGCCCGAACTCTTCGACGAGGCCACGGGTGCCCCCGAAAAAGCCTCCGGAAGCAATGTCCTGCCCCATGAGGAAAACCGAGTCGTCACGCCGCATCTCTTCAGCGATTGCGGCGCCCTGTGCGGCCTCGTAGCTGAGAACGGTCGTAGATCCGGGAGCGTTGGCGGGTGCGGGTGTAGTGGTGGTCATGCGAACACGTCCTTGAGAATGACGGAGGGATCAGGCAGCGGAGCGGCTTCGGCTTCGAGTAGCGCTTGCGCCACCTCGGACTTCGCGTCTGCGATGATTCGATCGGCCGTGGCCGAGTCGATACGTTTACGCATGACTTCGAGCGGATCCGTGTAGGTGGTGAGGAAGTCGGCAGGCCGATACTTCTGGGCGTCTCCTTCCCAATGGCCCCCGACGCGGGTGACTACAGCTTCGATCAGGGAGGGCCCGTTGCCGGCCCGAGCCCTGTCGATCGCGTCCTTGACGGCAAGATAGACCTCGACGGCATCATGGCCGTCTACGCGGACTCCCGGGATGCCGTATGCGGATGCGCGCTCGGCGATCGTCTTGGTCGGGCTCACGGACTCGAAAGTGGTCGACACGGAGATCCCGTTGTTCTCGCAGAAGTAGACCAAGGGCAGGCGCCATCGCGCGGCTTCGAGCAGGCTCTCGTGGAAGGTGCCGCGCGCGGCTGTCCCGTCACCGAAGTCCGCGAGGGCGATCTGATCGGTTCCGCGCATCTGCGCCGAGAGGGCCGCGCCGGCCGCTACCGGATAAACCGATCCCAGTGTTGCGCCTTCGCCCATGATTCCGAGGGCCGGATCGGCCCAGTGGGGCACGCCGGCGCCTTTACCGCCGGTCGAGCCGGTCGTCTTGCCGAGGAGATCGCCGATGATCGGTGCGAGACCCATTCCCTTTGCGAGCGGCCACGTCGCTCCTCGGCCTTGGTAGAAGAGGTAGTCGTCGGGTGCCATCGCCGCGACAGCGCCCGCCACGGCTCCTTCCTGGCCCTTGCCTGGATGCCAGAATCCCGCGAAGCCGTGGTCCCGAATGTGCACGGATACCGCGTCCTCGACGGCGCGGGCTCGGGCGATGACGGTGAACATTTCCAGCAGCAATTCCGTGCTCACCGACGGTGATACCGAAGCTTCCGGCCGGTGCTGGCTGTGCGGCGACGCCATCGTGGCCTCCTTTGCGTAGTTCGTGAGAGATACCGGATTGCTGGCACCTCGTGTTGTCTCGACACATCACGCCCAAGGACGCCTGTGTCTGCAGTCACAGAACAGAGTAAGTGGATCGAGTGATTCAATCAAGTGTGGAATTTCTTGTGATCACCGCGGCCGCCACTCGCGCATACCAAAAAATGCGCGCGAACTGCGGCAATACCGTCATGTGGATCACGCGATATGATCACCTCGCTCACCCAACGAAAGGCGAAACCGTGCCTCGAACCAGCCCTCGCGATGGGGCAGCAACCCGGCGTGCACTCATCGACGCGGCGACCAAACTGTTTGCCTCAGAGGGCGTCGAGAAAGTGTCCATTCGGGCCATCAACGCCGAAGCGGGGCTCGGAGCGGCGTCGGCTCACTATCACTTCGGATCCAAGGATGCGATCCTCGATGCTGTCCTGATCGACGCCGGCGCCGACGTGCTCGCTCACATTCACGCGCTCACGACGGCCATGGTCGACTCGGGGGCAACACCAAATGCCAAGCAGATCGTCAATCTCCTCGCAGTCCCATATCGGAAGTACCTCGGAGAAGATCCCGACAAGGGAGTGCGGTGGCTGACCATCTGCGGCCAACTGAGCTTGGCGAACGACCCGCGCCTGTTTCCGGTCGAGGACGACACCGCGAAGTTGCTTCGCAAGTTGCTCGAACGCGCATACCCGCACGCAGACGACAACAGCCTCGAACTCAACTGGTCCCTGACGGTCAACACCCTTATCGTGATGGCCGCCCGATGGTCCGACGCCAGCGGTGCCCAATCACGCGCCCTGTCGGATGAGAAGTTCGACGTGCTTGTCGACTTCGTGGCCGGCGGGCTGGAGGCCCTGATGAGCGACGGTAGGGCCTGAGCCGTTCGCCTGCCGGCTTTTCGTACCGCACTGGCGGCTGGTCGAGAGCGCGGGAAGCGCCGCCTGCTCCTGCATGCCCCTTAGCTGCGCACCACTGCGAGACGACAGAGGGTCCCGCACGGTCTGTTTAGTGGATCACTTGACAGAATCGGTCGCTCCATTTTACTGTGCCTCACATCACAAGCTCGAGCGACGCTGATCCCTCGACCGCTGCGCACTCCCCCGCGCATCAGCGTCCCACCTTTCCCGTCAGAGAAATGCAGGAAGCAAATGACCGCTACACCCACGGACGGTGCGTCGCAGGAGACGCTCGATAATGACACGATGTTGCCACCTGAAGGCGTCGGACACAGATCGACTGCTGGATGGATCGGCGTGCTCGTCATCCTGGTACTTCTCTCGGAAGAAGTTGCCTACGCATTCAATCTGGTCACGCCAGCCCTGCCGAACATGGCAGCAACGTTCCAGACACCCGATATAGCCTGGGTATCAACACTATTCACACTGACCGGTGCGATCAGCGCCCCGCTCGTAGGTAAGCTTGCCGACCGCGACGGCAAGAAGAAGTGGCTGCTCATCACGACCGGATGTATGGCAGTCGGGTCACTGATCGTCGCTCTTGCCCCGACATTCCCCATCGTGTTGATCGGGCGCGCTGTCGAAGGCTTCGGCCTTGCCATCGTCCCCATCGTCTACTCGCTGATGCGTGACATCTTCCCGAAGCGAATGCTCGCCGTTGCCGTCAGTCTGGCAACAGCCGGCATCGGCGTCACCACAATCACCGGACCGATCTTCGCCGGACTGCTCATCGACAACTTCGGCTACCAGGGCGTCTTCTTCGCGCTCGCAATCTTCCCCCTGATCATCGGCGCCCTGGTCCTCCTCGTCGTCCCCGAGTCCCCGATCCGTGTCCCCACCCGAATCGACTGGACCGGCGGCTTACTGCTCGGCGCAACCATCGCTGTCGTTCTGTTCGGAATCGGCGAGGGCGGCACATGGGGTTGGACGTCGTGGAAAACCCTGTCGTGTGGCGCACTTGCAATAGCGGTGTTCATCGTGTGGATTCAGCAAGCCAAGCGGTCCGACCACCCGCTGATCGACCTGTCGGTCCTGCGCGGCCGCCCCATCGTCACCACCTTGATCACCCAGTTCACCGGCCAAGCCGTCATTGCCTTGCAGTTCGTCCTGCTGTCGTTCATCGTGCAAACCCCCATCGCACTCGGGCTGACATACGGACTCGGCGAGACCGCCGGTTTCATGGCTCGGATCACCACCCCTGCAGGTGTCGCCTCTGTGTTGATGGGTCTCCTCGTCGGGTATCTCGCCGAACGTCGTGGCGCGCGCCTGCCGAACTGGATCGGATTCGCCCTGATGGCTGCTGGTTCCCTGGTCCTCGCGTTTTCGCACAAGGAGTTCGTCCCCATCCTTGTCGGCTACCTCATCTACGCATTCGGCGGAGGTCTGATCAGCGCGGCAATCCCCAACCTCGTCATCGCCGCGACACCGGTGCGACTTCAGGCAGTTACCGCCAGCACCGTCAACGTAGTCGGATCGTTGGGAAGCGCTGTTGCAGTGCAGATCGGATTCGCGATATTGGCCCTCAATGTCGCTACAGTGATCGACGGATCGCCAATCTACGGTGGTAGCGGCTTCACAACGGTGTACATCCTTGCGGCCGCACTCGCGGTAATCGGCCTCGTCGCAACGCTACTCATGCCTCACGGTCGCAAACCGCAATCCACGGAAGCGCTGACCTGAGGCGGTCGACCCACGGTCGTGCGGAACTCCTGCGAGCTTCCGCACGACCGGCGTCGCCGTATCCTCATTGCTTCATCCACGAAATCCGAACAAGAGTTGCAGGATCAGATCACCCGTGACCTCACACTATGACGTCGTTGTCCTCGGAGCCGGTCCCGGTGGGTACGTCGCTGCTATCCGCGCGGCACAGCTGGGATTGAGTACCGCCATCATCGAGCAGAAGTATTGGGGTGGTGTGTGCCTGAACGTGGGCTGCATCCCCTCGAAGGCTCTTCTCCGTAACGCCGAGCTTGCGCATCTCTTCACGAAAGAGGCCAAGCTGTTCGGCATCACCGGTGAAGCGTCCTTCGACTTCGGCGCCGCCTACGACCGCAGCCGCAAGGTCGCGGAGGGGCGCGTCAAGGGCATCCACTTCTTGATGAAGAAGAACAAGATTCCCGAGTACGACGGCAAGGGCACCTTCACCGACGCCAACACCATCGAGGTCGCACTGACCAAGGGTGGCACCGAGACGGTGACGTTCGACAACGCCATCATCGCGACCGGTTCGACCACCAAGTTGCTGCCGGGTACCTCGCTGAGCGAGAACGTCGTCACCTACGAAGAGCAGATCATGACCCGGGATCTGCCCGGGTCGATCCTCATCGTCGGGGCCGGGGCGATCGGCATGGAATTCGGGTACGTCCTGAAGAACTACGGCGTGGACGTGACCATCGTCGAGTTCCTCGACCGGGCGCTGCCCAACGAAGACGCGGACATCTCCAAGGAAATCGAGAAGCAGTACAAAAAGCTCGGCGTCAAGGTCAGAACCGGCGCCGCGGTGCAGAGCATCGACGACGACGGCAGCAAGGTCACCGTCTCGATCAAGGACAACAAGAGCGGCGAGATCGAGACCGTCGTGGTCGACAAGGTGATGCAGTCGGTCGGCTTCGCTCCCCGCGTGGAGGGCTTCGGCCTCGAGAAGACCGGTGTCCAGCTCACCGATCGCGGTGCCATCGGGATCACCGACACGATGGCGACGTCGGTGCCGCACATCTACGCGATCGGTGACGTGACGATGAAGCTGCAGCTCGCCCACGTGGCCGAGGCGCAGGGTGTGGTGGCGGCCGAAACGATCGCCGGCGCCGAGACGCTGCCGATCGAGGACTACCGGATGATGCCGCGCGCCACGTTCTGCCAGCCGCAGGTGGCCAGCTTCGGTCTCACCGAGCAGCAGGCGAAGGACGAGGGCTACGACATCAAGGTGGCGAACTTCCCGTTCGCCGCCAACGGTAAGGCGCACGGCCTCGGTGACTCCACCGGCTTCGTCAAGCTGATCTCCGACACCAAGTACGGCGAGCTGCTCGGCGGCCACCTCATCGGCCCCGACGTCTCCGAGTTGCTGCCCGAGCTGACCCTCGCGCAGAAGTGGGACCTCACCGTCAACGAGCTGGCCCGCAACGTGCACACCCACCCCACCCTCAGCGAAGCCCTGCAGGAGGCCATCCACGGCCTCGCCGGGCACATGATCAACTTCTGATCCACGACACAAACGAGGCCCGCACAGATCCTGTGCGGGCTTTTCGTCGTTGCGGACAAAGTCATCGTTGTCGTTGTAGGATACCAAGCAATCGCTTGCTTTACTGTCGCTTCGCAAGTCGTGCCCCGTGAGCTGAGCACGAGAGATGAACAGGACGATCATGCCCGCACCAATTCCGATGAAGCTTCCCGCCCCGACTGCCGAAGCTTGGGAGTGGCAACTACAAGCCCAGTGCCGCGGAGCGAATGCCGCGCTCTTCTTCCACCCGGATAACGAACGGGGCCACGAGCGTTCAGCCCGGGCGAAGGCAGCGAAACAGGTCTGCGCACGATGCCCAGTCCAAGTTCGATGCAGGACACACGCCATCGAGGCCGGAGAGCATTACGGCACGTGGGGTGGTATGTCGGAGGATGATCGTAAGGGGTACCGCCGCCGGTCTGCGATTATGCGCGAAAGCCACGACAGTCCGCTCATCGCGGGCTGACGGCCGTCATATCGGACGAATCCAGCATCGGGCTGCAGTCGGCATTTTCACGAGAGACCGCACGACAGTCCGGATCCCTCGTCTCTGCGGAGGTGAGAGACGTCCGCCATTTCTGCTAAGTCAACTCGAACACGGGAACGGCCCCGAACCCGTCGACCTCTTCGAACCGAACCTCTACCGGAGCGTCGATCGCTACGCGAGAGGTGACGCTGTCACCCAAAATTTCACTGAAAACCCTGAGGCTGCTTTGCTCCGGAAGGGCAATCCAGCCAACAACGTAGGGCGTCACGTCCTGGTAGCCTGGGACGAAGCTCCGATGGACCACCGTGAAGGTTTCGATGCGTCCACTTCCGCTCACTTCGTCGAAGGTGAGATCCGTTCCACCGCACCGCGTGCATTCAGGCTCGGGGTGATGGATGAAGGTTCCGCACGTACGGCACCGCTGAATTCGAAGACGCCTTTCATTGCAACCTTCCCAGAACGGACGCGCGAGCTCGCTAGGTTCCGGTGCCATACGGGTCCACATACGACTATCCTTTCAAGCAAGCGCTTGGTTCACAAGGGGAGAAGATGACGAGGCAAACATTCGCCGGGACAACGGCCGTAAGCGGAATCGGCATGACGGACATATCCCGTCGCAGCGGGGTCAGTCCGCTCCAGCTGGCACTGGCAGCGAGTCGCTCCGCCATTCAGGATGCAGGCCTCGACGTCTCCGATATCGATGGAGTCCTGTGCTACCACATGGCCGACTCCGCACCGGTAAATGCGGTGGCAGAACATCTCGGCCTGCCACCCGAGATCTGGACGAATGAAGTCTACGGTGGTGGGACACAGTCGGCGTCGATCCTCGGCGATGCCGCAATGTTGATTCACTCCGGCACAGCAACAAACGTGCTCGTATTCCGCGCTTTGAACGGCCGATCCGGAAAGCGAATGGGCCAGGCATCGATTCGGGTTGCCGGCGGCGAAACACAGTTCACCATCCCATTCGGGATGGCGGGTCCTGTCAATTTGTTTGCGTTGGCTGCCACCCGCTGGATGCACGACTCGGGCGCCACCGAGGAGGACCTCGCCTCGGTAGTCTGCCAATCGAGGCAGTTGGCCGCGTCGAACCCGCGCGCACTGGTGCGCGCCCCCCTCACCTGGGACGAATACCTCGCCAGTCCGCTCGTGTCGACCCCTTTACGCCGCGCAGACTGCTGCCAGGAAACCGACGCTGGTGCTGCACTGATTGTCAGTAGGGTGGATATCGCCGACTCCGTGAGACCGAACAGTCCCCGCATCGCCACCGTGGTGCGTGGCGGTGGCGTTGGTTCGTCGAGCATGGACAAGGCGGATGATCTCTCCGCCATCTTTTCACGATTTGTGGCTCGCAAGTTGTGGAAGCTATCCGGCCTTCGCCCCGTCGATGTCGATGTGGCGATGCTCTACGACGCTTACTCCCCCATCGTCCTTCAGCAGCTCGAGGACCTCGGCTTCTGTGGCGTCGGAGAGAGCGGGGAACTTGTGCGCTCGGGCAGCACCCTTCCGAGCGGTTCGCTGCCGGTCAACCCTCATGGTGGATTGCTCTCGGAAGGGTACGTGCACGGCCTCAACAATGTGCTGGAAGCCGTACGACAACTGCGGGGAACTGCGTCGTCTCAGGTCGAATCACCGCATGTCGCCTTGTGCACAGGCTTCGGAGGAAGCTATGGAAGTGCCACTATTCTCGAGAGCCCCTAGTCGACACATCACCGGAGATGGCTGACTTTCCCCACAAATTCAGGAGTAGGAAACTCGCCCGTCGGCAAGGACACAACGGCCGTCGACAGAAGCGGAGTACTCGAGGCCGGCACCAGAGTCTCCGACCGGTGGCTGCTCCGCTGCCACGACAAGGGTGCTGCCAGGGAACACGGGTGCGGCAAATCGCGCCTCGATCCTCCTGAGCTCCCACGGCTTCGCCCCCAGCGGCTCAGCGAGGGACCTTGCCACCACGCCGAGCGTGCACAGACCGTGAAGAATGGGACGATCGAACCCGGCAGCTTGCGCCGCTGCCGGGTCGACGTGTATCAAATGGCGATCGCCGGTAAGCCTATAGAGGACGGCCTGCTCCGACGACAGCTCGATGATTCGCGATTCGTGCACCACCGCCCGGTTGCCGTCCTCCGGCTTTGCCTTCACTCGCGGAGTGAACGGCGAGAAACCGCCCTGTCCAGGCAGGATAATCGAGTAGGTGGCGGAGAAATAGGCACTTTCGCACACTATGTCCAGGATCGCGGATCGTCCCGTGTCGCGGACCGCTTCGACATGGCCGGTGACCTCGAATTCGCTGGCGGGCGGGAGGGGTCCGCGCATCGTCAGGGACTGAGACCCGTGTAGAGCTTGTGCCGGCACGAAGGCACCGGCCGCCGACGCCGCATCCGCAACCCACAGTCCCAGCGTGAGGGCAAACGTCGGCAGGACCTTGAGGTCACGCTCGAAAACCAGGGGCAGCTCGTCTGCGCGCGCACCGACTGCGAGGGCGTACAGGATCGCATCCTCTTCGCAGTACCGCACCACTCTGGTTCCCAGCTCGTATCCGACCCAATCCGTGATCTGCATGATGTAAGCGTATAGCATTTGAGCAAGCGCTTGGGTTACGCTAGCGAAGTCAAGGTCGAACAGAGGCAAACCCAAGCGATCGCTTGGTACTACTGACAGGAGTTGGCATGGCAAAGCTGCGGGCAGGCCTCGGATATGAACTCGAGGTACGTGGGCGGACCAAAGAGGTCGAGCAGCAGGCGTTCGAGAATCTCATCGAGCAGGTCACTCTCGCCGATGGGCTCGGTTACAGCACGGCCTGGATGGTCGAGCACCACTTCACTCGTGGGTTCTCGCACTCCTCGGCTCCTGATATCGTTTTGAGCGCACTTGCACGGGTCACCAAACAGATTCGGCTCGGGCTCGGCGTCGTTCTCCTCCCGTTCTCACACCCGATTCGCACCGCCGAGCGCGTAGCGACCATGGACATCATCTCGGGAGGACGCATCGAGTTCGGCACCGGCCGTGGAGCGTCCCCGCTCGAGTACCAGGCCTTTCAGCGCCCCTTCGAGCAGTCCCGCACACTGTGGGAGGAAAACCTCGACACCGTGCTCGGGATCTGGGAGGCCGACGGCGAACCTTACAGCGCGGAACACGAGTACTGGAGCGTCCCCGACGTTGGGGTATACCCGCGCCCCTTGCAGGAACCGCACCCGCCTGTGTGGGTGGCATCGACGAGCCTCGACGGCTACCTGCAGGCTGCACGGCGAGGCTACAACCTCCTCGGCATGACCATGCTCAAGGGCATCGACGACGTCGCCGAGGACATCGCGAAGTACAAGGCCGAGTTGGCCCGGCACGGTTTCGACCCGGAGACGCGCAAGATCGCACTGATGATTCCGTGGCACGTCGCGCCCACGACCGATGAGGCGCATGCCAATGCCGCCGACGCGGTGATGTGGTACATCCGTCGCCAGGTCAACCTGGTTGCGCCACCCGACTATTACGACGCCCGGCACGCGAGCCACCGTGTCCTCGGGGCTCTCGCCGCCGGTCAATCTCAGGACGAGGCCATCGAGACGCTTCGCGACAACCTGATGATTGTGATCGACGATGTCGAGGGGTCCCGAAAGGCTGTGCAGCGGCTCGAGGAAGCCGGCGTCACCGACTTGATCGGGCAGTTCCAGGTCGGCGGCCTCGACAACGAGCATGTCCTGAGCTCGATCAAGCTGTTCGCTTCCGATGTTGTGGAGATCCGATGACAGACACCCAAACCGTCGAGACGCTTCCCGAGCCGATCAGCAGAGGAAACCTCTCCACAGCAGGAATCACGGCGGCTAAGGCCAAGGGACTCTTGCACGTCGATTCAACTGCTACTGCGGCGTTCCCACTCTCAGCCGAGGATCGTGCGGCCGCGGTCGCGTTGACCGCAAAAACACTCACCGACGCGGGCGTCAAAGCCACCGATCGCGTTGTCGTCTCACTCAACAATGACGGTGAGCTCGGGGGAACCCTGGTCGCAGAGGCGGCCGCGGAAGTGGCGGCGGCAGCGGCGAGCACCGGACCTCGCGGCCGAATGCGGCTGCTGCGCACAGTCGAGAACATGCGCGCGAACGTTCTGGTGGGAACGGCCACCGGAGTCTCGGATTTCCTCGCACGGCTTCACCTCGAATTCCTGGTCGAGCCGTTGGACCTGGAACTCCGACTGATCGTACTGACCGGTGAGATCGCTGACCCGAAGAAGATCGAACACTTGGGGCGTGAATTCGGTGCCCACACCGTCGAGTTGTTCACCGACCCTCTCAGCGGGATTCCGATCGCGCACAAAACCCAGAACGCCACTGCGCTCACCCCGACACACGAAGGCTTACTCGAACTCGCCACACCCGCGGAAACGTCGGCAAACGGTGAACTCGCAGAAATTGTAGTGAGGTACCCGTGGCACTCGAGCCTCGCGCACATCGGCGTGCGCACCGGGTATCTGAGCAGCAGGGACGGTGAATCCCTCACCATGCCCACACATACCTACGGTGACCTTCTCCTCATCCGCGGCCGATGGATCTCCTTCACCGCCCTCACGAAGGCACTTCGCGGCATCGACGGCATCGCACACTGGGAACTGCGCGTAGCACGGCAGGGAACGCTGGACTCGGCGACGGTCTTCGTCTCCTTCAACCGCGAGAGCCTTGTGAAGAACGGGATGTGGCACGCACGGATCGAGCAAGCCATCAGCGCAATGACCCCGATATCCGTGCAGGTCGAAATCGACCCTCACGTACGCGAGGATTCCGCTCCGCCCTCGATCAGGGACGAGCGCGGGCACCATCTGTAAGTCGAACAACTCTCGGAGGTTGAAATGAGCGCGACATCACCACTGCAACACGTCACCGGTCTTCCCGAGGTCGATGCCGCAGCGATGCGATCGGTACTCGGTCACTTCGCTACCGGTGTCATCGCGATCACGGCTCTGGATCCGGAATCCGGAGAAGGCGCCGGATTGGCAGCAAACTCCTTCACCTCGGTTTCCCTGGATCCGCCTCTCGTGGCTTTCTGCGTCGCCCACACGAGCAGTTCATGGCCGGCCATCAAGCGCGCCGAAACCTTCGTGATCAATATCCTCGCGGAGGATCAGGAACACGTCGGCCGCCAACTTGCGGTCAAGGGCGGTGACAAGTTCGCCGGACTGGCGTGGCGGCCCTCACCGTCGGGTGCACCGGTCGTCGAGAACGCTGTGGCCTGGATCGAGGCTCGTGTCGAAGCCGAACATGTCGCGGGTGACCACGTGATCGTGGTGTCGCGGGTCCAGCACCTCTATGCCGACGGACGGTCACCCCTTCTGTTTCACCGGGGTAAGTACGGACGACTGCACTTCGCCGACTGAATCCGCACCACGCCGCCGGAGCCGAACGCGAATCACCCTCTCCCGTCCACGCACTCCTCGTCGAGTCCACGAACCCCTGCATTGTCGGAGGCACCATGACAACACACATTTCACCGGTTGACGGACAGCACGACACTGCGGTGACACATGAACGGTTCGATACCGTGCCAGCGGCTCTAGACGCCATTGCACGCGGTGAAATCGTCGTCGTCCTCGACGACGAGAACCGGGAGAACGAGGGCGATCTGGTGATGGCGGCTGAGCACGTCACAACCGAGAAGATGGCTTTCATCGTCCGCCACACATCCGGGTTTGTCTGTGTCGCGATGACCGAAGCACGTGCAGCGACGCTCGGCCTGCCACTGATGGTTCCGCCCGACGGCAACAGCGAAGTCCTCAGAACCGCGTTCGGCGTGTCGGTCGATGCACGTGACGGCGTCACGACAGGTATCTCTGCAGCAGACCGCGCGGTGACTACTCGTGCGCTTGCCAGCCCTCAGACTCTCCCTGATGCTCTCACTCGGCCGGGTCACGTGATGCCGCTCCTGGCCCGGCCGGGAGGCGTACTGGAGCGTCCAGGGCACACGGAGGCAACCGTTGACCTATGTCGAATGGCTGGACTCGAGTCTCTGGGTGTCCTTTGTGAACTCGTGGACGACGATGGTGAGATGTCCCGTCGTGCATCACTCTTCGAGTTTGCACATCAACACGATCTCAGAATCATCTGCGTGCGCGACATCATCGAGCATCGACGGAAACGAGAGTCAATTGTCACACGCGTTTCGGAAGCCCGAATCCCGACGGCCTTCGGCGCCTTCACCGGGCATGCTTTCGCAGCGCACGACGGCGTGGAGCACCTCGCGTTGGTCGCCGGAACACCGCACCTAGCCGACTCCTCGGCGACAGCGTCACCGCTCGTTCGCATACACAGCGAATGCCTGACTGGCGATATTCTCGGATCACTCAGGTGCGACTGCGGTCCCCAACTCCAGGACTCCCTCGAATTGATCGCAGCTGAAGGTACTGGGGTCCTCGTGTATCTTCGCGGCCACGAAGGACGCGGCGTGGGGCTGGGGGCGAAACTGGCTGCCTACGCGCTCCAAGAGAACGGTTACGACACAGTCGATGCGAACCTCGAACTAGGTCTGCCCGTCGACTCACGGGACTATGCTGCTGCGGCCGCCATTCTCAGGGACCTCGGCGTGACACGCGCGCGGTTGATCACCAACAATCCCGACAAGATCAGCGCCTTGTCGAGGTACGGCGTCGAAGTAACAGCACGTGTGACCCGACCTCCACATGTCAACCGCCACAACATCGACTATCTACGCACCAAAGAAACTAGATTGGGGCACTCCATCATGCCGATCGCCGAGGTTGCGGAGTTCGCAGGGTGACAGGCCACCACCGCCGTACTCGTGCGCGGACAGTAGGGACTGCCGCGCACGCCGGCACGCTCGTAGGTGATGTGCGGACTATATTGCCACTGCAGGACGCCCTGCTGTCGCCCCACCATCGACAACCAGATCGTGACCGGTCACGTAACCGGCCTCGTCCGAAGCGAGAAACAGGATCCCGGCCGCGATCTCAGAGGGTCGGGCCGCGTATCCGATGGGCTGGAGCTTGTCGAGGATCTGCGTGATTCCGTCAATGTCGGGAACCATCGCGGTCAGCATCGCCCCGGGTGAGATCGTATTCACCCGGACACCAGCGGGCGCAAGCTCCAGAGCACACGCTTTCGACATCGAGACGACGGCCGCCTTCGTTCCGCTATATACCGCCATCCCCGCTGTGGGCGACATCCCACCGTTCGACGCAACGTTCACGATGACCCCGTGTCCTTGCTTCGCCATCAACCGGCCTGCCGCGCGCGTTCCGTAGAAGACACCGCCGAAGTTGACCGAAACCGTCCGATCGAACTCGTCGTCGCTCGTCTCGACCAGAGAGTGGTTGGCGGAAACTCCTGCGTTGTTGCACATCACGTCGACCCGCCCGTATTTGTCGCGGGTGAAGTTCACGAGTGCATCCACCGACTCCGGACGACTCACGTCGACCTGTAGGAAATTGGCGCCGATCTCGGCGGCGACCGCCTCACCGCGGTCGCCATCGATGTCGGCGATCACCACCCTCGCTCCCTCCGCGATCATTAATTCGGCCGTTGCTCGGCCCAATCCCGACGATCCACCAGTAATGATCACAACCTTGTTCAGTACCCGACCGGTCACGGCGAGCCCCTTCCTTCCAGCTGCAGCTATGGATGGAGTCCTCCACCCTCGCGCTTACTTGTTCAGTCACATCACAGGAGATGCCCCGAGCGTGCGCAATCAGCCACCTGTTGCCAGATGGCACCGATCGATGCGCGGATTCGAGAGGTCGCCGCCGCGGTCCATAACGCTGCCGACTATCCGAATCCTCCACCGTTGCTAGTCGGGGCACACGATGCTGTTCCACTGTCCCGCAAGCGCCTCGCGCGCAGGTTCGGATTCCAGGAACACCGGGATGTTCTCGGTGTGCTCGTAGTGCGGCCCACACTGCGACAATCCTCCGTCGACCGCCAGGTTTTGTCCCGTGACATACAGGGACAGGTCCGACAACATGAACATCGCGGCAGAGGCGACATCGGCAACCAGTCCCCGCCGGCCCAGTGGAATGATGTCCCGTTCCCGATTCCCCTCGGACGTGCTTGCCGGGTGCATCCTCGGTGATTTGATCAGCCCCCACGACACGGTGTTAGCTCGGACTCCGAAGGGCCCGAGCTCAACGGCCATCGTGCGCGTGAGCGAATCCAGGGCCGATCGTGTTGCCCCGTAGAACGCAAACCACGGCATCGATCGATCGGCGTCGGCGACGGAGAGGTTGACGATCGAACCGCGCTTCCCGTTTACCATGCGCCGGGCAACGGTCTGGCTGGTTCGCAGTGCGTAGGTCACGTTGATCGCGAGAGCGCGAGTCCACTGGTCCGATCCGAGATGAAGGAAGTGTCCGATATCGTCGCCGGACACGCCGCCGACGACATTGACGAGGTGCCTGACCGGTCGATCAGCTCGATCGAGAGCTGATGCGAGGTCGCGAATCCCGTCCTCTGTGGTGATGTCCGTCAGCACCGAATACAGACGCACCTCGTGGCCAAGGGCCGCTGCGAGGTGTCCCGAACGCTCTTCGTCGTGGTCGACCATGATGACAGACGAGCCGGCCTGCAGGAGGAGCTGGACCATCGCCGAACCGACCCCGCCGCTCGCTCCACCGATGACGACCGCGCAACTGTCCGCGAACCCTGGAAAGACGAAGTCAGGAACCGGCGGAAGTTCGAACTTCACCGTCACAGCGGCATCACCAGTCCGCCGTTGACCCGGATGATCTGGCCGGTGATATATGAAGCAGCATCCGAGGCCAGGAAGGTGACGGCGGTGGCGACCTCCCTCGCCCGACCCGGTCGGCCCAGCGGGATCGAGGCACTGTGCTCACTGTCGACTGCGTTCTGCTGCTCATCGTTCAGCGTGCCGTCTGCATTCCGATAATGCGCGGCGGTCATCGACGTCGAAATGTACCCCGGCGAGACGGTGTTCACCCGCACACCAGCACCGCCGAGCTCCATCGCGAGTGTCCGGGTGAGCTGCAGGACACCCGCTTTCGGGATGCTGTACGCCCCGAGGTCGGGCGCGTGGCCATCCACAGTTCCGGACGAGACATTGATGATGCTTCCACCGCCACCGCTGATCATCGCGGTGCCGACTGCGCGACAACCGTACACGAAGCTCTTCAGGTTGAGAGTGAGACCTTCGTCGAACTCGTCGTCGCGCATGGACAGGACGGGTCCGCGGGCCGTGATCGCTCCGGCTACGTTCGCCAGGACATCGATCCGCCCCGTCCGGAGGAGCAGATTCGACACTACGGACTCGAAGTCGGCTGCAGAGCGCACGTCCAAGGAGTAAGAGAATGCCGTGCCTCCCTGTTCCGTGATCTCCTCGGCGCAGTTTCGGCATGATTGCTGGTCGACATCCGCACAACCCACCGCGGCGCCTGCGTTGGCAAGTTCGATCGCCGTCGCGCGGCCGATACCACTTCCAGCGCCGGTGACAAGCGCAGTGCGGCCCTCCAATCCGAGTGCGGCACTCGACATCGCTCGCCGTCCTTTCCATGCAAAGCGCGTTTACTGCGCGGTATAGCGGCCGTCGACGACCAACTTCCGTGACCTACCCGCCGAATGGACCGGAAATGTCGTCCCTCACACCTTCAGGGGTGCGTAGAGCACGACTGCGTTGCCCCAGGGGTCCAGCACGACCGCACGAGTCTCATGCGGCCCGTCCTCAGGATCGCGAACTACCGTGGCTCCGGCGGCAACTGCCGCGTCTACGGCGGACGCGACGTCGGATACCTTGAAGGACGCGGCGACGCGACCGTCAGTGACGTCCTCCTCGCGTCCGGCGATCGCGACGGTGACCTTGCCACCGTCCAGTGCAGCGAATCGTGAGCCGTCTTGGAATTTTGTTGGAAGTGACAGAACGGATCCGTAGAACTTCACCGCGGAGTCGACGTCGTCGACGGGATACAACACATTCCCGAGGGAAACCTGCTGGGTCATGGTGTGGTTCTCCAATTTCTTCGAGAGGGCGCTTGGATGTCGGTGCTCACAGACGATTCGATTTGGTGTCCTCGTAGCGTTTGCGGGCGCGCGCGTTCGCGGCACCGAGCGCGACCTGGAAGTCGCCCTCAGAGTTGTGAAAGGTGTTCCAGTTCTCGATTCGACGCCGATTCGAATCCTGGAAGTGGGGCACGACTTCGCGAGCGAACAACTCGTACGAGTTCAGGGTGTCCTGGGGCGAGGCCCAGTCGAGTACCCGGATGAGGTGAGTGCCGTAACCGCCGGACATTTCCTGCATACGCTCGATATGCTCGATTGCATCTTGTGGAGTCCCGACCACACCGAGATTGGAGGCGCGGAACACGTCGAGGATCGGTGCTCCCTCGTCCAGACCCGACGAGTCATAGATTGCCTTCAGGAAACTCGCGTCGCGGAACAGGTAGCGGCCGGCGTCTTCCATGGCGTATGAAACCTGCCGCTCGGCTTCCTCTCGTGTGGGGGCCACGTGAATGACGCTCACGAGCCGCCAGTCCCGACGGTCTCCCGGTCCGTGCCCGTGCAGCGCCCGCTGTTCCGAGTAGATGTCCCAGTGTTCGGCGAGTACGCGACTGCCGGCGTCGGTTGCGGCGGCGAGGGCCAGCATCGGCAGCCCGAATCGTCCGGCCAACATCGCCCCCGCCGGCGAGATGACCGCTGTGACAGCCAACTCCGGGTGGGGGCGGGTGTAGGGCAGCATCTGCAGCTGCGCCTGACGGAGTTCGAACCACTCGGTCTTACGATCGATGCAGCCGTCGGAAGTGAACAGAGCGAGGATCGCTTCGAGTGACTCTTCCATTCGCTCCCGGAGCGACGAGTATTCCAGCCCCATCATGGCCGCATCGGATGGAAGTGCGCCCGGCCCAACTCCCATGATGAGCCGGCCCCGGGTGAGATGATCCAGCAGTGTCATGCGCTCGGCGACCATCAGCGGATGGTGGTAGGGAAGCGAGATCACTCCGGTACCCAGCTTGATGTGCCGGGTTCGTTGCGCGGCGGCCGCGATGAAGAGCTCGGGGCTGGAGATAATTTCCCAGCCACTCGAATGATGTTCGCCGACGAAGGCTTCGTCGAATCCGAGCTTGTCGAGGTGTTCGACGAATTGCAAGTCACGCTCGAGGTCCCAGGTGGGATTGTTCGACGGCTTGTGCTCGGGTCCGAGGAAGACGCCGAACTTCATCCTCGTGCGCTCATGGCTGGTCACGATCGATCACTTCCTTTGGTTACGCGGGTTGTCCAATCGGGGGCCTGTGATCCAGTCATGACCGGCTTGCCCTTCGTGCCTCGGTCGCCGCGTGGTCGACATCGCCCTTCGCGGTGACGACCACACCGTAGTCACGCCATGCGCCCTCGACTGTAATTCGTGCGGCTTCGACGTCCTCGGACACGGACTCCACGGGGCGTTCGAATGGATCTCCGATTCCACCGCCGCCGCTCGTCTCGACGATGAATGCCTCGCCCGCGAGGAAGAGTTCGTTATTGACCTTCGAATTGAGGACGACGGTCTCTCCGTGGGGTCCGCGCTTCTTGAATGCACCGGTCACTCCGGGCTTTCCGCCGTCCCGGCCTCGGGGACCGGTTTCGAGCCGGTCCCCGCGTGTGGTGACGTAGGCGTCGGCGAGCAGCCGGAACACGGTGCGTGTTCCGAGACCGCCGCGCCAACGGCCCGGCCCGCCGGAGTCCGCGATGTACTCGACCTCCTCCACGATGAGGGGGCAGCGCACTTCCACGGGCTCGACCTGCGGGACCGAGTTACGCCCGAGACCGAAGTGGATGCCGGTGGCATCCGGGCCGTCTTTGCCGAACCGGGCTCCCACTCCACCGAACTCGTAGGCGAGATGGACCCAATACGGTGCCGTTTTCGCGGCGATCGAGAAGGGTTGCAGGATTCCCGATGCTGCGATGGCACGTTCAGGGACTGCGTCGGATAGTGCCTGAAGTACCGCTTCCATTGCCGCGTATGCCGGAAGGAAACGCCCACCGCATGGGTAGGGTGACTGGGCATTGAGCAGCGACCCCTCGGGCAGATTCACATTCAGGACCCGCAGGCATCCGTCGTTCATCGGGATCGTCGGGTCGACGAAGCACCTGAACGCGAAGACAGCTGCGGCAAGCGATTGGGAGATGCTCGAGTTCACTGCGGCGGCGACCTGGCGGTCGGTTCCCTCGAAGTCCAGCGAAATGTCGCGGTCACCGATCGTCACCGCAACCTGTACACGATGACCGCGCAGGCTGGTGACGCCGTCGTCATCGATGGTGTAGTCGGAGCGGTAAGTTCCGGCGGGCAAGTCCTCGATCGCGGCTCGGGTAAGAATCTCGGTGTACTCGAGGTAGTCGTTCACCCCATTCGCGAACCCCTGAATTCCGTATTCTTCGATAAGTTCCTCGACGCGTTTCGCGGCAGTCGACGCGCCCGCTATGAGTGCACGGACATCGCCCTGCACCTTGTCAGGCGTGCGGCTGTTCAAGGCGAGGATCCGCATGATCGGCTCTTCCAACCCCTCCGCGGTGGCGATGCGGACCGGAGGTAGTTGGAGTCCCTCCGCGAAGATCTCGGTCGCCAAGGATGCCATTCCGCCGGCGGACGCACCTCCGATATCCGAGACGTGGATCAACGTCGCGGTGAAGTACTCCACCGTTCCTTCGACGAAGATCGGCTTGAAGATGAGGATATCGTTCGTGTGAACCCCGCCTTTGTAGGCGTCATTGGTGGCGAACACATCTCCGGGCCGCATCGTGTCGAGCGGGATGTCCGCGAGTAGGAACGGCACCGCCACCGACAGCGCCATGCTGTTCATCAGGGTCGTGGCCATCGAATGCGCGATAAGCCGACCGTCCTTGTCCAGGATCGCAGCTGATGCGTCGGAACCCTCTACGACGAATGTCGAGAAGGCCGACCGCACGACGACGATGCTCGCCTCCTCCGCTGCGACCACAAGTGCATTGCGGAGCACCTCGGAAGTCAGTTGCGCTGTGCTCGAACCGCTGTCGTCGAGAGTCTGGGCCGAACCGTCGGCCAGAACGTGCGTCATTACTTCTCCTCCGAAGCGCGCGACAGAATTACATTGAACTCGCTGTCGACCTGGGCGTTCCATGCCGGCGGGACCACGATGGTCGATTCACCGTCTGCGATGACGAGAGGTCCCGGTACCGGGTAGTCGCCGACGATTCCTTCGCGTTCATACACGGGGGTTTCCCGGTACTCACCGAACTCACGGAACCAGACGCGCCGTTTCCGTGCCGGCCCCTGACCGCGAGCATCGGATGTCGCGCGACGACCTAGGGGTACTTTCGGGACTACGTGAGTCACCCGGACTCGGTAGCTCACCAATTCGATGGGGCCCGAACCGTCGATTCCATAGGCCTCCTTGTACTTTTCGGCGAAGCTCTCACGCAGGGCCGGGAGCGATGTGTCGTCCCAGTGCCTACCTTCACCTCCGTCACTGATTCGGACGGTCAGTTCGTGTGCTTGACCGGCCAACCGCACGTCGACGGACCGCTCGACTCGGGTAGTCGGTGCTGCGAGCTCCACGCCGAGATCACCGGCCGCGGTCTCCGCGAGCTGGGTGAAGGTGCCGTCGACCGACGCCCCGTCGATGTCGTTCTCATGGCACAGTCGGGTAAGTACCCGGTCGGTGCTCAGGTCCGTGCCCAGGAGTCCGACTGCAGAACCGACGCCGCACGACGGGGGGATGATCACTGTGCTGATGTCGAATTCCTCGGCCACCCGCGCTGCATGCATCGGACCTGCGCCGCCGAACGCGACAACCGCAAAGTTTCGGGGATCTAAACCACGCTGGACGGTGACCACCCGGACGGCTGCTGCCATCGTTGCATTGGCGATCTCATGAATGGCATTTGCGGCGGCTTCGATACCCACGCCGAGAGGTTCCGCGACACGCTCGCGGATGACATCAGCCGAGTTCTCGGGTTCGAGTCCCATGGTTCCACCCGCAAACCCGATCGGATCCAGGTAACCCAGCACGAGATTCGCGTCGGTCACCGTCGGGTCCTGACCACCGCGGCCATAACATGCCGGGCCCGGTTCGGAGCCGGCCGAATGGGGTCCGACCCGCAACGCCTGCCCGTGGTCGACCCACGCGATGCTGCCACCACCGGCGCCCACCTCGGCAAGGTCGATCGCCGGCGTCTTGATTGGCACCCCGGTACCCGCCCGACGTCCGCCGAAGCTCCCCTTGCCACCGACGTGGAACTCAGTGGTGATGGCCGGAGCGCCGTTGCGGACTACCGACGCCTTCGCCGTCGTGCCACCCATATCGAACGAGATCACATCGGGGTGACCTGCCGACAAACCGGCCGCGCGGGCAGCGAGCACTCCGGCAGCCGGACCTGATTCGATGGTCGCTACAGCGCGCCGACCGGCGAGCTCCGCGGACATGACTCCTCCGCCGGATTCCATAACTTGCACGCGTGCCCCGATTCCGGCATCACGCAGCCGTTGCTCGAGCTTTCGTAGATACGAAACCATCACCGGGCCCACGTACGCAGACATCAGTGTCGTCGTGGTGCGTTCGTACTCCCGAAGCTCGGGCCACACCTCAGCTGATGTCACAACCGTTGCGTCCGCCGGGAGATACTCACGCACGATCTCCGCGGTGCGCAGCTCGTGGGCGGGATTGACGTACGAGTGCAGTAATGCGATCGAGACGGACCGGATGCCGCGATCCCGGATCTCCTCTGCCACTGCGCGCACGGACGACTCGTCCAAGGGAATGATGGCCTCGCCGGCGCTGTCGAGGCGCTCGAGCACGTCGAAACAGTCGGAAGCCGGGATGGGCGACAACGGCGGGTCGAAGAACGTATCGAAGCGATCCTCCTCAACCCGCGCGTAGCGGCCCAGCGGCAGGAGGTTACGAAAGCCGCGCGTACCGATGTGCGCGACCCGGACACCCTTCTGCTCCAGAATCGCGTTGGTGGCAAGGGTGGTCGCATGTACCACCCGATCTACCGCGGCCGGGGCCACCCCCGCCGTAGCGAGGGCGGCCTGCACACCTCTGACGATTCCTTCAGTGGGGTCGCCGTGCGTACTGAGCGTCTTGGCAACCGACTCTTGGCCCGTCGGTCCGGCGAGGACGACGTCGGTGAAGGTGCCGCCGACGTCGATGCCGAGGGCATAACCATTCGACGAGTGGTGCGGATCTGCTGACATGGAGTCACCCTAACTACTTGAGCAAGCGCTTGTCTATAAGTTTGTCACGTGCAGTTGAGCAGAGATTCGGCGACCAGAGCAGGAAGCCATGACACGAGTTCCCTGCCGCCTTCCCCCGCTCGACTCCACGGGGTCCAGCACACGTCCTCGTGTTCCCAGTTGAGCCGGATCCGCCGATGAAGCGTGGTCGCCACGAAGACGTGCACCGTCCACACCCCGTCGCCGCCGGAGAGGCGTAACACCGGCCCCTGTACCAGGTCGGCAAGGTCGATGCGAGACAGGCCGGTCTCCTCGCCCAACTCGATCAACACGTGTGCGGCCGGGTCGTCTCGCGAGTCGAGGTAGCCCGTGACACAGTGCCACCTACCCCGGTCGCTCGCAACGAGGGAACTTCTCCGCAACAGACACAGCTCGCCATCGTTCTGCAGAAGCATGGCGACGGCACTGCGCCCGGAACGCTCGAGGCATCGGCTCAACGGTCTACCCCTTTCGGTGTTCCGGATCACTATACACTTACCCAAGCGCTTGCTCAGTAGTGTATCTTCGGGATTCATGCAGACCGACCTCACAGGCAAGGTAGCGCTGGTAACCGGCGGTGGCGCCGGCATCGGTGCCGAAATCTCCCGGCGCCTCTCCCGTCGCGGTGCGACAGTTCTCGTTCTCGATCGCGACCTCGACGCAGCCGAATCCGTTGCGGGCTCGATCGATCGGGGAACCGCCGTCGAAATGGACCTCGCGGACACTACCTCGATCGCGCTCGCCCTCCGCCGCGACGCGGCACTACGCGAGGTCGACATCCTCGTAAACAATGCCGGCCTCACCAGAGTCGAGCGGTTCGTCGACAGCGATCCCTCGGCATGGGACATTCTGTGGCAGGTGAATCTGCGCGCTCCCATGCAACTCTGCCACGCGATCGTCCCCGAGATGACCAAACGTGGGTGGGGCCGCGTCGTGTTCGTCGCCACCGACAGCGCGCGAGCGGGAGGCGGCGGCGAGGGCATCTACTCGGCGACCAAGGCCGGTCTGCTCGGTTTCTCGAAAACCCTGGCACGGGAAACGGCCCGGGACGGTATCACCAGCAATGTTGTATGCCCAGGGCTGATCGATACGGCCATGCTGCAATCGGTTAGGGAGAACAACCCAGCGCTGATGGACAAACTGATCGGCGCCATACCGATGCGCCGCATGGGATCCTCCGACGAGGTCGCGGCGGCGATCGAGTTTCTCTGCACCGTCGACTCCGGGTACGTCACCGGCCAGACCTTCAGCGTCAACGGTGGGATCACGATGATGTGACACCGTCGGCACCTCACTTCCCACATCGATCCGATCAGAAGGGATTCCAGGATGAAGATCGACCTCTCCGGCAAGACCGCACTCGTCACGGGCTCGACGAGAGGAATCGGGTTGGCAATAGCACGGGGTCTTGCCGACTGCGGCGCGCATGTGGTCGTCAACGGCCGCACTGCGACCGCAGTAGAGCAGGCCCTCGACCAGTTGGCTCCCGCCGGCAGCTTCTCCGCGGTTGCTGCGGACGTGACGACCGCACAGGGATGCGACGCGATCGCCAGCGCATACCAATCCTTCGACATCATCGTCGGCAATGCTGCCGTGTTCGACTGGAAGCACTTTCTCGAGACGACGGACGACGACTGGATCCGTCATTACGAGATGAACGTGCTGGCGGCGGTGCGTCTAGCCCGTTCCTATCTGCCCGGCATGCTCGAGCAGAATTGGGGGCGAATCGTCCTTGTGGCATCCGAGGCCGGCATGAACATTCCGTCGGAGATGATTCACTACGGCGTGACCAAGGCCGCGGAGATCGCGCTCGCCCGCGGTCTCGCGGAACTGACGGTGGGCACGGGTGTCACGGTGAACAGCGTGCTGCCGGGGCCGACTGCGTCGAGCGGAGCCGACACCTTTCTCGATGACTACGCCGTCGAACACGGGATACCGAGAGAGGACGCGGATCGCCACTGCGCGACGTCAATAAGGCCGAGCACTTTGTTGGCCCGCCTCGCAACGGTCGACGAAGTGGCGAGCATGGTCGTCTACGCCTGTTCCCGCGAGGCCTCGGCAACCAACGGCGCGGCCTTACGTGCCGAAGGCGGCCTTCTGCGGCATTTCGGCTGACCCGCAGCTCAGAGAACCACAATCGGATTGATCGGACTCGCAGTGCCTCCCACGATCGGCAGCGGCGCGGCAACGAAGAGGAACTCCGCCCTCTCCGTATGCGAAAGCTCTTCCAGCCACAGCATTTCGATGAGTGATACGCCGTGCTCCCACAGCGTCAGCATGTGAATATCCTCGTCGACGGATCCATGGAAGACACCACCGGGATCGAGTGCACCGACCGCGATGTTGTCGGAGCCTATTGCCACGACGTCACGTTCCACCAGCCACTTGCCTCCGCTGTGACACAACCCTGGCTGCTCGTCGTTGTACTTATCGGGGTCCTGCGCGAAAACCGTGGCCCATCCGGTCCGGACGAGGACCACATCCCCGGCCCGGACTTCTACACCGGCAGACTCTGCCGTGTCCGCGAGCAACTGATCGTCGATGCGCGTCGAAGCCGACAAATGAGGTACCCCGAGGTGCCTGGCAACGTCCAGCATCACGCCACGGGTGATGAGCGGTCCGAGTTTTTCGATACCGCACCGAGTCGCACCGTAGCTCCGCACCCGGTTTGCCGAGTGGCCGTTGAACAACATGTCGTTGCGCCACATATGCGCCAGTGCGTCGATGTGGGTTGTCGTGCCGTGCGGCGATACGATCAACGCGTCGTCCGCGACCGACATCTCCCCCTTGATCCGTCCGATGCCCGCCGCGTAGTCTCCGCCATCCATCGACATGAAATGCTGTGGCAGCGGTCGCCCGGTCAGATGCGGGACGCGGGATGCGCCAGGCCCCGACGTGGCACCCTGGATGGGAAGGGCGAGCGACAAGGTCGTGCCCTCGCGTACTGTCGTGAACGCCGCGAGCACTGTGGACGGAGTCAGAAGGTTCGCAGCGCCCCGCTCGTCGTCAGTTCCCCACCGCCCCCAGTTTCCGAATTCCGACACGGCGTCGACATGGACTTGCTCTGGCATCCTTTTCGCCCTCTCAGTTGCCCTACCGAAGCATCGGCACCAGCGTATAGTACCAAGCAATCGCTTGCTTAAACGCAATTTGAAAGAGGGATCTCCCATGCCTCCGAACACCAGTTCAGCCCTGTCCTCCGAGCCAAAAGCGGAGGAAACACCGCGAGCGGATACTGACGACACCGCCGCCCGGCGGCGCGTCGTACCCGAGCACGAGGTCAAAACCCTACTCGGCGAATACGGTGTCGATGTTCCGGTGAGCAGAACATTCACCAACGTCGCACAAGCCGCGGATGCCGTGTCCGGACTGTCCGGTCCGCTCGTGCTCAAAGCCTGGGGTCCCGGACTCGTGCACAAGAGCGACGTCGGCGCCGTCGTCCTCGGGCTGACCGCACGCGAAATTCCAGCAGCGGTCGCCGACATGGCGGCATCTCTAGACCGTCAGGGTCTCACACCTGGCGGATACCTTGTCGAACAGCAACATCCCGGTGGAATCGAATTGATCGCCGGGGTCGTGCGCGACGCAACCTTCGGCCACGTGGTGTTGCTCGGACTCGGCGGTGTCGCAACCGAAATGCTCGACCTCTCGGCGCTGCGCGTCGCTCCCTTGTCGCGGGCGGACGCTGCAGAATTGGTAGACAGCTTCCCCGGGGCACCGCTACTACACGGCGCCCGAGGACGCGAAGCCGGCAACCGAGACGCTCTCATCGAGTTCTTGCTGTCGATCGCCGGCGAGGGAAGCCTGGTCGAACATCTCGGCGACACGCTTGCGGAGTTCGAATGCAATCCGATCGTCGTGACCGCCAGCGGCGTCCAGGCGTTGGATGCTCGCCTGATCGTGGAATCGACCACCGACATACCGGCTGCCACGCCCGAGCACCCCACTGACTTCACCCGCCTGTTCGCCCCACGCGGAATTGCGATAGCCGGCGCCTCGAGCAGTCGATCCACCTTCGGGAACCGTTTCCTCGCCGCCTATCGACAGGCCGGCTGGACCGACAACCTGTGCGCTCTTCACCCGGACGCCTCCAGTATCGACGGGGTCCCCGCATACTCCTCCATAAGCGATGTTCCGTACCCAGTCGACTACCTGGTCGTGGCGGTACCGGCAGCGGCGGCTCCGAAAGTGGTTGCCGGCGCGGCCGCTTCCGGCGTCAGCTTCGTACACGTCGTGACCGGGGGATTCGCGGAAATGGGTTCAGCCGGCGCCATACTGCAAGCCGAACTCGGGCAAGCCGCTTCCGGTACAGCGACTCGCATTCTCGGACCCAACTGCCTGGGTGTGTTCGCCCCCCGCGGGCGTCAGACCTTCACCCTCGGTGCACCTTCCGAACCAGGGGTGGTCTCCGTGGTGTCGCAGAGCGGCGGTCTGTCCGGTGACATGATCACCGTGGGTTCACGACGGGGTATCCGGTTCTCGAAACTCGTCAGCATCGGGAACGCTATCGACGTGACCCAGGGCGAGCTCGTCGACTGGCTCGTCGACGACCCCGAGACCCGGATAATCGGAATCTACTTGGAAGGCACGCGTGACGGCGCAGCACTGCTCGGTGCGCTCCGGCGGGCCGCAGGGAAGAAGCCGGTCGTGATTTTGCGCGGCGGTTCGAGTGCGCAGGGCTCTGTAGCCGTGAGTTCACACACCGGATCGATGGCCAGCAACGAAAAGGTGTGGGCAGCCGTTTCCCGATCGACGGGAGCTGTTCAGGTGCGTTCGCTCGAGGACTTCCTGTCCTGCGTGACCTATCTTCAGCACTATATCGATCACAGTCCGAGCACCGACGCTGACGGTGTCCTGGTGATCGGGTTGGGAGGCGGCGCATCCGTCCTCGCAACCGACACCTGCGACCGCGCCGGCCTCGAACTGACTCCACTGCGCGACGAGCTCCGCACGCGCCTCCGCGACCTGGGTTACGGCGCCGGAACGAGTGTTGCCAACCCGCTGGAGGTTCCGGTGGGACCCGCCTCCCCCACGTCAATTCTGGTCGACGCCCTGACTCCGGTCTTCGCCCGGGACGGTCAGCAATATCAAGACGTGTTAGTACATGTCAACGCTGCGGCCTATTACAACTACGGCACCGCGGGCATTCGCCCACTGATCGACACACTGCAGTCACTCGTCGACGCCGAACTGCCCGTCCGCGTCGCTGTCGTGGTTCGGAACACCGAGGTATGCCCGGCTGTGGATGTCGAACTTCTCGACGTCTTCGCATCGGACAGCGGTCTCCCGATGTACCGGAGCTTCAGTGAAGCCGCGAGCGCGATCGCCTCGGCGCAGGACTTCGATGCCCGGCGAGGCAACGGCGCCTGATCGCCCGAACATACACGGAAGCGCCGGGCCTCAGGGCCCGGCGCTTCTGTGTATCTAGTGTCGTGTCAGTGCGCGATCACGTCGGACGCGGTCTTGACCTCCCGAACGTCGCTCGCACGACCGTGCGGCATGATCTTGAGGATCGCAAGTCCGACGAGGGCGAACCCGGCCGAGACGAGGAATGCCAGGCGATATCCGTCGGAGTCGAAGAAGGTTCCCAGTTCGGTCGTAAAGGTATGCATCGCCAGCATCGCGAAGGCGAGCTGAACCGCAATGGCACTCGACAAGTTCTGCGCCGACAGCATGATCGACGACGTAATGCCCTGCTTCTCGGGCGGCGCAGACTGCACCACCAGGTTGGGCAACCCACCGAAAGTCGCGCCCATGCCGACTCCACAGAAGAGCAACCACAACAGCACCTGCCAGGTTTCGGAGTGCAGGAACGCCAGTCCGATGCTGCCGACCGCGAGCGCACCACATCCCGCCATCATCGGGTAGCGAATTCCCCAACGTGCAGCCTTCGCTCCACAGATGAAGCCACAGATGACCATCGCCGCCCCGTGTGGCGCCATGTAGGCGGCCACTCCGAATGCATCCGAGGCGAAGCCGATCTCGCCTCCCGGATCACGTGGCATCTGGACGATTATGGGTACGAGTGACACGACGATCGCCGCCGGCCCGTACACAGCAGCATTGAGTATGAGCGTCGTCCACATGGGTCGGGTGCGGAGCAACGAGATCTCGATGATCGGGTCGGGAAACGAACTGTCCCACCAGATCCACGCGGCAAAGCACGCCAGTCCCGAGACCATGAATCCGAAGAAGCTCGTCGATGTCCACCCCCAGGTGCCGGCATTGCCAAGCCCGTATACGAGCAGCGCACCACCGGCTCCGAGCAGAATTGCACCAACCCAGTCGAGTCGAGACTTCACCCGCAACGGCGACTCCGGAAGTAGCAGCAATACCCCGATGATGCAGATCACCTGGAATGCGGCAATGCACCAGAAGATCGACAGTGGGCCGTACCCGTCGATGAGCCACCCCGCGATGAAGGGCGAAATGATGAGTAGCGCACCGGCACCGGTGAAGGTCACTGTGATCGCGAAGGCGATCAGTTTCTTCGGGAACACGTCGCGGATGAGGGAGTACGCCAGCGCGGGTGTCACGTAGAGAAGTCCCTGCAGCCCCCGCCCGACGAGGAAGACCTCATAGGTCGGGGCCACCGCTGAGATGACGCCGCCAGCGGCCGACAGGGCGGTGACAATGACAAGCAGGTTTCGCTTGCCGCGTAGGTCGGCGAGCTTTCCGATCATTGCGACGGCAACTGCGGTCACAAGGTTCGCGATGGTGATCGTCCAGCCCAGATCAGTTGTCTGGAAGTGCAAGCCGATACCCGGGAGCGCGGTCCCGACCAAGCTGTACGAAAACGTTGCCAACTCCCCGAGCATGACGACGACGACGAGCGCGCCGATCCACCGAGGCGTCCAGATCTTGCCCTTTTCGCCGACGGGCGGTGTGTACTCGGATTCCTCGAGTGGGTTGGCAGAGGGTGGGTTTGTTGTCATGCACGGGCTCCCTGTCCGATCCGGAAGGTTGATGTGGTGATGATGTGATACACGCCACTACTGGCGTGGCGTCACAGTAATTGACCAAGCGCATGCTTGGCAAGAGTCCAACTTCCGAATCGGACTGCTCAAACGGAGAGTTTCCTCAGTAGCCGCCCTGATTGGCGAAAATTCGGGCGGGGTTCTCGATGAGCATCACATCGATCTGGTCCTGGCTGACGCCTCTGTCGAGCAGGGCCGGAACGACATCCTGGGGGATGTGGGTCCATCGCCATTGCGGATTCATCTCTCGGCGCCGCACCGGATCGGACATGTCGGAAAAGCAGGATGTGTCGTGCGACAGAACCATCCGGTCGGCGTACCCACGCCGGCACATTTCCGCGACGATCTCCACTCGCTTGTCGAATGGCACCGTGTTGAGACCGAATCGGTCCATACCCAGATAAGACCCCGCGTCCGCGAGTTCTTCGAGGTAGTCGAAGTCGTCGGTGTCACCGGAGTGTCCGATCACCACCCGGGACAGATCCACGCCTTCCTCCTTGAAGACCTTCTGTTGATCCAGGCCTCGGCGCATCCCGGAATGGGTGTGCGTTGTAATCGGCACACCAGTTTCGCGATGTGCATGTGCAACCGAGCGCAGGACTCGGTCCACGTCCTTCGTCAGGCCGGCCTCGTCGGTGACGCATTTCAGCAATGCCGCACGAATACCTGTTCCGGTAATCCCTTCGGTGATGTCACGTATGAAGAAATCGGCAAGGCGGTCGGGGCCGCCGGCGGCGGTGCCCGGACCTCGGTAGTGGAAGTACACGGGGAGTTCACTCAAGACGTACGCACCCGTCGCGACCACGATGTTGATGTTCGACTGCTCGGCTACCCGCGCGACCCTGGGAACGTATCGCCCGAGACCAATCACGGTGAGGTCGACCAGCGTGTCGAATCCTTCGGCCTCGAGCGCCGCGAGCCGCTGCACGGCTTCGGCTATCTGTGTCTCTTCGTCCCACTGTTCGGGGTAGTCGGGCCAGTTCTGCTGGACTTCCGGGCTGGTGACGAAGATGTGCTCGTGCATCAGCGTTCTGCCGAGCGCGGACACCGGAACGTCACCGGTGGCGGTCGGCACGGTAGGTTGCGACTTCATACAGACCTCCATTGCGGTTTCGGCTGGGGGGTGACGGATATGACGGCGAGCGCACCTGCGGGCATCAGATCGGTGCCTGCGGGTGAACGATGTGGTTCTGCGCATGCCACGGTTGATGCGCCTGAAATCCGCCGTCGACAATGATCGTCTGCCCGGTGATGTACTTCGATTCCGGCCCCGCCAGAAATGTGATTACCGATGCCAGATCGTCGGTTTCGCCGAAGTCGTCAACCAGCAGGTTGGCGTTGTAGGCCTCGAGCTTCTCCGGGGACAGGTTCTGCCGTGCGGTCGGGCTCAGGATCAGCCCGCTCGCGACGGCGTTGACGCGGATCCCCCTTTTTCCGTGCGATGTCGCCACCGACCGGGTCAGCGAGTACTTGGCCGCCATCGACGCCGCGTAGGCGACGTGGACTGTATCCCCGCTGAATCCGGAGGTGGACCCGACGTTGACGATCACGCCTCCACCCCCACGTTGCATGATCGGGATGGCAAAGCGAGTTGCCCACACAGCACCGTAGAAGTTGACCGCGAACGTTCGCTCCCAGGCGTTGTCGGGAGTGACCTCGACGTTCAGGTCACTCTTCTCGACGCCTCCATAGGCGACGGCGTTGTTCACGAGAGTGTCGATCCGTCCGAACGCCGCTTCTGTCTCCGCTACGAGTTTTTCGACATCCGATTGGATTCCGACATCCGCATGAACCGCACGCGCGACTCCCCCACTTGCCGTAATCTCCTCCGCGACCGCATCCAGCTTGTCGTCCTGGATGTCATTGATCACTACGGAAGCACCCATCTCGGCGAGCCGCAGTGACACCGTCCGGCCGACGCCCTGCGCAGCGCCCGTGACGATCGCTACCTTGCCATCCCAATTGACCATCTGTGATCCCTTCTGTACGAAACTGACGCATTCACGGTACTAGAGCAAGCGATTGCTTGGTATAGTTGCGGGACAATCCAGCAGGAAAGGGGCGAGCGCATGCTCGACTTCGAGAAACGACCCGGCGCAGCACTTATTGCGGGCGGGACCGGCGGCATCGGGCGCGCGGTCAGCCGGGTACTCGCCGAGCGAGGTAGCCAGATCTTCTTCACCTACCGCGGCAACCAAGAGGGCGCAGCGAGTTTGGCGTCCGAACTCAGCGCACTGGGCGCCAAGGTCGAGTTCGCACGGGTCGACCTCGCCAGCGTCGAGGAGGCAGCCGAACTCACAACTAGTGTGCGTGACGCATTCGGAGGGATCCACACGGTCGTGTATGCCGCCGGACCCCACGTACCGATGACCCACCTGAGTAAGGTCACACCTCATCAGTTCCGCGCACAACTCGAGAGCGACGCGGCCGCGTTCTTCAATCTCGTGCACCCAGCGCTGCCTCTCCTTCGTGAATCGCGTGGCAGCATCGTGGCGGTCACGACAGCCGCCACCCGACGATTCCCGGTCCGCGACGGACTGTCCTCGGGCCCGAAGGGAGCCGTGGAAGCCGTAGTCCGAGCGCTGGCCGCGGAGGAGGGCCGATTCGGCCTGCGCGCGAACTGTGTCGGGCCGGGAATGCTCACCGACGGGATGGCCGCACGGTTGATCGAGTCAGGCGATCTCGACGAGAGTGCGCTCGACATCACCCGGCGCAACATTCCGCTGCGCCGCTTCGGTGACGCGGAAGACATCGCCGAGGCAGTCGCCTTCCTCGCGTCCGATCGCGCCGACTTCATCTCCGGTCAGACCCTCGATGTCGATGGCGGGTATGGAGTCTGAGGTACCTCGGAAATCGAGGGGCGGGTCCGTTCGACGGGCCCGCCCCTCATTCGTCATCTACTCACCGGCGAGCTTTTCGACTACCGGAATGAACGTTTCCAGGTCCTTGTCGTTGTGGAGCACAAAGAAGTTGAGGCCGTGCGTATCACGCCAGTACCGAAGCTTGTCGACCATCTCACTGACATCTCCACGTAGGATTTGCGGAGTCTCCTCCTGCTGTGAGAGATCGACGGCACTCCAGCTCTCCTTGCTCTGAGGAATACCGACTTCCTGGATGCTGGTGCCGATCGCGATGTCGTCGAACCGCGCTCCAGCGGACTCCCGGATCGTCTCGATCTTCCCGAGGAAGGATTCCAGACCGCCGTCTTTTGCGTCCGGTGCGGTTCCGTCAGCCCGAACGCGCAACGTCAAATTGACGTAGTCCGCGTACCGGCCTGCCAGCTTCAGCATCTTGGGTCCGCCGCCCGGGAAAAGGAACTTGGGGTACGGCTTCTGCACCGGTTTGGGTTCCTGTACCAGCTCGTCGATCTGGTAGTACTGCCCTTGATACGAGAATGCCCCCTCGCCCCACACGCCACGCAGGACTTCGAGGGATTCGACGAATCTGTCGAACCGCACCTTCGGTGGATCGAAGCTCAAGCCAGCCCGGTCATAATCCTCACGCATCCATCCGGTGCCGAGGCCGACGTCGAGCCGGCCGTCCGACAGCACGTCGAGGGTTGCCAGTTCCTTCCCTAGCACGACGGGGTGCCGATAGTCGTTCGAGAACACCAGCGTGCCGATTCGCAGTGTCGAAGTGGCAGCGGCTGCCGCCGACAACGCCGCGATCGGCGCGAACCGAGGACCCACGAAGTGATCCGGCATCAGCAGCGTCGTGAATCCGGACTGTTCGACCAGGCGTGCGCGCTCAGCCCACGCCTTTCCGGAGTCCGCCTTCCGCACAACGACACCGAACGTGAATTTTTTCGTCGCTTTGTCTTGTGGCATTGTCCTTCATTTCTCGCTTGCTGCCGCCAGGGCAGGTTTTGGTGGTGAAATCTCTTGTCCTCCGCTGAACCGCCGGATCGCATCGATGACACCTGCAATGGCTCGCCGACTCGCGGACGTCCACGGCGCCACACCGGTAAAACCGTGCGGCACATCGGCGATCGAGTGCAACTCGACGCTTACCCCGGCCGCTCGCGTCCTCAACGCGTAATCCACCGCCTCGTCGTGCAGACAATCGGCACCCGCCGCCACGACATAGGCCGGAGGGAGACCGTTCAGGTCGGTGGCCGCAGTGGGAGAACCATACGCAGGCGGCTTGAATCGTTGCTCGCCCAGATAATGCTGCCAGCACACCTCTGCATCGTGGGCGTTGAAGATCGCGCTCTCTGCGAGGGACGACATCGAGGGCGACTTCAGAGTCGAGTCAATGAACGGGTACAGCAATATCTGCCCCGCGAGCGCTCGTCGGCCCTCGTCGCGCAGCCGTAGCGCGACCGCCGCCGCCAGTCCGGCGCCGGCACTTCCGCCACCGATCACTACCCGGCCGGTGCCGAGGACCGCGAAAGACGCATCACGGTTGGCGTCGGTGAGTGCGGCAGCAACAGCATGGCAGTCGTCGAGTCCGTGTGGGAACGGATACTCGGGAGCCAAGCGGTACTCGACCGATACCACGCCGATGCCGACGTCGGATGCTATTCGGGCGCATAAGGCGTCATCTTCGTCGGCGGTGCCGACCACATACCCGCCGCCGTGTATCCACACCAATGTCGGTGCGTCGTGCGCGAGGTCACGGGGCACGTGGATCCGGACCGGAACGCGGTGTCCATCAGCGAGTGGAATGCTGCAGGTGTCGTGTATCTTCACGTCTTCGGGCAGCCTCGGCGGTGGCGCGGTTGTCCGCATTGCTTCGAATGCCGCGCGCTGCGCGGCGGGATCTTCGAATTGCAGCTGCGGGAAGTGTGCCACCACGTCTTCGAACTCTGTGTCCACGTGACCTCCTGTATTCATGATGGGCTCGACAGTTCGACTCGTTATCCCGTTCCCGTCGCGCCGCCATCGAGCACCAGGTCCGTGCCGGTCACATACGAGGATTCATCGGAAGCCAGAAATACTGCGCCTTCCGCGATCTCCTCGGGCTCACCCGGTCGGCGTAACGGTAATGCGGTCCACCGGTCTGGATTACGTTGTTCGGAGCGTGGAATGTTCACTCCCAGCATGGGACCGGTGATGGCGCCCGGTACCAAGCAGTTTACGCGGATCCGAGACGGTGACAACTCCGCGGCCGCGACCCGTGTCAGGCCGCGGATTCCCCACTTGGTCATGCCGTATGCCGCATGTCCGGCGTGTCCCGCCACTCCAGCCGTTGACGAGACATTGATGATCGATCCTCCACCGGACGCGATCATGAGTGGAGCGACAGCGCGAATACCGAGGAATGCGCCCTTGAGGTTCACCGCGATGATCGTGTCGAGTGCGTCGTCGCTCTCCTCGAGTATCGGGCGGGCCCAGTATCGTGCGGCATTGTTGACGAGTACATTCAAGCCGCCGTAGCTTTCGTCGATCGCGGCGACGGCCTGCTTCCAGGAGTCGGTATCGGCGACATCCAGGTGCATATACCGGACATCTCCATCGATCTCCGCGGCTGTAGCGAGTCCGAGTTCACTGTTCACATCGGCGATGACGACCCGGGCTCCCTCACGGGCGAACGCCCTCGCTTCGGCAGCGCCTTGCCCCTGTGCCCCGCCTGTGACGAGAGCGGTCTTTCCGGCGAGCCGGCTCATACCGCGGCTGCGGTCCGCTGCCGATCTGCCATCGGCAGTCGAAAATGCGGAATGACGTGCTCTCCCCAAGCCTTGATGGTGGCCATACACACGTCCTGCGGGACGGTACCCATCTGGATCAGGCAGAGGACTTCGTCGACCCCGACCTTCTCGAGTTCCTCGACATACTTGATCGCGGTGTCCACCGTCCCGTAGGCATGATCGATGTTGAAATTGGCTGCGGCGAGCGATCGTTCGGAGTATTGGGGGCGGTCACCGCGGTCGAAGGCAGCCTCCTCGGCAGCGGCCTTGGCACGCATGTACGCGATGTTGTCCTCGTCGACGGTCGCACCGGTGGGCGGCTTCGCGCCGCCGAGATGCCAGTAGCCGATGGACTCACCGAAGAAGCGCTGGCCGCGGGCCCCGATCTCCTTCGCTTGCTGCTCGTCGTCGAGGACGATGGTCGGACACAGTGCGACGAAGTGGTCGTTGGTGACATCCGAAACGAACTTCTCTCCTGTTCGGCTCTTCACCCGGTCCCAGTAGAGCTGGTGCTGCATCTTGATGCTGTCGAGTCCGCCGAAGCCGAACACGAGCGCACCCACTCCTAGCTCGGCAGAATGCACAACTGTGTCTGGCTTCGTGCTGGCGAGGAACAACGGCGGATGCGGGGTCTGGACAGGACGAGGGAGCACACGGAGGGGGGAGTTGCCCTCCGGTGCTTTGATGTCGAGGAGCTCGCCGTGGTATTCGAAGTCCGGTGACCGCCATGCCGCTGAGATGATCCGGAGCGCCTCCTCCACCTGTGCAGCGGTTTCCGCAGGGTTCACGTTGCACATCGCCGCTTCCTGCAGGGTGCCGCCCCGGGCCGCGCCCAGATTGAGCCGGCCGTTCGAGAGGACGTCGAGCATGGCGGCCCGTTCGGCCACCCGAGTCGGGTAGTTGAAGTTGAACGGCATGCAGACCGCACCGTGTCCGATCCGGATGCGTGACGTTTTTGCCGCCACTGTTGCAAGGAACAGTTCAGGGGCAGACATGTGCGAATAGTGCTCGAGACCGTGATGCTCGACCGCCCAGACTCCGTCGAAGCCCATCTCCTCGGCATAGACGGCTTGTTCGATCGAATCAAAGTAGGTCTGGCGCTCTTTCGCGGGCGTCGGATCGGCGATCTGCGCCTCGAAAATCATGGAAAACTTCATGCGTGAATCCTTTCGTAAGGTTTGGCCAAGCGATTGCTCGCACATTGACGACACAGATCGGCTCTGGCTGGACGGGGTGATTCAGACTGCAGGTCAGGCGGCGCGGAGGGCACGGCCGGACGCCGCGAGGGTAGCCACTCTGCGACCGAGGAGGCTGACGCTCGACGCAAGTGTGACGTCTTCGAATTCGACGGTGCCCCCGGGGCGGGCAACGGTGCCTCCGTCGCGTTTCGTGATGGCGACGCCAGAGCCCACGACATATCCACCGCAAGCGCGAACGGCGCGCGCGAGAAAGTCGAGGTCGGTAGCAGAGGCAGCAGCGGAACCTCCGATTACGACGATGCCCACGGCCGCGCTCCGCAAGATCTCGCGCTGACCGACCTCGGTGAGAAGGCTCTTCATACCCTCGATGCCGACGGGACGATCTCCCGCTTCGACCAGGAAGACGATGCCATGGGACGAAAGTCGCAGATCGCCGCCAGCGGGACTGGCGGACGCGATGTCGAAGATGGAGTGCAGGGCCGCGTCCAGCATCGGACGGCCCCCCTCGACTCCCGGCGCGCCTGCATCGCGAAAGGCATACGCACACAGGCGGGCATTGCCGCGGACTGCCCGCACTTCGCCGTGATGGGCCAATCGCGGCGACGTCCGTGCAGCCCCCCGGCCGTCGAGACTACAACCGCGAGAAAGCCGGGGAGCGAAATCTGCAGAAACCAACATCAGGCGAATCCTCCGAGAAGTGGGGTACGCCCATGTAACCCTGATCACAGCGTCTAGTCAAGAGGCAGTGAGTCTAGTGAAATTCTCAGCGGTCGAGCGCGGCCATCCACATCGCGGCCAGCACGTCGACCGCCTCCTCGACGTCCACGTCGGAATCAGGGGCTGACCACTGCATGAACAGGCTGCCGAGCTGGGAGAAGATCAGCAGAGCACGGATCCGAGCCTGCTTCGGCGTCCACCGCCCAGTGGCCGACAAGGCCTTCGCGATCCTGTCCGTCTCGAAGTCGAAACTGCGGGCCCGACGGTCCCCTATCTCCCGCTCGACACCGGCGGCCTCGTACACGACTATCGAGATGTCGCGGGTCGTTTGCCAGATCTTCACGATCTCGCGAAGCCAGGCGCGGAAGGCGTCCGTGCTGGGTTCCGCCAGGACGCCCGCAAATTGTGAGAACGGCTCCGCGTACACCACATCGAGCTCGTCGAGGAGCGCATCCACGACTTCAGCTTTCGTCTTGTAGTGCAGGTAGAAGGTGGCACGTGTAGCCCCGGCCGTGCGGGTGATGTCCGTGACCGCAGTCGCGAGGTAACCGTTCTCCACGAAGCAGGCGATCGCGGCCTCCTTCAGCCGAGTTTTCGTCAGCTCCTTCTGGAGGTCGCGCATGTTCCCGCGCGCAGCCTTGGTCATCGCATAGTCCCGTCTTCCAGATACCGTTCGACCTGCAACTGTAGTTCACGGGTAGCAACTATTGCCCGCACGTGCCGACCCGGGCGCTGCCCTACACGTTCGCGAACCCACTGGGATAGAGAAGGGTCCCGTCGGATCAGCGCAACCGCTCGACCATCAGCGCGAGCCCCTGTCCGCCGGCGACACAGGTCGTCGCTACGCCGATCTGCTGATCTCGATGCGCCAATCCGTTGATCAGCGTCATGACGAGCCGCGCACCTGTCATCCCTGGTGGGTGACCTATCGCTATGGCACCACCGTATGGATTGAGCTGTTGATCGGCATCGATATCGAGTTCCGCGCATACCGGGAGTACCTGCGCCGCGAAATTCTCGTGCACCTCGACGATGTCGACATCAGAGGACTTCATACCCTCCCTGTCGAGCAGCGCACGCGTCGCGGGCACCGAACCCAACCCCATCATTTCCGGCACCAGCCCCGTAACCGACGACCCGGCGATGCGTGCCAGCGGCTCAGCGCCAACCTTGTACGCCCACTCGGCCGACGCCAGGATGAGTGCTCCCGCGCCGTCCCCAGCCACACAGGTATTTCCCGCGGTGACCCTTCCGCCGAGCTCGGGCGAGATGGACCGGAGCGCGGCAAGTGAGTCGAGAGTCGAGTCCGTCCGCGGCGAGTCGTCATGGGCAAAGATCGTGCCGTCCGGAAGTTCGAACGGCACGATCTCGGCGGCGAAATAGCCCTCGTCCGCCGCTCGGCTCGCACGCGAATGGGAAACGAGTGCGAACTCATCCATTTCTGTCCGTGTGACGCCGTATCGCTCGGCCACGATCTCCGCGGTATCGAACACCTCCATGTACGCGAAGTTGATGAAATCCGGACGACTCGTATCGGTGAAACGCGGATGATGATCGGCCGGGGAGAACCCTTTCCCCAGACACAAAGAGAAACTGTCGCCGCCACCGGCGACGTAGACCTCACCGTCACCGACAGCAATTGCATGAGCAGCCATCCTGAGTGCAGACAGCGCCGAACCACACGATCGACTCAACGTAATCGCGGGCACGGTCACCGGAAGCCCCCCGAGGAGTCCAACCTGCCGCGCTGTGTTGTAGCCCTGGGAATGATCGGGAAGACTGCAACCCCAATAGAGATCGGAGATGTCGCCCGGTTGCAGATAGTCGTTGCGCGCGAGAAGTGCTGCGATCACGGTGGAGCCTAGGTCGTCGGCTCTCACATCGGTGAGTGCACCGCGGAACGATTTTCCGATTGCCGTTCGGGCCGCATCGAGAACTACGACATCACGCACCGTCTCCTCCTCCTGAGATCATCTCTGTCAACGCAGTCAACGATTCTGTTCCTTCACCCGCTGCACGACTGGAATCATCTTCTCCACGTCGCTGTCATTCGCGAGCACGAAGTACGAGACGTTGTGCAACTCGTGCCACATGAGAATCTTTTCGGCGACCGATTCGACGCTGCCCTCCATGATGAAGGGAGTCGGACGCATGGCGTCGATGTGTTGTCCCAGCGTGGGATGTAATTCACCCAATCTGTCCTCGATCGCCACCGCACGGATGCCCACCGAGATCTCCACCTCCCGATCCGCTTCCTTGGCCGCGTCGTGCACTAGTTTCAACTTGCGGAGGAGCGGTTCGAGACCGACGTCATCGGGAGCGACTCCACGTCCATCGCTCGCCGTTCGGGTGGTGACGTTGACGATGTCCCCTTCGCGAGCGGCAAACCGAAGCATCTGGGGGCCTCCCCCACCGAGAAGTAGAGGCGGTCCGCCGTCTTGTACAGGCAACGGCGCGTGGTCTAGCCCTGTCGCCGTGTAGAATTCGCCTGTGAAGTCGGATTGGCCGGCTTTCCACGCCTCCCGCACAATCTGAACGCCTTCTCGGAGCCTTGCCAGGCGTACCCGAGGCGAATCAAAGGCGATTCCGGCGCTGTCGTAATCGGAACGCATCCACCCTGCACCCATCCCCAACTCGAGGCGCCCACCGGACAGCAGGTCGAGTGTCGCAGCTTCTTTCGCGAGCACAGCGGGGTGTCGGTAGTCGTTCGCAAGGACGAGGACACCCAGCCGAATGCGATCGGTCAACTGCGCGGCCGCGGCTAGTGCCACCATCGGCGCATATCGCAGCCCGCTCAAGTGGTCGTTGACGAGGAGGACGTCAAACGGGCTGTCTTCGAGCGCTGCGACGCGTTCGCGCCATTGCTTCGCCGACAGGCTCGGCGCCAGCGTGGCTCCGAACCGAATCTTTCTGGTCATTGCGGTGTCCCGTAACTCGTAGATGCGGGTGAGCTGTGGGCGTTCGTCCAGATCGGTACTACCCGTGCTCGATCCACACACTCTTGTGCTCGAGCCATTCGTCCAACGTAGTGGGCCCGTTCGACGTGCCCGTCCCGCTCTCCTTCTGTCCGCCGAACGGAAGCGCCCAATGCAGTCGGCGATACGTATTGACCCACACGGTGCCCGCCTCGAGTCGGCGAGTAAACCGGAGCGCGCGCGAGAGGTTCTGGGTCCAGACGCCGGCAGCGAGACCGTATCCGCTGTCGTTGGCCAACCGGAGGGCGTCGGCTTCGTCCGCGAATGGCATGGCCACAGCGACCGGCCCGAAGATCTCCTCCTGGCACACCCGAAGTTGCGGATCCTCAGTGAGAAAGAGCGTGGGTTCGACGAAGTATCCGTCGCGCAGTGGACTTTCGGGCGGAAACAACTCGTTTCCGCAACGCCCGCCGAACGCAAGCGTCGCTCCCTCTTGCCGTCCGATCTGCAGGTATTCGCGGACCTTGTCGTACTGGCCGTCGAACGCAAGGGGGCCCATGTCGGTCTGGGAGTCCAGGGGGTTCCCCAGTACCATCGCGGAGGCTCTCGAGCGCAGTCGCTCCACGAAATCGTCGAAGATCGCTTCCTCTACAAGGATTCGCGATCCTGCGATGCAGGCCTGCCCTGCGCTGGCGGTGTAGATTCCTGCCGCGACCACATCGGCCGCATGCTCGAGGTCGGCGTCCGCGAAAACGATGTTCGGCGACTTCCCGCCGAGTTCGAGTGCGAGGGATTTGATGTTGGCCACCGAGTTCTCGGTGATTCGTCGCCCAGTCGCGGTCGAACCGGTAAAACTGATCTTACGGACATCTGGATGCCTCACCAGTGCCTCACCGGCACTGGAACCTTCCCCGGTCACCACATTCACCACGCCACGGGGAATCCCCGCCTTCTCGAGAAGCTGCGCAGCGACGAGCACCGAGACCGACGCCCGCTCAGGAGGTTTGACGACGATCGTGTTGCCTGCGGCGATCGCCGCGGAAACCTTCGCCAGGAACATCGCCAACGGCGCATTCCACGGGATGATCAGACCGACCACACCGAATGGTTCACGTACCGAGTAGGTCGTCGCGGAGTCCGACACGAGGACCGTGTCGCCGGTGATGGTCTCGGCGAGCCCGGCGTGGAACTCGATCTGCGACGCGGCGCCCGCAATGGCCGGTTCCGCCTCTCGGCGCGCTCGTCCGTTGTCGGTGGCGTCCAGACGCCACAGCGTATCGAGATTGTCGCGGACGGTTGCTGCCCAGGACCGAAGCAAGGCGGCACGGGCTGCAGCCGGGAGGGCGCGCCAGGAGTCGAGCGCCGACTTCGCTGCGCGTACCGCGTCGTCGACGTCACCCGCACCGCCGGCGGGGATTCGTGCCCAGACCTGACTTGTCGCCGGATTCACGCTGTCGATCCACTGGCCGTTGCGCGACGGCCGGAGTTCGCCGTCGATCAGCTGCAAATAATCGATCGAATCGTCGTGGATCGTCATGTCGTGTCCCTTCGGGGCGGTAAGCACAGTGGGTCAGCGAGCGGAACCGGCTACGCGGTTGTCCGTGCGGCGGTGCCGGCGTTGACGTCGATGATGCTGCCGGTGATGTGTGGGGTGTCCGGGCCGATCAGGAACATCACTGCTGCGGTGATCTCATGCGGCTCGAGCAGGGCGATCGGCTGCACATGGTGCAGGCGCAGCGCGGGCTCGACATCGTCCCAGGACGGATTTGCGAGATCCGGGCGCATTGCGCGGTACAGAGCCTCGTTATGCACCATCTTGGTCGAGGTGTTGCCTGGGGCCACACCGTTGACGGTGATCCCGAACTGCGCCAGATCTTGCGCCGCGGCTTTGACCAGCCCGATCGCTCCCCATTTGGAAGCGACGTAGGGGACTGACCCTGGAACCGCGGTTCTGCCTTGATTGGAGGTCGTCACGACGATGCGCCCGTATCCCTGAGTGATCATCTGGGGACTCACTGCCCGCATGCTGTGGAAGACGCCGGTGAGGTTGCTTCCGAGCACTTCGTTCCAGACGTCGAAGTCGGCGTCCTGGATCGACCCGCCGCCGTAGACCCCGGCGTTTGCTATCAGGACGTCGATGCGCCCGAACATGTCGACGACCTTGTCCACCGCGGAGAGTGTCTGCTCGCGGTCGGCGACGTCACACACCAGGCCGAGCGCACGAGTTCCACACTCACGGACGAGTGTTTCGGTGTCCCGGAGGTCCGTCTCGTCGGCCTGCGGGTAGCCGATGCACGGTACGTCTGTACAACGATCGAGTAGGACGACGTCAGCCCCCTGACGCGCGGCCGCGACGGCGTGTGAGCGCCCTTGGCCTCGCGCGCCACCCGTGACGACAACGACCTGACCTTCGAGAAAACCCATTTTCAGCCTTTCACTACCGAGGAATCAACGAGATGCCCGAACTGTTCGACAAGCACTCGTCGCAGAAGTTTGCCCTTGCCACCGGAGCCGTCGTTGGCGTGCGGCAAGCTGTCCACCACTACGATGTGGTCCGGCCTCGAAGCGGGCGCTAGTGCAGCGGCGAGGCGATCGTCGATTTCCTCCCGGTCGAGCTCACATCCCTGCTTCGGTGCCAGCACCAGCAGTATCTGCGGATCCGAATCCTGAACAGGAAGCCCGACAGCACCGGCTTCAGCTACCCCGTCCGCCCGGGATGCTACGTCTTCGATCTGCGCGGGGAGAGTGAGAACGCCGCCTCGCTCGATAGCGTCGGTTCGCCGCCCGAGAACTGTCAGCCGACCGTGCTCGTCGAGCGAACCAATGTCGCCTCCGACGAACCATCCGTCCCTGAGCGCCTCCTTCGTGGCGTCGGGTTGCCCGTAGTAGCCGGCCGACACGTGGGGTCCGCTGATCTGGACCTCCCCCACCGTGTCGATCACGGGCGCGCCGGTCGAATCGACCACCCTGACGGCACCGCCGAATCGGGCCCACCCGACTACTCCGTCCGGGACGCTCCCGTCGTCGCGGCGACCGATCACGCTGTACGGCGCCTCGGTCTGACCGTAGTACCCGTACAGCTCCAGGTTCGGGAGACGCCGGGAGATCCGTTCCTTCAATGACGTCAACAGCGGTTCGCCGCCGAGCATGGCCACACGCAGGGAGCTGAGGTCGACCGCTTCGTGATCCGCAGTAGACAACAGCTCAACGAAGAAGCTCGGTGTCACGCTGATATGGGTGATGCTCTCCCGCGGGACAGTTTTGAGGAACTGTTCCGGTCCGAAGTTGTCCTCGAGTACGAGTGTGATTCCGGCCGCCAAGGCTGGCGCGGCGACGGCAATGAAGCCAACCCCCCAGATGATCGGGCCGGTTCCCAGTGCCGCCTGCCTCAGGACAGGAACATCTGCCCACAAGCCCTGAGCGATGGCGATTCCCGAGGCGTGCGTGTACTGCACGGCCTTCGGCAATCCTGTCGTACCCGAGGTGAAGAACAAGGCGAGCAGATCATCTCCCCCTGCACCGAGCGGTGGTTCCGTTTCAGGAGCCTCCATCGTCAGTTGGTAGAGGTCGACCGCGTCGTGGCTGTCCGGTGCGCCGCCGGTTCGGATCCAGGTGCGGACGTGCTGGAGCATGGGCCGCAGCTGGTCGATGACCGGGTCGAACTTCGCATCGTAGACGAAGGTGGTGGCCTCGATCTTGGTGACGATCTGCTCGATCGTGTCGAGAGTCCAGTACGGGTTGAGGGCACAGAGAACGGATCCGATTTTCGTCTGCGCCAGGTAGATCTCAGCGACCGAGAGTGTGGAGTCGAGCAGTGTCGCTACACGTTCTCCGGGACGTATACCGGCCGCGAGGAGCGCGTTGGCGGTTCGGTTGACCCGGCCGTCCAGCTCTGCGTAGGTGAGTCGCTCTCGTCCGCAGTACGCCAATGCCGGCATATGAGGTGCTCGATTGCGCTGTGCGGACAGGATCGCGTAGCCGAAATTCGAGTAGGGCGTACTTTTCATCGATCTCACCTCGTCATCTCGCTAGTAGCTGCTGTGGTTTCCGGAGTCGGTTCACTGCCGGGGTATCCGCCACCTCCGTGCTGTACGTCCAGGAGGTCGTAGTCGGGTACGAATCCGCGCCTCGGGATCGTCTCGACGAAGACCACCGACTTCGGCTTCTTGTACGACGCGACCTGGTTGCGCACGTGCGCGATCAGCTCCTGCTCGGTCACCGAAGCCGACGCGTTCCGCACCACGATCGCGACCACTGATTGGCCCCAGGTGCTGTCCGGCCGGCCGATGACTGCAGCTGAATCGACGTCGGGATGCCCGAGTAGGGCGCGTTCCACCTCGGCCGGATAGATGTTCTCGCCTCCGGATTTGATCATGCGGAGTTTGGGGCCGACAAATGACAGGGTGCCGTCGGATTCCCTTCTTCCGAGGTCACCTGTGTGGTACCAGCCGTCTCGGAATCGAGCGGCGTTGAGATCAGGACGGTTGAAATATCCATTGAACAGGTGCATTCCGCGGGTCGCGATCTCACCGACGTCGCCGGTCGACACATCTCGTCCGTCGGCATCGACGATGCGCACCTGCATGAGTGGACTCGAGCGTCCGTGAGTACCCAGCCCGTCGATGCCGAGAGCGTGGTAGGTCAGCATTCCGCCGACTTCCGTCTGTCCGTATCCGGCATTGGATCGGCCCCACGGGCTCCGATCGAGGGTAATCATGTGATTCCAGGTCGAGCCTGCCGGACCGAAGTGCAGACTCGACAGGTCGTATCGATCGTCCCCGTTGGCGGCAACCAACTGATCGATCATCGCGGGAAACAGCATGGCTCCCTGGCAACGCTCCCGCTCGATCAGTTCGCATGCCCGTCGGGGATCGAACTGGGGGAGGACGACGTTCGTCCCACCGCACACGAATGTAGCCACCGCGAACATCCAGGTGCCGATGTGGAAGAGCGGACCACTGCCGAGGAAGACGAACCCCTCTGTGATCTGGCGTTGGACAGCGACGACCAAAGAGTGACTGATCAGCGCTCGGTGGGAGATGAGTGCACCGTTCGGGCGTCCGTCGAACGCTGCGGTGTACAGAAGCAGGACGGGATCCTCGGCGTGGATCGACTCCGATGAGGGTGCCGGAGTCGATGGAAAGGACGCCGACCACCGCCGGTACTCGTCGGCGGAGTCGTCGCTGCAACGCACCCACGGGGTACGGTCGTCACCCAGACTGTCGTGGAGGTTTCCAACTATCTTCGGTTCCGAGAGGATCAGTTTCGGCTGGAGATCGTCGATGACGAAACGGAGCTCGTCCGCACTTTGCCGCCAGTTCGCCGGGCACAGGATGGCACCCACTTTGCCTGCCGCAATGAGCAACTCGAAGACGCGGTGAGAGTTTGCTCCGATCCACAACACGCGGTCACCGGGATGCACTCCTTCGCCTGTCAGGGCGTTCGCCAGTCGGTCCGTCCGTTCATCGAACTCGGCGTAGGTAATCCGCTCGTCACCGTCGACGATGGCCACCATGTCACCGCGGCCACGGCGGTTTTCCCGAACGATGTCGGCGAGGGACAGCTCTGAATACACGAGGCGCCTTTCACAGGGGTGGATGGTGCACGGCAGTGTCAGCGGAACGCGGGAATGACTTCCTTCGCGAAGAACGTGATCGCCTTCGCCATCTCGTCAAACGGCATGTGCCGGGTGCTGCCGAAATCGCACATCAGGTGGTTGAAGCCGAATTCCTGCAACATCGCGACCTGGCCGATGACCCGCTTGGGATCCCCGATGACTTCGAGTTGCTCCCAGCGGAAGTCGTTGCCGACCTCGCCACCCTTCAGGTAGCGGCCTTCCCAGAACTCGAAACCCTTCGCGACCTCACCGGTCTTCGAATCGATCGGGGCACTCTTCTCGTTGAAGATGCGCGACCGATCGAAGGATGCCTCGAACGCAGCTTGATCCTTCCTCGCCTGTTCGACGGTCGGCGCGAGCCACACCGACCGCGACACGACGAGGTCGGTGTCCGAGGTGTCATATCCGGACTCCGCCGCGATCCGATGCCACGTCTCGGCTGCGTTGTGGATCTTCTTGAACGGCGCCGCAGGATCCGCGAGGATCGGCAACCCGCGCCGGGCGTACCGCTCAACTGTTTCGGGGCTTACGGCCGCGACGTAGATCGGCGGGTGCGGATTCTGAATCGGCTTGGGTGTGAGGGAAACCTCGCCACTGCGGTAGAACTGGCCTTCGTGCTTGAACGGGTCCTTCGTCCACAGTCCTGTGATCACTTCGAGTCCCTCGTCGAAGCGATCACGGGCTTCCGCCAGACTCATCCCGAAGCCATCGAATTCGATACTCTGATATCCACGGCCGAGGCCGAGATCGAGTCGTCCGTTCGACAGCAGGTCCAGCTGGGCAGCCTGCTCGGCCACATGGATCGGGTTATGCAGGGGCAGCACGACCACGCCGGTGCCGAGACGGAGCCTCTCGGTTCGGGCCGCGAGGTAGCCGAGCATGGTGAAGATGCTGGGGACGGTTCCATAGTCCCGGAAATGGTGCTCGGACACCCAGACTCCATCGAACCCGAGTTCTTCGAGTAGGTCGGCCACGCGGAGGTTGTAGTCGTACACCTCCTTGATGCTGTTCCTCTGATCGGCGCGGTGAAAGAGCAGGAAGGCAGAAAACTTCATCGGTCGGTGCTCGACAGGAGCATTCATGGTGGACAACCTTTCTTGCGCTGCCGTGGCGTAGTGCCGCCAGGATGGCGCTCAACAATTCATGTGGGCAGGAACAACGCGACGGACTTATCGATCGATCACACGTGCGCCGAACTCTTCGATCGACTTCAGCAACGAGTCTCGGTCCGTACCCGCGAAGGGGACTGAAAGCCAATCGACGCCGGCCTCGGCATATGTTCCGACGTCCTGGCTCAGCTGGTCGAACGTGTCGAGGTCCGGGCTGTCGGTCATACGCATCCCGAACGGGACAAAGCACACGTCCGGGCGGCCCCTTCCCGCGTCGAGAGCGCTGGACCGGAGATACTGAATGCGGTCGGCCAGTTCGTCGATCGTCTCCAGTCCCGGCGTTCTCGTCAGCTTCGCTGCTGAGGCAGGTTGCGGCATGGGCATCCACCCTTGTCCGAACTCGACGACCCGACGAATCGCGCGTTTACTGTTCCCGCCGAACCAGATCGGGGGATGCGGGGACTGCAAAGGCGCGGGCCGCATCGTGTGTTCGACCACCGAGTACGGAGGATCCTCGACGGTGACCGACTCCCCCGACCACGCCATCTTGATCAATCGCAGCGCTTGATCGGTGCGCTCGCCTCGATCGTCGTAGGCCAAACCCAACGCGGCGAACTCGGATCTGAGGTATCCCACCGCTGCTCCGAAGATGACCCGCCCCCCGGACAGTACATCGAGGCTCGCCACCGCTCGTGCCGTAAGGAACGGATTGTGATACGGGAGCACGAACACATTCGTCAGGAGCCGGACCCGGGTGGTGCGTGCGGCCGCAAAGGAGAGTGCGACCATCGGGTCGAGGGCTTGGTGACCTCCCCGTGACAACCACTTGTCTTGCGGGAACGGGTGGTCGGTGACGGACACCGCATCGAACCCCGCTTCCTCGGCAGCGCTCGCGACGTCAGCGACGGCGTCAGCGGTGAGGAACTCCGAGGGCCTGTCGACCTGATCGGTCGGGAGACCGAGTACGAAGCGCATCAGATCCTTCTTTCATTCACCACAGAAATGGGATGGCCTACTTCGGGGCGAGAACGGATCCTGGGAACGGCGCCAGCAACGTCTCACGCCAGGGCCCATCGAGATACTGTCGTGCACTCTTGCGCCACTCGACGAGCCTGGGGTCTGCGGTCGCTTCGGCATCGAGTCCGACTGCGGCGTCGTATGCGCGCTGCGTCTCGAGATGACTGTCAATGTCCGTTCCCCAGAAGGTAACCACCTCAGTGTCGGAGAGCATGACCTCGTACAGCCCGACGAGTCGATGGCCGTGGTCGGCGAGAATCGGAGCCCGCTCCTCGCGCACGGCAGCGAGATAGTCCTGCGCTGCCCCGGGGCGAACCTGAGCGATCTCGTGCAGGAAAAATGGCGCCGTGTACTGCTCCGCTCGCAGTTCCTGCAGATCAGGCGTGCCGCGCACCGCACCCATGGGGCGGGAGAAAGCCTTGTGGCGAAGGTTGTCGATACTGGACAGGAACAGTTCCGGCTTCACACCGTTGTAGATGTCCAGCTGCTGGCGCCAGCCACCGTCCCACCCGCCGTGGCAATCCCACAATGTGACGGCCTTGAACTGTTCGTGTCCGGTGATTCCGATCGCGTAGAACGCGCCGACCAGGTCGATCGCCCGTGATCGGACCGACAAGCCCTGCGTCAGCTCCGCATCGGAGTCCGTCCGCTGTTCGTCTTCCTTCTTGTAGTTGACCAGCCACTGAAGATACTCCCGCGGGTTCGTGGAGTTCATCGGGTGGAAGTAAACCTCTTCGAGGAGATAGATGCCGCGTGCCACTCTTCGTCCCTTCATTGAAAACAAGCAACTGCTTGCTCAAATATTAATGTACGAGTCCACCCCATGCGGGGTCAATGCCGACGAGTAACCTTTGACAGCTCCCGCCTGCGAACCTAGCCTTGCATAAAAACCAAGCGCTAGTTCAAACGGAGTCTAACGTGACGATGAGTGAAACGGGAAGCATCCGCACAAATACCCGAGGCAACCACAGTGCGTGATCAGAGTGCGATTGCCGGCGTCGGCCGGACGCCGTTCTACAAAAACTCGGGCGTGAGCACGCTCGAACTGGGACTTCGGGCCATCACAGCGGCGCTCGACGACGCCGGCCTCGAACTCGGCGATGTCGACGGCTTGATTACCCACAGTGTGGGCGACGCCGTCCCAGCGTCTGCGGTAGCCCATAGCCTCGGAGTCGACGACCCCCACGTCCTCCTCGACCTCGTCGGTGGAGGCAGCATGTCGGCCGCCGCCGTCGGTGCCGCTGCCATGGCAGTCACCAGCGGCCAGGCCGAGGTCGTAGTGGTCTGGCGAGCATTGAACGCCCGCTCCGAGTTCCGAATGGGCGGCACCGGCCGCTCCGCGCCGACGTTGGTCGAGTTTCAATACCAGGTCCCGTACGGACTTCTCGCGCCACCGCAACAGTTCGCGCTCGTGGCACGCTCGTACCTGACGAGGTCGGGCGCAACCTCGGAAGACCTCGGCCGCGTCGCAATCAACCAGAGGTCGCACGCATCGCTGAATCCCCTGGCGATGATGACGACACCGTTGACCATGGACCAGTACCTGAATTCTCCCTTGGTCAGTGACCCGCTGCGTTTGTTCGACTGCTGCCTCGAGACGGACACCGCGGTGGCTGTTGTCGTGACATCCGCGGCCAGGGCCCACGACCTGCGTCGAGCTCCCGTCCTGGTCAGCGCCGCCTCCACCGGCGGCGGCCACAGCCTCTACTCCGGCAGCAGGACGGACTTCTCGACCAGCGCCGCCCGCGAGATGGCGCCACGACTCTACGCGCGCGCTGGTATCAGCCCGGAAGACATCGACATCGCCGAACTGTACGACGCATTCACTCCGCTGGTACTGATGCAGCTCGAGGACTACCAACTCGCGCCGCGAAACGAGGCAGCAGCTTTCGTGGCCGCCGGCGAGACGACCTTCGGCGGGAGCCTGCCCGTCAACACACACGGAGGACACTTGTCCGAGGGCTACGCGCACGGTCTCAATCATGTCGCCGAAGCAGTGCTGCAACTGCGTGGAGAGGCTGGACCGCGCCAGGTCGAACACGCTCGAACCGCGCTGTGCACCGGCCAGCCCGGTTATGTCTCGGGTGTCACCTCGGCCCTGATTCTGCGAGGTGTCCGATGACCGGTTCGTACGGCGATCGCGACTCGACCACCTGGTGGCAGGCTTTGGAGCGACAGCAACTGCAGGTCCAACAGTGCACGTGCGGCGTACTTCGATGGGCGCCCCGAGCTCTGTGCAACGTGTGCGGCTCCTTCGACTGGGAATGGTTCACGACCGAGGGCACAGGAACCGTGGTGACGTGGACGGTCACGCATCGGGCCTTCTCCCCTGGTACCGCCGTGCCGTTCGTGGTGGTGCTCGTCCGACTCGACGCGGGCGAAAATCTACTCCTGCCCGGCGGCTGGACCGGAGACACACACGGATCCGACTTGACAGTCGGCCTCGAAGTGGTCGCTGAGTTCACCTCATCCGCCCCGAGGGACGGCGACCCATCCACACTGATTCGCTGGAGACCAGCGAACCAAGCAAACTAGCGCTTGGGTGAAAGTAATGCATACTGTACCTATGGCACCCAAATCGCGAACCACCCTGCCTGCACCCGCGACAATTCCGCGACGCGGAACACGGCGACGGACGGAGCAGGGAGAAGCCAGCTCCCAGCGGCGCCAGGCTTTGCTGGACATCGCGGCCGACCTCTTCGCTGAGCAGGGCTTTCGCTCGACGACCGTACGCCAAATCGGTGACGCAGCGGGGGTTCTCTCGGGGAGCCTCTACCACCACTTCGAGTCGAAAGAGGCGATCGTCGACGAGATCTTGTCCGCTTACTTCACCAGCCTCATGGCGACGTACGAGGAGATCGTCAAGAAGGATTCGGAACCTGCGGTCGCACTCCGCCACCTCGTGAGGGCGGCTTTCAATTCGCTCGATGATCACCGCGCCGCCATCACGGTGATCCAGAACGAACGCGGGTATCTCAATCAATTTCCACGCTTTGCGTACGTCGCCGAGTCCGAGGCCGAAGTCAGGCGGATCTGGACCAAGGTTCTCGACGACGGAGTGGCATCCGGGGTCTTCCGAGAGGACCTCGATACCGCGATCACATACCGATTCCTGCGCGACTCCTTATGGGTCGCCGTGCGATGGTTTACACCATCCGGACGCCTGTCGGCGGATCAATTGGCCGACCAGTACCTGAAATTGGTAATGAGCGGCCTCGAGAAGCCTAGCAGCGCTTGGACGAATCCAGACCGGCCCTTGTTCTCGGGCTGACAACGAACACCCTGAACGTAGCCGCGTGTCCAACCGGCTGTCGCACCGAAGGCCGTCACTGCAGTCGAGTGGCGGCCTTCGGCATTTGCGTCAACGCAAGAACTTCCCTCGAGCCTGACGGTGTGAGAAGGTTGATGCTTAACCAAGCGATTGCTTGTTTTAGTCGAAGGGAACACCGTCTCATGAACGAAATCCCCGAGTGGGGAACCCTCCCCCGAATGCTCCGCCAGCGTGCAACCGCCCACCCTCAGTGTGTTGCCGTCGTCGATGGGGACACCACGCTCAGCCTTTCCGATATTCGAACTCAGGCTTCCCAGGTCGCGCGAGCTCTCATCTCCCGAGGCGTCGTCGCAGGCGATCGAATCGCGGTGTGGGCACCGAACTGCTGGCAGTGGGTGGTCACCGCCTTTGGAATCTGGGACTGCGGCGCCGTGGTCGTTCCTCTCAGCACGCGGGGAAAGGGGATCGAGACCGCAGAAGTTCTCCGTCGAACCGGATGCCGGGTGCTCGTCGCAATCGACGAGTTCCTCGGTGCCTCGTATGTCGATCAACTCGCTACGGCCGTGGGCGGCCCTAGCTCCGACGCCCCCTTCGCCGATTTCGCCAACCTGCATACACTCGTGTTGCTCCAGGGTGACAGGAACCTTCCCGGCACGTTTTCGTGGGAGGCGTTCCTCGATCTGCACGACACGGTTGCGCTCGAGGCCGCGGAGAAGCGTGCTCTGGCGGTCGAACCCACCGACATCTTCGAAATCCTCATGACGTCCGGTACGACGGGCCAACCGAAGGGCGTAATGCTCAACGGTGGCCAGATACTTCGAGCCTACTGGGATTGGGCCGAAGTTTGTGGGCTCGGCAAAGGTGACCGACTCGCGGTAGTCAGCCCCTTCGCGCATGGCTTCGGAATCAATGCCGGGATGATCGCGTGCGTCGAACGCCTGGCGACGATGGTGCCTGTCGCCGTCTTCGATCCGGATCGAGCGCTCGACATGGTCGAGAACCTCGGCCTGACGACTCTTGCAGGCCCGCCAAACCTCTTCAGCCGGATTCTCTCGGATCCCGAACTCGATCATCGGGATACCTCGTCGCTCCGCTGGGCAATCGTCGGCGCTGCGAGCGTTCCGGACGAACTCGTGATCGCACTGCAGGACCGACTCGGGTTCGAGCGAATCACTAACGCGTACGGCCTGATCGAAGGCTCGGTGGTGACAATGACCCGGCCGGGCGACCCGACGGCCGTGGTTGCGGGCTCGGCCGGCCGAGTAGTTTCCGGGATGGAGATCCGCCTGGTGGACAGCGACGGCGCACCCGTCCGCACCGGCGAGCAGGGCGAGATCCAGATTCGCGGCTACGGAGTGATGCAGGGGTACTGGGACGCCCCTCAACTCACCTCCGACGCATTCACCTCGGATGGGTGGCTGAGTACCGGCGATGTCGGTTCACTGGACGGTGAAGGCAATCTCCGGATCGTCGGGCGGACAAAGGAAATGTTGATCGTCGGTGGTTTCAACGCCTACCCCGCAGAGATCGAGAGTCTCCTCCTACACAACCCGAAGCTCGCTCAAGCCGCAGTGATCGGCGCGCCGGATGATGTTCTCGGTGAGGTTGTCTGGGCGTTTGTAGTTCCACATGCAGGCGAGAATCCGACTGAGGAAGAGATCGTCGCATGGGCCCGAGCGAACATGTCGAACTACAAGGCCCCGCGTCGTGTCCTCGTTCTGGAAGCACTCCCAGTGACGGCGAACGGCAAGATCGCCAAGGCGTCATTGCGGGAGCGTATCGATCAGCTGAGAACCTCGGTCTGAGCTGCAAGGGCCTGCCCCGCATCGACATATGGCCGCGACGAGGAGATCACGTGAAATTCGATGACTACCGACAGATTCAGAACCTGATCTACCGGTACCCCTATCTGCTCGATGCTGGGCGACTGCCTGAAATGGGGGAACTATTCGCACACGCCGACATCTACATCGATGGAAGTCTCGCCATTCGACGCGACGCGCGAGCTGTGGCGGACTTATGGGCACGCTACGTCAGGATCTACCCGAACAGCACCCCTAGGACACATCACATCGTTACGAACCTGATCATCGAGGATGACGGTCCCGACATGATTCGTGCGCACTCCTACGTGCTCGTCGTCCAGAACCCGCCAGGGGTGCCACTCAATCCCATTACTGCAGGCGACTATCTCGATCGGTTCGTCAAGGTGGGAGACGTCTGGCGTTTCAGTGAGCGTCGAGTGGGGAACGACCTGTTCGGCGACATGGCGCATCACCTCCTCGAGCCGATGAACATCCGCGACGATACTCGACCGCAACGATGGGAGGACGCGTGATGCACGCAGGTGTCCAGATGTTCCCCTCCGCGAACTCGATCACTCCGACCGATTTCGCGGCAAGTGCCGAGCAGTTCGGGTTCGAGTCGGTATTCTTCCCGGATCACACGCACGTCCCGATCGGAGACGGCGCTGCGGGCTACTCAGGCCACGATGTCCCGGAGTATTACCGAACAACGATGGATCCGGTCGTTGCCATGACAGCGGCCGCTACGGCGACGACCCGATTAAAGGTCGGCACCGCAGTGTGCCTGGTAGCCCAGCGTGACCCGATCATTCTGGCGAAGCAGATCGCGTCCATCGACCAACTGTCTGCCGGGCGCGTGATTCTGGGTGTGGGCGCCGGCTGGAATGACGAGGAGATGCGCAACCACGGTACGGAACCGTCAACTCGGTTCAGTTTGATTCGTGAGCGGGTCGAAGCCATGAGCGCGATCTGGCAGCAGAAGGAAGCGTCGTACCAGGGACAGCATGTGCACTTCGCGCCCATGTGGTCGTGGCCGAAGCCCGTACAACGCCCCCGTCCGCCCGTACTTGTCGGAGGTGGCGGCCCGACAGTACTGAAGCGAGTCATCTCCTACGGTGACGGGTGGATGCCGTTCCGGGAAGGGACCGATCAGGTGGGCGATCCCCTCTCGGGGGAGGTTGAGGAGTTTGAAGCTGAACTTGGTTGGCGGGTCGGCGAGTTGCGGCGGCTCGCCGACGCAGCTGGCCGGCCTCGCCCCTCGGTCACCTTGTTCAACGCCTGCCCACACACGAACGCGCTCGACAGGTACCGGAACATGGGGGTGGACCGAGTCGTGTTCTGGCTGCCGACTGCAGCCAAGGACGCCACTCTGGAAACGCTGCAGCATCTCAGGGCATTGCTTGGGTAGCTGGAAAGCAGTCGGCAGGCGCCTGTCAGCTCAACGGAAAGTGACACGACACGTATCGGTTTTCACCGATCTCGGTGGCTAGTGGCTCCACTTCCGCGCAGTACGTGGTGGCACGGAGGCACCTTGTGCGGAATCGGCAGCCGGATGGCGGTGAGATTACCGACGGCATCTCTCCGACCGGTGCAGCCGCTTCGGTCTTGACCTCGGGGTCGGGAACTGGCAGAGCGTCAAGGAGCATCTTTGTATAAGGATGTTTGGGATCGGCAAATAGTTCGGCTGCCGGTCCGATCTCGCACACCTTGCCGAGATACATGACCATGACTCGGTCGCTGACAATGCGTATGACACTCAAATCGTGGGAGACGAAGATGAGAGTGAGTCCATACTGATCCTTGAGATCCTCGAGGAGGTTCACGATCTGAGCTTGGACCGAGACATCGAGCGCCGATACCGGTTCATCACAAATGATCATCTCGGGTTCGAGTGCGAGGGCCCGCGCGATGCTGATGCGCTGGCACTGTCCGCCTGAGAACTCCCCTGGCAGCCTGTCACCGGTCGCGTCCGGATCAAGCCCGACTGCCTCCATCGCGCGGTGCACCCGCTCGTCCCTGTCTGCTAATCCCCAGATGGCGAGGCCCTCAGCGACTATGTCGCGCACCTTCCGGCGCGGGTTGAGTGACGCGATCGGATCCTGCAGGATCACCTGGAGCCGTCGTCGTACAGATCGCATCTCCTTGTCCGACAATGTGGTGAGGTCACGGCCGTCGAAGCGGACAGTCCCTCCGGTCGGCCTCGGTAGTTGGAGAATCGCTCGCGCCGTCGTCGACTTTCCGCACCCGGACTCTCCGACGATTCCGAGGGTCTCGCCACGGCGGACGTCGAAGCTGACCCCTGCGACAGCGCGCACGACGTCCGATCGTCCGGACCGGAAGTCAACTTCGAGCCCGCTGACCTCCAGTAAAACCTCCGCAGTCGGCGTAGCAGACGTTTCTGTAGTCGTCATCGCACAATTCCTTCATCGCGGGGAACCTGTGTTGTGTTTGGGTTGTGGCATGCCAGACGATGCGAGTCACCGACCGAGAGGTAGGCCGGTGGAACTACGCAGTCGTCAACGGTGTGCTCGCAGCGAGGAGCGAATCGGCAGCCTGATGGCGGATTCACCAGGTCGGGTGGACGTCCCGCGATCGAATGCAACCTGGAATGTGGCACCGTCCCGGCGTGGGGGGTGGATCGGAACAACGCGGAGGTATAGCGATGCCTCATGTTCCGGAAGAGTGTGCCGGTTGGCGCTGATTCGACGAAACTGCCGGCGTACATGACGGCAACGTGGTCTGTGTGCTGAGCGACCACGCCCAGATCATGAGTAATAAGTAGCATTCCCATGTCTCGATCATGTTGGATCTCGGTCAGCAAGTCGAGGATCTGCCGTTGAACGGTCACGTCCAATGCCGTGGTCGGCTCGTCTGCAATGAGCAGATCCGGCTCACAACCAATTGCAATTGCGATCATGACACGTTGCCGCATGCCGCCTGAAAGCTCGTGCGGATACTGATCCAGTCTTCGCCGCGGATCCGAAATCCCCACCTGGGCGAGTAGGTCAGCCGCATTATCCCAAGCCTGCCGCTTCGTTCGGTGTAGGTGGTAACGCTGTGGGTCTGCGATTTGAGCGCCGATTTTTCGAACGGGGTTGAGCGCAGTCATAGGGTCCTGGAAGATCATGCTGATTCGTGGACCCCACAGGTGTCGCTTCTCCTCCGGTGTCATGGTTGCGACATCACAACCGTCATAGAACACCCGCGACTCGGGTGACACAGAGGCATTCTGGGGAAGCAGATTCATGATGGTCCGCACGAGCACTGACTTTCCTGAACCGGATTCACCCACGATGCCGAGAGCCGCACCCCTCTCGAGAGCGAAAGACACTCCGTTCACAGCCGGAACTTGTCAAGGGAGTTGAGTCCATCGGGTGTTAAGCGGCTGACGTTTCGGCCTCGGCAGAATCGTCGGCGGGGCGGTTGATCCAGACGGTG
>NZ_JBIRXS010000017.1:0-142378 GCF_044389235.1 Rhodococcus sp. NPDC019647 | reverse complement strand
GGCCGTTTTTGCATGCGTGCGCTCATGCCGCCCCATCCTCCCGAACTAGAACGTATTCTCGATGGGGAGGCTCAGGAGGTACCGTGCAGCTCGAAGACGTGGATCTTTACGACCCGGACACGTATGTGAACGGCGTGCCACACGAGATGTTCGCCACGCTCCGACGAGATGCACCGATCTATCGGCATTACGACCACAGAGGTCAACCGTTCTGGTGCGTCACCCGCCACGCGGACATCGTGGCAGTGAACCGGGATGCCACCACCTACTCGTCCTGGCGAGGCGCCACCTACATCGACGACCTCGACCCCGCGGATCTGGCCGGCCAGCAATTGATGATGCTGAACATGGATCCGCCCGACCACACGGCATTGCGCAAAATCGTCAGCAAGGGCTTCACACCGCGGCGGATCGGTGAACTCCACGACATCCTCGCGCGCCGGGCCACCACGATCGTCGATGCGGTGATCGGACGGGGCGAATGCGACTTCGTCGTCGATGTGGCGTCAGAACTTCCTTTGCAGGCGATTGCCGACTTCCTGGGTGTACCGCAGGAGGATCGTAAACTCATCTTCGACCTGACCAACCAGATGATCGGTTCGAGCGACCCCGAGTTCCATGGCGAGGCAGGTCAGGAGCGCGACGCCGCCGCTCAGATGTTCGCGTACAGCCAATCGATGTTCGAGGACCGTCAGCAGCATCCGCGCGACGACATCGCGACCGCGTTGATCAAGGCCGACGTCCACGGTGAGAAACTCAGCGAACTCGATTTCAACATGTTCTTCATGCTGCTCGCGGTCGCCGGCAACGAGACCACCCGCAACGCAATCTCGCACACGCAGTTGGCCCTGATGGAACACCCCGACCAGCGCCGGAAGGTACTCGACGATCCAGCCAAGCTCGACTCCCTCATCGAGGAGGGTCTGCGCTGGGCCACCCCGGTCATGCAGTTCCGGCGCACCGCGACCACCGACACCGTGCTCGGTGGTGTGGAGATCGCCGAGGGTGATCGAGTGGTGGTCTGGCACATCTCCGGCAATCGCGACGAAGCGGTATTCGACGACCCCTATGCGTTCGACATCGACCGCTCCCCCAACCACCACGTTGCGTTCGGCGGCGGCGGTCACCATTTCTGTCTGGGCGCCAACCTCGCACGGGCCGAGATGAAGGTGGTGCTCGCGGAGATTCTGCGTCGTATGCCCGACATGGAGCCGACCGAGCCCGCCCAGCGACTGCGATCCAACTTCATCAACGGCCTGAAACACCTGCCCGTCCAGTTCACGCCGGCGGCTCCTTCGTGACGGGGGGCCGCGAAAACAACGACCAGCCATAGCTATTCGACGGGCAGGCTGCGGCCTTCCGGTTTTTCTGTCAGGCTGAGAGAGTGAACAACGTTGACGCAGTGGTCATCGGATCCGGCCCCAACGGCCTCGTCGCTGCCGCGACTCTGGCGGACGCAGGGTGGGATGTCGCAGTTGTCGAGGCACAGCCCACCGCGGGTGGCGCCGTGCGATCCGCGGAGCTCGTGCCCGGTTACTGTTCCGACCTGTTCAGCGCCTTCTATCCGCTGTCCGCGGTCTCCCCTGCGATCCGCGGGCTCGACCTCGAAGCGCACGGGCTGCGGTGGAGTTACGCACCCAAAGCCCTCGGACACGCCCGATCGGCGGACGACGAGGATGCGCCCGTCATTCATCCGGATCCCGCGGACACCGCCGCGGATCTCGAACGCAGGCAGCCCGGCGACGGTGACGCGTGGATGCAGCTCATCGAGCAATGGCACGACATCAAGGACCCGTTGATCAACACCTTGTTCAGCCCGTTCCCGCCCGTGCGCGGCCCGGGTCGCCTGCTGCGGCAACTGGGCACTGCGGACACTCTGCGGCTGGCTCGGTTCCTCCTGCTTCCTGCCCGGCGGATGGCTCACGAGCTGTTCCGCAGCGAGGCTGCCCGCGTGCTGCTGCTCGGCAACGCGATGCACGCCGACGTTCCGCCCGACTCCGCCGGCAGCGGCGTCATGGGCTACATCCTGACAATGCTCGCCCAGGACCACGGCTACCCTGTGCCGATGGGTGGGGCGGGTGAGCTGGCAGCCGCCATGGTGCGACGAGGAGAACGCGCCGGGGCGCAGTATCACTACAACGACGCCGTCACCGCCATCGACGTGCGTGCCGGGCGCGCCGTCGGCGTGCGAACGGCGTCGGGTGCACACTTCCTCGCGCGCCGGGCCGTGGTCGCCGACGTTTCGGCACCGGCCCTCTACGGATCGCTGCTCCCGGACGCCGCCGTCTCGTCCCGGCTGCGCGACGATCTCCGGCACTTCGAATGGGACACACCGGTTGTCAAGGTGAATTATGCTCTCTCGCACAAGATTCCGTGGCGTTCCGCCAGCCTTGCCGGGGCGGGCACTGTCCATCTCGGGGCCGGCGACGACGGACTCGTGCATTGGATGGCCGATCTGACCACCGGAACCGTCCCCGAGACTCCGTTCCTGCTGTTCGGGCAGATGACCACCTCGGATCCGACGAGATCACCCGAGGGGACCGAAAGTGCGTGGGCATACACGCATCTTCCGCGCGGCGTCAGCGACGACGCGTCCGCCGAACTGCTGGCACAGCGGGTGGACGACGTGCTCGAGGCGCACGCGCCCGGGTTCAAGGACATCGTCGTCGGGCGCGTCGTCCAGCGACCCTCCGATTTGGAGGCGTCCAATGCCAACCTCGTCGGGGGCGCCGTGAACGGCGGGACTGCGCAGCTCCACCAGCAGCTGGTGTTTCGGCCAGGACCGGGCAATGCCCGCGCAGAGACGCCGATCAGCGGTCTCTACCTGGGCAGTTCCTCGGCTCACCCGGGCGGTGGCGTCCATGGCGTCTGCGGGCTGAATGCCGCCCACGCCGCGCTGAGTGCGGACGGCCCGCGTGGTTGGCTGCGACGGCGCACCTCGACCAGTGTCATCGACCTCTTGTCGAAGGGCCCGAAAGGGAAACCCTTCGAGAAATGATCCCGCGCGTCCCGTGATTCACGCCTTGCCGAGCCCCCTTACCGTGCGATGATCTGAGTCGTCGAACTGGGACAACGAAGGGGCGTCATGCACCATCGAGAATCATCCTTCGCCGGTGTCGGTGGAGTCCGCATCGCCTACGACGTGTGGCTCCCGGACCGTCGCCCCCGCGGCGTGCTGGTCCTCTGCCACGGATTCGGCGAGCATGCCCGGCGCTACGACCACGTGATCGAACGGCTCGGCGAACTCGACCTCGCGATCTACACTCCCGATCATCGTGGCCACGGACGATCGGGTGGCAAGCGAGTTCATCTGCGGGATTGGACCGAGTTCACCGACGACCTGCACCAGTTGTTCGGTATTGCATCCACCGACTGGCCCGGCACCGATCGTTTCCTCCTGGGCCACAGCATGGGGGGTGCCATCGCCCTGTCCTACGCGCTCGATCATCAGCAGGACTTGAAGGCCTTGATGCTGTCGGGGCCCGCCGTCGACATCACCAGCGGCACGCCGCGGGTGGTCGTCGAGATCGGCAAGCTCGTGGGCCGGTTCCTTCCCGGGCTGCCGGTGGAGTCACTCGACGCGAAGCTCATTTCCCGCAATCCGGCTGTCGTATCGGCCTACGAGGATGATCCGCTGGTGCATCACGGGAAGGTTCCTGCCGGCATCGCCCGCGGCATGATCGTCACCGCGGAGAAGCTGCCCGAGCGGCTGCCATCGTTGACCATCCCGCTCCTGCTCCAGCACGGCAAGGAGGACGGACTCGCCAGCGTCCGTGGTACCGAACTGATTGCCGAGTACGCCGGTTCTCCGGATCTGACGGTCGAGATCTACGAAAACCTCTACCACGAGGTGTACAACGAACCTGAGAACGAAGAGGTTCTCGACGACCTGCTGAACTGGTTGCGCCCCCGCGTTCAGAGCTGATCGCGCGCGTCCGCGGCAGGGGTGCACTGCACACCTGTTCGGGGGATGCCAGGATGGGCTGATGAAACGTCACGTCTCCGCCACTCTCGACATCGAGGTCACCGACGCCACCAGTCTCGAGTTCAAGATTGCGGTGGCGCGGAATCCGGCCTCCGAATTGTCGGAGTCGCTGACGTTCACTCTCGGCGGCGACCGTATCGATGCACGGGAGATCTTGGCAGAGCACGGTACTCGCGTGCACCTGCTCGAGGTAGCGCCGGGATCACTTCACGTCGAGTACTCGGCTTCCGTTGCGGGCAAGGGCGATCCGCCGCCGATCACCGATTACGACATCTCGAAGTACCTGCGGCCCAGTCGATATGCCGAGGCGGACAAGTTCTTCGGATTCACCGGTGGCGAGTTCGATCTATCCAAGCCGAAGGCCGAACTCGTGCAGGACATCACGAACTGGGTCGGGTCACGGTTGCTGTACCAGGGTGGATCGAGCAGATCCACCGACAGCGCGGTAGACACCATGCTTTCCGGCGCTGGGGTATGCCGTGATTTCGCACACCTCACCGTGGCGCTTCTGCGCGCCGTCACCATCCCCGCCCGCCTCGTGGCGGTGTACGCACCGGGGTGCGATCCGATGGATTTTCACGCCGTGGTCGAGGCGTTCGTCGACGAGCAGTGGCGGGTGGTCGACCCAACGCAACTCGCCCCGCGCGAATCTTTGATGCGGATCGCGACGGGTCGCGACGCCGCCGACACAGCGTTTCTCGACAACCACGGCGGGGCCATCACCCTCGAGAACACGGTTGTCACCGCCGTGGTGGACGGCGAATTCCCCTCCGACGACTACCGCACTCCGACCTCACTGACCTGACGGTCAGGTTGCGTCCGAGAGCTTTTCGTTGAGAACGGCCAACTGAATCTTCTTCGCGTCGGCGTGCACCTGCCGCCCGTGTTCGGTGACGTCCACGAACACGCCCCTCCGATCTGCTTCACACAAGGAACGGGCGACGAGGCCGGCTTTCTCGAGTCGGGCCACGCTGCGGGACAACGCGCTGGGGCTGAGGTACATCTCTGCGGCCAGGTCCTGCATGCGAGGCCGGTCGCAGGTGGCGTCCATGAGGCGGTCGAGCGTCTCGAAATCACTCATGCTCAAGCTGTGAGCGTGTTGCATCTCACGGTCCAACTCGCAGGCTATGTCGTTGTACCTGCTTGCAAGCAGCCTCCACGTGTCGCGCAGGTCTGCATTCGATCCCATGTCCGCATCCTAGCGCGCGAACGAATTAGATGCAAAGGAATTAAATGCATACGAAATTAGTGCTTGCGCATTGATTGCATGTGCATCTACATTCCCTCTGTGACTATCCTCGAGACCACCCCGCCGACCGAGCAGACCTGGACTCCCCGCCTCTGGGGCATCCTCGCCGTGCTGTGCCTCGTAATGTTTCTCGACGGTCTGGACGTGTCGATGGTGGGCGTCGCGCTGCCCTCCATCGGCACTGAACTAGGACTGTCGACCACCTCGCTGCAATGGATTATCAACGGCTACGTCCTGGGATTCGGCGGACTGCTGTTACTCGGTGGCCGCACCGCCGACCTGCTCGGGCGGCGTCGGGTGTTCCTGATCGCCCTCACCGTGTTCGCCGTCGCGTCCCTGGTCGGCGGTCTCGTCGACAACGGCACGCTGCTCATCGCCAGCCGCTTCGTCAAGGGACTGGCCGCGGCGTTCACCGCGCCGACCGCGATGTCGATCCTCACGACGACGTTCAAGGAGGGCCCGGCGCGCAACCGGGCGTTGTCGATCTTCTCGGTGTTCGGAGCAAGCGGCTACTCGTCCGGGCTGATCCTGGGTGGCCTCCTGACCAGCGCCGGCTGGCGCTGGACCTTCCTCATGCCCGTGCCGTTCGCAGTTCTCGCACTGGTTGCCGGAACCATCCTGATTCCGCGCGACCGAGCAGCCGACACGGGCGGGCACGACGTGGTCGGAGCAGCGACACTGGTGTCCGGGATGCTGCTCGCCGTGTACACCGTCGTGTCGGCGCCGGCGCGCGGATGGTCGGAACCGCTCACTCTGGGGTCCTTCGCGCTGGCCGCAGCACTTCTCGCATCGTTCTTCGTGGCGGAGCGGCGGGTGGCACATCCACTTGTGCGACTGAGCATCCTGCGGGTAGGAACGATCGTTCGGGCCAACCTCAGCATCGTCGCGCTGTTCGGCTCCTACCTGAGCTTCCAATTCATGATGACAATTTTCCTGCAGTCGGTACTGGGCTGGTCACCCCTGGAGATGGCCCTGGGCCTGCTCCCCGCCGGCGTGATCGTGGCCTTCGGATCACCGTTCGTCGGACGGCTCATCGATGCTTTCGGCACGGCACGCATGATCATCGCCGCGCTGACGTCCCTGAGCCTGGGCTACCTGTGGTTCCTCTTCGCCGGTAGTGACGATCCGAACTACGTTTTCGCCATCCTGCCCAGTGTGATTCTGCTGGGGGTGGGGTTCGCTTTCGGATTCACCTCGATCATGGCCCAGGCCACGTCGGGCGTCGACGACTCCGAGCAGGGCCTGGCCTCGGGACTGGTGCAGACCTCTGCACAGGTGGGTGCCGCACTCGTTCTGGCACTCACGACTGCACTGGTCACCGCCGGCTCACATGCCGCGACCAGCATCAGCGGTACCGGCTTCCACCAGTTCCATTCGGGTCTGGTACTCGTCACCGGGGTCGCGCTGGCCGGCCTCCTGGTCACCGTCTCACCGTTGCTTCGCCGGGTGATCAACCCGGCGTAGCGATGACGGCCAGGAAGTTGCAGGGCGAAGTTCAGCTCGCCAATCGGCGCTCGAGCTGCGTAATGATGTCGGCGGCCACCTCGGTGGGCGAACCACCCACGTCGACGACGATGGCGTTCTCGTCCGGTTCGATCGGCTCGAGCGTCGAAATCTGCGTGTCGAGGAGCGAAGCCGGCATGAAATGGTCGAGCCGGGTAGTCAGTCGCTGCCCGATCTGTTCTCTCGATCCGGCGAGATGGACGAACACGACCTGATCGCCGCGCAGCACGTCACGATAGCTGCGCTTGAGGGCCGAGCACGTAATGATTCCCGGGAGACGCTTGTCGGTGTGGTCCTTGATCCAGGCCGCGATCAGGTCGAGCCACGGCCACCGGTCCTCGTCGGTCAACGGCTGCCCGGACGCCATCTTCGCGACGTTCGCCTGCGGATGCAGGGCGTCACCCTCCTGCAGGTCCCATCCCATGGCGCCGGCGATGATTCCGGCCACCGTGGACTTCCCCGACCCGGACACACCCATCAGTACCAGTACCGGAATTGTCATGTTGTTACGCGTCATTGGTCTGTCCCTCAGATGAACGCGCTCAGCGCGAGGACACCGGCCAGGCCGGTCACGGAAATGATGCACTCCATCACCGTCCATGTCTTCAGGTTCTGGACCACCGTGACTCCCAGATACTCCTTGACGAGCCAGAAGCCGGCGTCGTTGACGTGGGAGAGGAAGAGTGATCCGGAGCCGATGGCGAGAACCATCAGGGACACGTGTGTGGACGTCAGTTCGGCAGCGACCGGGGCGAGAATCCCGGATGCGGTGACGGTCGCGACGGTGGCCGAGCCCGTGGCGACGCGGATCAACACCGCGACCAGCCAGGCGAGGAACAGCACCGGAAGGGCGCTGCCCTTGATTGCTTCGGCGATCACATCGGCGATACCCGTGTCGATGAGAACCTGTTTGAATCCGCCGCCCGCTCCGACGATGAGGAGGATTCCCGCGATGGGGGGCAGCGAACTCTCGAGCGACGACGCAATGGCCTTGCGGTCCATACCGCCACCGCGGCCGAGTAGCACCATCCCGGCGAGCACGGCCAGGCCGAGCGCGACGACCGGAGTTCCGAGGAAGTCGAGCAAATTCTTGGCGGCGGCCTCCGAATCGGGGGCGATGACGTCGGCGATGGCCTTACCCAGCATCAGGACGACGGGCAGCAGGATGGCGGCGAGGGTTGCCGCGAAACCGGGGCGCTGACGCTCGGCGGCCGCCTCGGCACCCTCGAGGTCCTCGGTGGTGACATACAGCTCGGGTACCGGCACGTCCACCCAGCGCGCCGCCAGCTTGCTGAACAGCGGGCCGGCCACGATCACGGTGGGAATGGCCACGACCACACCGAGCGCGAGAGTGAGCCCCAGATTGGCGTTGAGAGCCGACACCGCGACGAGTGGTCCGGGGTGCGGTGGGACGAGGCCGTGCATGGCCGACAAACCGGCAAGGGTGGGGATGGCGATGCGCATCAACGACAGGCCCGACCGTCGAGCTACCAGGATGATCACCGGCATCAGCAGCACGAGGCCGATCTCGAAGAACATCGGTAATCCGATGACCGCACCGACCAGAGCCATCATCCAGGGCAGTGTGCGTGGCCCGGAACGTCCGACGAGCGTGTCGACCACCCGATCTGCGCCACCGGAGTCGGCAAGCAACTTTCCGAACATCGCGCCGAACCCAATGAGGATGCCGACGCTTCCCATCGTCGCGCCGAAGCCCTCCACGAAAGCGGTCACTGAATCCGTGGCTCCGAGCCCGGCAGCGATTCCGACACCGACGGCACCGATCGCCAACGCGAGAAAGGGATGCAGCTTGAGCCAGGTGATCATCGCGATGATGGCGGCGACGCCGACGACGGCGGCCGTGATCAAGCGCGCGTCATGACCGGCGCTGTCCGCGGCGGCGAGTAGTGAAGCGGTACCCATCTGTTGCTCCCGGGTTATCGGTGGTGGACTCGACCCATGTTCGTGATGCCCGTCACTTTGCCTCATAAATCCTACGATTACAAGATGCGTAGCTATTACGTAGTACTTAGAGGGCAAGATGGGCGTCAATGTGTGTTCAGTGCGGGCGACCATGGGAGCATCGGCGAATGACCAACTCAGACGCCGTCGAGTACCGGCAATTGCACGAGACGGTGCTCGACCGGTTGGGAAGCGACATCGTGGCGGGTGTCGTCGCGCCCGGCACCCGCATCTCGGCCGACGACGTGGTGACGCAGTACTCCGTCTCCCGCACCGTGGTCCGGGAAGTGGTACGCGTACTCGAATCATTGGGACTTCTCGCGGTGCGACGCAGAGTAGGCATCACCGTCCTCGGCGAGGACCACTGGAATTCCCTCGACCCCAGTGTCATTCGATGGAAGCTGGCCGGGCCACAGCGCTTCGAGCAGCTGTCCAGTCTGAGCGAGTTGCGGTCGGGTATCGAGCCTCTCGCGGCCCGTCTCGCAGCAGAGCGCGCCACACCGGAACAGTGTGGCGCGCTCACAGCGGCAGTGATCGGCATGGCGTCCACCGCCCGGGCTGCGGACACCGACGCCTATCTCGGCCACGACTCCGACTTTCACCGGACGTTGCTGGCCGCCTCGGGCAATCCCTTACTGAGGGCGATGTCGCAGATCGTGGTGGAGGTTCTCGAGGGCAGGACCCGGCATTCGCTCATGCCGCACGTCGCCGAAGACGAGGCCATTGCGCTCCACGGCGTCGTCGCTTCGTCCGTTCAGAGGGGCGATGCGGCTGCCGCGGAAGCGGCCATGCGGGCGATCGTCACCGAATCCGCCACCGCGATCGAAGAACTGAAGGACGACGCCGAGCGCTGAGTACCTATACCACCGGATCCGATTGCATGGCTTCGAGTTCCACGCCTTTGGTCTCTTTGACCCAGCGGAGGACGAAGACGAGCGACAGCACTGCGCACACGGCGTAGAAGCCGTAGGAGATGCCGAGCGAGAAGTCCTTCATCGACGGGAAGCTCACGGTGATCAGCCAGTTCGCCGCCCATTGTGCGCCGGCGGCCAGGGACAGAGCCGCCGCCCGGATGCGGTTGGGGAAGGCCTCTCCGAGCAGGACCCAGACGACGGGCCCCCACGACATTCCGAAGGCCACCACGAAGAGGTTGGCGGCGATCAGCGCGATCGGCCCCTGCAGGCCTGTGAGCTGGGGAGTTGTCACCCCGTTCACGACGGTGGTGGATGCGGTGCCGAAGATGACGGCCATGGTCGCGAGTGTCACGGCCATGCCTGCCGAGCCGATGATCAGGAGCGGTCGACGGCCCACCCGGTCGATGTACGCGATCGCGATGAGAGTGGTCGCAATGTTGACCACCGAGGTGATGACGGTGATCTGCAGCGAACTGCCCTCATCGAAACCGACCGCCTGCCACAGAACGCTCGAGTAGTAGAAGATCACGTTGATGCCGACGAACTGTTGAAAGACCGACAGACCGATCCCTATCCACACGATCGGCAGGAGACCGAACGCCGGCCCCTTCAGGTCCTTGATGGAGGGTTCGTTCTCGCGAGCAAGAGTGGCACGAATGCTCTCGACTTTGAGGTCGAGACCCTTCTCCCCGAGAAGCACTGCGAGAACGCCGCGGGCCTCACCGAGACGACCCTGGGCGATCAGGTAGCGGGGCGATTCGGGGATGGTCAGCGACAGCAGTCCGTACGCGAGCGCGGGAACGCACATGGCGAGGAACATCCATCGCCAGGCTTCGAGTCCGAACCACAATTCCTCCTGGGACCCGCCGGCAAGGGCGGCCAGCGCGTAGTCGACGAGGAGCGAGACGAAGATGCCGGTGACGATCGCGAGCTGCTGCAGTGAACCCAGGCGTCCTCGCACTCGGGCCGGAGAAATTTCCGCGATGTATGCAGGGGCGATCACCGAGGCCAAGCCGACACCGAGGCCGCCCACGATGCGGAAAACCACGAGGACTTCGACATCTGGGGCGAACCCCGTCCCCAGCGCGCTGAGCAGGAACATCACCGCCGCAGCCTGCATCGTGACGAGCCGTCCGTACCGGTCGGCGATGCGGCCGGCCACCATGGCGCCCGCGGCAGCGCCCAGCAGGGCCGAAGCGATGGCGAAGCCGAGCAAGGCCGACTCGACCTGGAACTTGCCTTCGATCGCCGAGACCGCGCCGTTGATCACCGCGCTGTCGTATCCGAACAAGAGGCCGCCCAGGGCAGCGACAGCCGCGATCCGGAAGGGCACAGCTGCGCCCTCCCCTGTGTCGCCGGGCGGCACGTTTGCGCCGGGTGACAGAACGTTTTCGGTCATGGGACTCCTCGGGAGGAAGGGGGTATGCGAGGCCGAGACCCGCCGCGCGGCGAAGGCGCACGCAGTAAATGTGGTGTGGACCACAGTAGGCAAGAAAGCCGCGAATCGTCAACCTATGAACATAAGAGCCCGAAATGCTGGGTGTGATGTTCGGGAATGAATACCTTGAGTCAGGCAGGTAGCGCAGAACGCAAGCCCAGCGCGACGGCACCGAGCACCTGGGCCCGGGAACCCAACTCGGCGACACGCACCTCGAGCGATCGCACTGCGCTGGGCACGGCGTAACGCGCCAGGACCTCACGGAGGGGACCGAGCAGCAAATCGCCCGCCAGGGCGAGTTCCCCGCCGATGACGAGACGCTCAGGGTTGAGGAGGTTGCAGAGGCTCGCGGCTGCGACGCCGACATGCCTGCCGGTGTCGGCGAGCACCCTGACGCAGGCGGCATCACCGTTCTCGGCCATGGCGACGACGTCGGCGATACTCAGGCCGGTGCCGCGGCTCGGCTCGAGCAGGGCGATGACGACGTGGGAGGCGACGAGCGTCTCGAGGCATCCTCGGTTGCCGCAACGGCATACCTGACCGAACTCGTCGAGAGTGACGTGGCCGATTTCGCCTGCGGTGCCGCCTCTTCCACGGTAGAGCCGGCCGTCGAGGACGAGGCCGGCGCCCACACCGTCGGACAGTTTGATGTATGCGAGATCGGTGGTTCCCCGGCCTGCGCCCCACATGTGCTCGGCCAATACACCGAGGTTGGCATCGTTGTCGACGTGGACGGCGATACCGAGATGATCGGACGCGATGGCGGCGGCGTCGACACCCACCCAGCCGGGGAGGATCGACGGGCCACCGACCTCACCGGTATCGGTCTCGAGCGGCGCGGGCAGGCCCATGCCGACGGCCAGGACGGACGTGCGGTCGCAGCCGAGACGGTCGAGGGCAGCGTCGAGAAGGCTGCCCGCCTGCACCACGCCTTCTTCGGCGCGATGTCCGGCTGCGAGTTCGACCCTCTCCTCGGCCAGGACATCGTGTGCCATGTCGGCGACTGCGACGGTGAGGTGGCGGTGCCCGAAGTCGATCCCGACCGCGAGCCCCATCTTCCGCGTCAGTCGCACCGCCCGACCGCGCTGGCCGGGATGGTCGCCGTCAGGCACGGTGACCATCCCGGCCGCGGTCAGTTCCTTGACCATGTTGGAGACGGTGGCGGGAGCTAAACCGGTGCGCCGGGCGATCTCGGCCTGGGTCAGCTCGCCCGACATCTGCAGGGCGCGCACCACTCGGTGCTGATTAGCGGACTTCAGCGAAGACTGCGAGCCCGGCCGTCCTGGATCACCGTTTTCCTTGTCTCGCACGACCTCACCGTACCGCGCGCGTGCTCGGCCTAACGAGCGAGTGCTGCCGCCTCACTGGCCAGCGCGCTGATCCGCTCCCAGTCCTTCTGCTTCACGGCGTCGGAGGGCGTGAGCCAGGATCCGCCGACGCACCCGACGTTGGGCAGTGCCAGATAGTCCCGCACATTCGAGGTCGACACCCCGCCGGTGGGGCAAAACCTGGCAGCGGGAACGGGCGAATGAATCGAGCCGAGGAACTTGGCACCCCCGGACGCCTCGGCCGGGAAGAACTTGAGCTCCCGGTAGCCGTGTTCGAGGAGGAACAGCACCTCGGACACGGTCGCGGCACCGGGGAGGTGCGGCAGACCGGTGTCGGTCATCGCCTTCAGCAGCGACTCGGTGCTACCCGGCGACACCAGGAACTGGGCACCGGCTTCTGCTGCACGCGCCGCCTGGTCCGGTTCCACAATGGTGCCTGCACCCACGCAGATGTCCGGCACCTCGGTCGCGATCGCCTTGATGGCGTCGAGTGCGCAGGATGTGCGCAGGGTCAGTTCGATCATGGGGATGCCGCCGGCCACCAGCGCGCGCGCCACCGGAACGGCATGTGCAACGTCATCGATCACGACGACAGGGATGACCGGGACACGGTCGAGGAGAGAAGGATTGGCAGTCACTGGAGTTGCTCCTTAAGCGGGTTGGGGATGAAAGACGCTGGCGCCCTGGGTGGCCGGTCCGACGGCGGCGCGGAGTCCGGCGAAGAGTTCACGCCCCGTGCCGACCCATTCGTCGGCACCGAGCGCACGACCGGTCGCCGGACGTGCGGCCAGTTCTTCGTCGTCGAGGTGAACGTTCACAGATCCGGTCACGGCATCGACGGTCAGGAGGTCGCCGTCACGCACACGCGCGAGCGGTCCATCTGCGGCCGCCTCCGGGGTGAGGTGAATAGCTGCCGGCACCTTTCCCGAGGCGCCGGACATCCGGCCGTCGGTAACTAATGCGACCCTCCGGCCCTGGTCCTGCAGAACACCGAGTACCGGTGTGAGTTTGTGCAATTCGGGCATGCCGTTGGCGCGTGGGCCCTGGTACCGGAGCACGGCCACGAAATCGCCTGTCAGCGTGCCCGCTTCGAACGCGGCGAGGAAGTCGAGCTGGTCGTCGAACACCCTGGCCGGCGCGGTCACGACGCGGTGGTCCGGGTGGACGGCCGACGTCTTCATCACGCACGAACCCAGATTCCCGGTGAGCATCTTGAGCCCACCGTTGACGTCGAACGGGTCTTCCGGTCCGCGCAACACGCTGGTGTCGAGGCTGATTCGCGTACCCGGCTGCCATTCGACGCCGTCACCGGACAGCTTCGGCTCTTCCGTGTAACGGCGGAGTCCGGGACCGGCAACGGTCTTCACGTTCTCGTGCAGCAGGCCCGCATCGAGCATGGAGGAGACCACGTAGCCGAGGCCGCCGGCGGCGTGGAAGTGGTTCACGTCCGCCGAGCCGTTGGGGTAGATGCGGGCGAGCAAGGGCACGACCGCGGACAGCTCCGCCAGATCGTCCCAGGTCAGCGTGATGCCCGCGGCCCGGGCGATCGCGACGAGGTGCATGGTGTGGTTGGTCGATCCGCCGGTCGCGAGCAACGCGACACAGCCGTTGACCACGGCACGCTCGTCCACGACCTCGCCGACCGGTGTGTAATCGTCGCCGAGTGCGGTGAGCCCGGTGACGCGCTTCCCCGCTTCGGACGTCAGTGCATCACGCAGCGGTGTACCGGGGTTCACGAAGCTCGATCCGGGCAAGTGCAGGCCCATGACCTCCATGAGGAGCTGGTTGGAGTTGGCCGTGCCGAAGAACGTGCAGGTGCCTGCGCCGTGGTAGCTGGCCGCCTCCGCGTCGAGCAGTTCCTCACGTTCGGCCTTGCCCTCCGCGTAGAGCTGGCGAACGCGGGACTTCTCGTTGTTCGGCAGACCGGACGTCATCGGTCCGGCCGGAACGAAAATCGTCGGCAGGTGCCCGAAACCCAATGCGCCGATAAGCATTCCCGGCACGATCTTGTCGCACACGCCCAGCATCAGCGCGCCGTCGAACATGTCGTGTGACAGTCCGATCGCCGTCGCCATCGCGATCACGTCACGGCTGAACAACGACAACTGCATGCCGTCGCGGCCCTGGGTGATGCCGTCGCACATCGCGGGAACACCACCGGCGAACTGGGCGATGCCACCGGCCTCCATGACCGCGGCCTTCAGCTGTCGCGGGAAATGCTCGAACGGCTGATGCGCCGACAGCATGTCGTTGTACGACGAGACGATCGCGATGTTGGGCTTGACGAAGCTGCGCAGCGCCTTCTTGTCGGCCGGGCCGGACGCGGCGAAGCCGTGCGCGAGGTTCGCGCAGGCCAGTTTGCCGCGGGCCGGTCCGTGGTCGCCCGCCTGCCGGATCCGGTTCAGGTAAGTAGTGCGCTCGGGCCTGCTGCGTTCGATGATCCGCTCGGTGACGGCGGCGAGGACGGGGTGCACGTCGGCAGGCGGTGTGGGTGTTTCGGTCATGCGGGAACTCCTTCGTGCCAGGTGCGTCCGTCGCGCTCGATGAGAGTGGTGGCGTCGGTGGGTCCGTTGGTACCCGCCGGATACCGGCGCGGGAGCCGTTCGGAACGGTCCCAGCCGACAAGGATCTGTTCCACCCATTCCCATGCCGCCTCCACCTCGTCGCGGCGCATGAACAGGGTCGGGTTGCCCCGAACCACGTCCATCAGCAACCTCTCGTAGGCATCCGGCGACGGCCGCTTGAATGTCTCGATGTAGTTGAGGTCCAACGACACCGGCCGCAGGCGGATACCACCGGGGCCGGGTTCCTTGGCCGTCATGTGCAATCGCATGCCCTCGTGGGGCTGGAGCTGGATCACGAGACGGTTGGGTTCGCTGTGGCCTTCACTGCCGGGAAACATCGGGTGCGGGACGGGCTTGAACTGCACCACGATCTCCGAGCATCTGCGGTCCATCCGTTTGCCGGTGCGCAGGTAGAACGGCACACCCGCCCACCGCCAGTTCTGAATCTCGGCCTTCACGGCAATGAACGTCTCGGTGCGACTGTGGGGGTTCTCGACCTCGTCTCGGTAGCCGGGAACGGCCACACCCTCGGCCAGTCCGGGACCGTACTGTCCTGCGACGGTGCACCGTTCGACGTCGTCCGGGCTCATGGGCTTCAGCGCTTGAAGCACTTTCAGCTTTTCGTCGCGCACAGTCTCACGATCGACGTAGGTGGGGGGTTCCATCGCGACGAGGCACAGCAACTGCAGCAGGTGGTTCTGCAGCATGTCGCGCAGCGCTCCCGCCGACTCGTAGTACCCCCCGCGACTCCCGACACCCAGCGATTCCGCGACATTGATCTGCACGTGGTCCACGGACGTGGAATTCCACAACGGTTCGAGAAACGTATTGGCGAAGCGAGTGACCAGAAGGTTCTGCACACTCTCCTTGCCGAGGTAGTGATCGATGCGGAAGATCTGCGATTCGTCGAATACGGCGCCGACCGCGTCGTTGACGGCGCGTGCCGAGGCGAGGTCGTGTCCGATCGGCTTCTCGAGTACCGCCCGGGACTGCGCACTCGCAAGGCCGTGTAACTGCAGGTTCTCGCAGATCGGCCCGAACAGTCCCGGTGCGCAGGCTAGATAGAAGACTCGGATGAGCTCCTCCCGCCCCGCGAGACCTTCGGTGATGCCCGTCCAGGTGTCGGGATCGGCGAGGTCGACGCTCACGTACTCGAGCCGACGGAGAAATCGGTCACACGTCTGCGCATCCAGTTGATCATTCGGGACGAAACGCGCGAGTTCCCCCCGGACCTTGTCCCGGTAGCCCTCGGTATCGAGGCCCGCTCGCGAGGCGCCGATCACCCGGGTCTCCGGTGGAAGCTGTCCGTCGCGATCGCGCAGGTAGAGCGCCGGAAGCAGCTTTCGGACGGCGAGGTCGCCTGTTCCGCCGAAGACGACGAAGTCGCAGGGATCCACCGTCTTGGCTGGAAAGACCGTGTTCGCAGGTGGCATGTCATTCTCCCTCTGAAAGCCAATGTGTGGGCCGTCACAGACGAGAGTAGGGCACCTTCGGCGCTCAATCAATACAGACTTACGTATTTTTGAGAACAAAGACGCTTTGCTTACGTTGTCAGTCGAGCGTCCGGGTTGGTTGAATGGCCGTATGCGGACGACGCCACGATCGACTACTTCCCCGGCGACGGGCGGCGACGTCTTCGCGCTCATCCGCGACGGCCAAGCAACCACCCGAACCGAGATCGGGAATCTCACCGGCCTGTCCCGCACGGCAGTCGCGGCCCGCGTCTCGACACTGCAGGCGTCCGGACTCGTCGTGGAACGAGAAGAAGGCGTCTCGACCGGCGGCCGGCCACCGGTCAAGCTCTCCTTCCACGTTCAGGCAGGGGTGGTGCTGTCCGCCGCGATCGGCCGGAGTCGCACCCAGCTCGCGATCTGCGACCTGGCCGGGGACGTCCTCGTCGTCGAGGACGTCGAGCAGGAAATCGGCACGAGCCCAGCGGAATTGATGCCGGTCATTGCGCAACGCCTGACCGCGCTTCGCGAGAGCCTGGGTGAGACGGCCCGCCGCACCGTGGGAGTCGGAATCAGCCTGCCCGGCACCGTCGACATCGAGCGCGGGTGCAGCCTCAACTCACCGATGATGTCGGGGTGGGACGGGGTGCCGTTGCAACCATTTCTCGCCGAGGTGACCGATGCGCCCGTCTTCGTCGACAACGACGCCAACGTGATGGTTCTGGCGGAGCGGCGTGGAGAGCGCCGGGACTTCGCCGACATGCTCCTGATCAAGGCATCCACCGGCCTCGGTGCCGGGATCGTGTCCGGAGGAGCCCTTCAGCGGGGCGCTCTCGGCGCTGCCGGTGAAATCGGGCATACGAAAACCGCAGCAGCACAAGGTGTGGTGTGCCGCTGCGGCGACGTGGGATGTGTCGAGGCCGTTGCGGGTGGGTGGGCCTTGGTCCGCAACCTTCAGGGACAGGGGCGCAACGTCACCCACATCCGCGACGTGATCACGCTGGCGCTCGCGGGCGACGCGGAAGCGCGGCGGATGATTCGGGAGAGCGGGCGTCAGATCGGCGAAGTGTTGTCCGGCGTGGTCAATCTCCTCAACCCGGAGGTCGTCATCGTCGGCGGCGACATGGCACAGGCCTACGACACCTTTGTCGCCGGACTTCGGGAAACCCTGTACGGCAACGCTATTGCCGTGGCCACACAGCAGCTACAGATTCTGCCCTGGACGCACGGGGAGCTGTCCGGGGTGGTCGGTAGCGCCACCATGGCACTCGACCACGTCCTCAGCGTGCGGGCCGTCGACCGGCTCCTCGCCCAGCAGAAATAGGGCGCTCCGCGCCTCGTGCGCCTTTCTGGTTGCCCCAGCTACCAAAAGGGCGCACGGGCGGCGAAGCCGCCTACTTGACGTCGGAACCGTGCCGGGTGAGCGCTGTGATCTCGATGTTCATGTAAGGGAACAGCGGCAGATTCCACAGTATTTCGTGGAGTTCGTCGGCCGAGTCGACGTCGAAGATGCTGATGTTGCTGTATTTTCCGACGATTCGCCAGATTTCCGGCCACTTACCGGAGCGCTGCAGCTCCTGAGAGTAGGCCTTCTCCTTGGCGATGGTCTCGTCCCGGACGTCCGGGTCGAGGTCGCGGGGGATGTTGACGTCCATCCGGACGTGAAAGAGTGCCATCGGGTGGTGTTCTCCTCAGTTCCTGGTCCAAGTCTTGACGGCATCCATGTTGAGCTCGACTCCGAGCCCGGGACCTTCGGGCAGATGCGCCTTGCCGTCGCCGTACCGCAGTGGTTGCTGCAGCAGTTCTTCGCTGAACAGCAGGGGTCCGAACAGTTCGGAACCGAAGTTGATGCCGGGTTCCGAGCAGGCGAAGTGAATGGACGCTGCTGTGCCGATCGGTCCCTCGATGGACGTGGCTCCGTGGCAGGCGATGCCGGCCGCCTTGGCGATGGCCACCACCTCCCGACTGCGCCTGAGCCCACCGCATTTGGTGGTTTTCACGGCGATGACGTCGGCCGCGCCGCGCCGCGCGACCTCGAGAGCATCGTGCGGCGTCTGGACGCTTTCGTCCGCCATCACGGGGACGGGGACGAGCCGGTTGAGTTCGGCGAGGACCTCGAGCTGTTCACCGGGGGTGGGCTGCTCGATCAGTTCGACGCCGCCTTCGACGAGGAGGGGCACGTACTTCAGCGCGGTGAGCCGGTCCCAGCGGGCATTGACGTCGATACGGACGCCGGCCTTACCCTGCAGTGCCTGGGCGATCCGGACGACCCGGGCAGTGTCGACCTCCGGGTCGAGGGCGCCCATCTTCAGTTTGAAACTGAAGTGCCGCTTCGACTCGACGAGGCCGAGGGCCTCCTCGACGATCTCCTCGGCGGGAGCGGCGCCGAGAGCCCAGGTGACCTCGACGCTGTCCCGGAAGGCTCCGCCGAGCAGCGTATGCACCGGCACACCGAGGCTGCGCGCCCAGGCGTCGTGCAATGCGACGTCGACGGCGGCCTTCGCGAAACGCGCGTTCGCGACCACCCTTTCGATGTCCGACATGATTCCGGTGATCTCGTCGACACCCCGCCCCAGCAGGACCGGGACGAGGTAACGCTCGACGATCGCCTGCATCGTCTCCACCGATTCGCCGCCCCACCACGGGCCACCCGGGACGACACCCTCGCCGTAACCGGTCACGCCGCCCGCGGTGGTGACGGCGACGAGCAGCAGCGGCTGCGCCGTCATCGACGTGGTGGCGAACTTGTGGGGACGCACCAGCGGCACATCGAGGATCGTCGTTTCGACGGAAACGATAGACAGGTCGGTCATCGAATCACTCTCTCTACGGGTGGAACAGCTCACGCGGGGTCGAGCACGAAGTTGTAGGTGACGTAGTTCTTGCCGTCGTCACCGGTCTTCGGGTCGAGGATGAGCTCGGGCTTGGTGGCGGACGCGACGTCGCTGTCGATCCACTCGCCGCCCTTGAAATACAGCTGCGTGGTCACCGACTCCTTACCGGGAGCCGACACGATGAGATGCAGGTGCGCGGGACGCCACGGGTGCCCGTTCTGCGCCTCGATGAACTGACCGGTCGGGCCGTCGGTCGGAATCTTGTAGGGCGCCGGCTGGATCGTGGTGATCTCGTAGCGGCCCTCCTCGTCGGCGATGATCGTGCCGCGCAGGTTCCACTCGGGAAGGTGCGGGGCGAACTGCGAGTAGTAGCCGTCGTTGTCGGCGTGCCACAGCTCGACCTTCGCGCCGGCGAGCCCGTTCCCCTCGAGGTCGGTGACCTGGCCGGAGAAGACCAGCGGGGTGATCTTCCTGTCTTCCTCGCGCATGGGCAGGGTGCAGGTGGAGGGCAGTTCCGGCGCACCGGCAATGTAGTACGGTCCCTCGATGCTGCCCTTGGTTCCCTTGCGGGTGCGGGCGAGAACCTCTTCGACGGAGTGCTCGATGAACACGTCGAGGAACAGCGGCCACTCCCCGCCCTCACCGACGTCGATGAGCCACTGCTTGAACACGCGGTACTCGGGGTAGGTGACGCCGTGCTTCAGGATCACGTCGTTGAGCGCGCCGAGGGCGTCCTTGGCGATCGCCGCGAGCCGCTCCGGCGAGGTGTCGGCGCTGACGCGTTCGGACTTGAACTTGTCGGTGGCTGCGGAGCCGGATCCGGCGGCGGTGGGGCTCTCGGTGGTGGTCATCTGTTTCTCCTTGGGCTGGGAGGGAAGCGGATAAGGCTGATATCGAGTTGTGGGCGACACGGTGGGTGTTCACGCGCCGAGGTCTTGCGTATGTACGCTGTGCGTACTACTATCACGCTATGCGTACATACCTACTGTGCGCGCAGTCACATTGAAATGTCAACCCCGACTTCCGTGCACCCTGACGAAACCGCTGGTGGAGGCCGCAATGCCCGAGAACGATCGCGACTACATCCAAAGCATCGAACGTGGCTTCGCGGTGCTTCTAGCCTTCGATGCGCAGCGCCCCAACCCGACACTGGCCGAACTCGCCACCGAAGCGGGGCTCTCGCGTCCCGCGGTCCGCCGGATCCTGCTCACCCTGCAGAAGCTCGGTTACGTCGCCGGCTCAGGAGGCCGGTGGTCGCTCACCCCCCGCGTGCTCAGCATCGGGCAGCACTACTCGGAGTCGCACGCCCTCATCGAAGCGGCGATGCCCCGACTGCTCGAGGTGGCGGAGAAAACGCAGGAGTCGGCCTCGCTGGGCGTGCTCGACGGGGCCGACGTGGTCTACGCAGCGCGCGTTCCCGTCCGCCGGATCATGAGCATCAACGTCTCGGTGGGCACCCGGGTCCCCGCGTACGCCACGTCGATGGGTCGCGCACTGCTCGCGTGGGCGCCCGCCGACGTCGTCGAACGCGTGGTCAGCGAGTCGACCTTCGCCAAACTCGGACCCGACACCATCGGCAGCGCCGCAGAGTTCGAACGCGAACTCACCAAGGTTCGTGAGCAAGGATTCGCGTTGACGTCCGAGGAGCTCGAAAAGGGACTCATCTCGCTGGCCGCCCCGGTCCGGGACGCGGCAGGCTCCGTCGTGGGCGTGGTGGCCTGCTCCACCTCCACTGCACGCAATACGCCCGCGCAATTCCGGGAACAGGCCGTGCCGTGCGTCCTCGCCGCCGCGGCCGCCCTCAGCTCCGACATGGGGTTCGCGGGCTGACAGCTGCAGTCCGGCTACAGCGGGTCGAGCACGAATTCGCAGGACATCTCCTGCGTTGCGCCGAGCGGCGGCACCACCCGCGTCCCGAGCGAGCGGTAACCGCGCGCATGCACGATCACGTTGATGTGACCCACCTCGTTACGGCTTGGGACACTGGAGAATTCGCACGGCGCGGGCTTGATGGTGGAGATGTCGAAGCGACCCCCGGCGCAGGTGACGACGATGCCGCGCAGATTGTTGCGCAGAATCTCGACGGAGTACCCGGAATAGCAGCCGTCGGCGTCCGCGTGCCACACCTCGAGCTCTGCCCCCGACAACGTTTCGCCGTCGCGTGACCGCACCACTCCCGTGATGCGCAGCGGAGTTCCGGGTTCACCGGGGAGTGCCGCGAGGTTTGCCTTCCAGGGCAGCACTCGCTGGGCGGGGAGGTAGAACTCCCGATCGACGTGGTCGAGGCTTACCCGGTCCACGTGCGGTGCGGACGTGGTCGACGTCGAGGTCGAGGTCATTATCGGATCCGATCACTGTCGTACGCTGTGCGTACGGTGAGAACGCTGTGCGGTCGCTATCGAGTGTTCTTGTAGTCACACGGTTCGTCAACCCGCGGCCCGTTCACATCGGGGACGGGTGGGTCCGGGGCATCCGTGGGATAATTGCCCCGCCATCGGCGGACAACGACGTTTCGCCGCCCCGGTTCGCGCTTTGTGCCGGCCACGTCGAATCCCCGAGGATCACATCGATGAACACCCCTCCCCGCAGCATCACACTCCGCTTCCTCGCGGCCCCCACGGAGGTGGCAACCCTGGGCGGATCGATCCAGGGCGGACGCATCCTCGAGTGGATCGACAAGGCCGCCTACGCGTGCGCGGTCGGCTGGAGTGGCGGCTACTGCGTCACCGCCTATGTGGGAAACATCCGCTTCACCCGATCGATCGAGTCCGGTCACCTGGTGGAAGTCGAGGCGAGGCTGGTGCACACGGGCCGCTCCAGCATGCACATCCAGTGCACGGTGTCCTCCGCAGACCCGCGGACCGGTGAGTTCACCGAGGCCAGTAACTGTCTGGTGATCTTCGTGGCCGTCGATGATTCCGGCAAGCCGAAAAGCGTCCCGCCGTGGCTGCCTGTCACCGCCGAGGACCACGCCGAAGCCGACGAGGCGATCATGCGGGTCGGCCTCCGCGCCGACATCGAAGAGGCGATGAGCAGGCAGGAATACACGGACAAGGGCACGGCACCCGTGTCGGTCATGAGATTTCTCGCAGCCCCCACCGACGTCAACTGGGGCGGCAAGACCCACGGTGGCACGGTGATGCGCTGGATCGACGAGGCCGCCTACCTCTGCGGTACCGCCTGGAGCGGCGGTCCGTGCGTCTCGGTGTACGCCGGTGGGGTCCGGTTCTACCGGCCGATCCAGATCGGTCACGTCGTGGAGGTCGATGCCCGACTGCTCCATACCGGCGCGCAGACCATGCACGTTTCGGTGCACGTGCGATCAGGCGATCCGCGCACGGGCGAGATGAATCTGACCACCCACTGCCTCACCGTGGTCGCCGCGATCGACGAGGAGGGCGCCGCAACCGCAGTGCGGCAATGGATTCCGCAGTCCGACGAGGATCGCGGGCTCGAGGCACACGCCCGGGAACTCATCGCGCTGCGGGCCCGCGCCCGGATCGGTGCCCTGTCGTAGCCAGGCCGAACAGCGACTGACCAGACGACGTCAGCCGCGCAGCACGTCCGACGGCGCCGCCCCGTACTTCTTCCGGAACGCCGCCGCGAACCGGCCGGTGTGGGTGAACCCCCACCGCATCGCGACATCGGACACCGTGGCCGAGGAGTCGGCGCGGAGCAGGTCGGCGTGGACACGATCGAGCCGCACGTCGAGCAGGTAGTCGCGGGGGCTCACCCCGACATACTCCTGGAATCCTTCCTGAAGGCGCCGGACCCCGACACCCGCGATCTCGGCCATCTCGGCCGCCGTCCACGCCCGCGCGGGGTCGGCGTGGATCTCGTCGATGACCCGCTTGACGATGCGCGGCCGGGTACCGGCACCGGCCGTCTCGTCGTCCGGTATCGCTGCCAGGACCAGTGCCGTGGTGACCGCCCCCGACAGCTGCTCGGCGACGAGGGGGTTGGCGTAGACACCGTCCGAACGCAACATCTGATCGAGGAGTGACCGCACCAACGCCAACCAACTGGCACCGTTCTCGCTGGTCAGATCGAATTGCGGGGGCAGGCGCAGTCCGGGCCGCGCCAGAATCCGCGCCATCTCCCTGTGGAGGTAGTCGCGGTCGACCCGCACCCCGATGATCGAGCAGTCCTTGCTCCAGTCGGTGATGAGCGTCGTGGTGTCGGGTGGACAGATGGTCCCCGACCCGGGCGCCGACGACACCTCGGTTTTCCCGGTCACCGACTCCAGGTGTCCCGACAACGGCACGTTCACCGCGTACGCACCCGGGTGATCCGACTGGATCGACACGTCGGCTCCCCACCCGATGCGGGTGATCTTCACCGGGCCCAGCTCCACGGCTTCCGCGACCGTATTGCTGGCGGTCTCTCTGCTCAGCGGGGTCAGGCGGTGCGGGAAGTAGACGTCCGACACCACGTGCGACGCCTCGTCCCAATCATCGGAACGGACGAACCTGGACGTGGTCGACATGGCACAAGTGTGACCGCGGACACCATCGATTGCAATTTCCGCCGTGATCCGAGTCACTGCGCAAAGTGGATCGGCACCTCGCACAGCGGATCGACGCGCGGTGGACCTGGTCGTACCTTCGTGTTCACCGCAACAGCGCCCCGACACGAAGGGAGGCTTCCGATCATGGAACAGCGCGAACTCCGGAACATTTTCGGACAGTTCGCCAGCGGAGTCACTGTCATCACGTGCAGCAACTCCGACGGCGAACCGCACGGAGCCACTGTCACCGCCTTCACCGCCGTCTCCCTCGAGCCACGGCTGTGCCAGGTGACGCTGACCCGTAAGTCGAAGGCGTGCCGCTACCTCAGCAATGCGCCCTTCGCGGTGAACATCCTGGCCGCCGACCAGGTCGACACAGCACTGCATTTCGCCGGCCGGCCGCAGGAGCCGCAGCCGACGTGGACGGACGGCCCCACCGCCCCCGTCCTCTGCGGCTCGGCCGCCACGCTGTCGTGCGTGCCGTGGGCCGAGTACGACGGCGGCGACCATCTCATCTTCATCGGCGAGATCGTCGACGCGCAGACCACCGGGAAGGATCCGTTGCTGTTCTACCGCAGCACATTCCACGACCTCGGCGCCCCGTCGGCTTCGGCCGCCTGGAACGGTTCCATGGACGACCCGCACAGTGGCTGGTTCGACGCCACCACCTCGTTCACTCCGTTCCATCTCCACACCGTCTCCTGATACCGATTTCCTGAAGAAAGGCCATCTCGATGACCACCACCGAATCCGCCCCCGACACCGCCGTCGATCGCACCAAGGTCAACGTCGCCGCCGACAGCGAGGTGAATCGCACGAAGAACTTCGCGTCGCGGCCGATGACCGGCGACGAGTACATCGAATCGTTGCGTGACGATCGCGAGATCTGGTTACACGGCGAGCGTGTCGAGGACGTCACCACCCACCCGGCGTTCCGGAACCCCATTCGCATGACTGCCCGTCTCTACGACTCGATGCACACCGGTGAGCACGTCGATAAGGTCACCACCCCCACCGACACCGGCAACGGCGGCGTCACCATGCCGTTTTTCAAGGCGCCGACCTCGTCCGACGACCTCCTGAAGGAGCGCGACGCCATCGCCACCTGGGCGCGGATGACCTACGGCTGGATGGGCCGCAGCCCCGACTACAAGGCCTCCTTTCTCGGAACCCTCCACGCGAACAAGGAGCTGTACTCGCCGTTCCAGGACAACGCCGAGCGCTGGTACAAGGAGTCGCAGGAGAAGGTTCTCTACTGGAACCACGCGATCATCAACCCGCCGGTCGACCGGCAGCTGCCTCCTGACGAGGTCGGCGACGTGTTCATGAAAGTGGAGAAGGAAACCGACGCAGGCATTATCGTCTCCGGCGCCAAGGTCGTGGCCACAGGATCGGCGATCACCAACTACAACTTCATCGCCCACTACGGTTTGCCGATCAAGAAGAAGGAATTCGCGCTCATCTGCACGGTGCCGATGGACGCACCGGGCGTGAAGCTGATCTGCCGGTCCTCGTTCACCCAGAACGCCGCGGTGATGGGCACCCCGTTCGACTACCCGCTGTCGAGCCGGATGGATGAGAACGACACCATCTTCATCTTCGACAAGGTCCTCGTGCCGTGGGAAAACGTGTTCATGTACGGCGACGTCGACAAGATCAACGGCTTCTTCCCGCAGTCGGGCTTCTTGCCCCGCTTCACTTTTCAGGGCTGTACCCGCCTCGCCGTGAAGCTCGACTTCATCGCCGGCATGTTGATGAAGGCACTCGACGCCACGGGAGCGGGCGGCTTCCGAGGCGTGCAGACCCGCGTCGGTGAAGTGATCGGCTGGCGAAACCTGTTCTGGTCCCTCACCGAATCGATGGCACGCAACCCGGAGCCCTGGATCGGCGACACCGTCATCCCCAAGCTCGAATACGGCCTCACCTACCGCATGTTCATGATCCAGGGCTACCCCCGCATCAAGGAGATCATCGAGCAGGATGTGGCATCCGGGCTGATCTACCTGCCGTCGTCGGCCGCCGACTTCAAGAGTCCCGATGTGCGTCCGTACCTCGACAAGTACGTTCGCGGCTCGGACGGCATGACCGCGGTCGACCGCGTGAAAATCATGAAGGCGCTGTGGGATTCGATCGGAACCGAGTTCGGCGGCCGCCACGAACTCTACGAGCGGAATTACTCCGGCAACCACGAGAACGTCAAGGCGGAACTGCTTTTCGCCGCCGAGAACCGTGGTGACGTCGCCTCCATGAAGGGCCTGGCCGAGCAGTGCCTGGCCGAGTACGACCTCGACGGCTGGACGGTGCCGGACCTCATCGGCAACGACGACGTCTCGTACTTCGGCAACAAGTAACTACACACGCGCAATCCCCGTCAGAAACGCACGAGCTCTGACGGGGATTTGCCGTACCTGCGACGATATGCAGCGGAAAACCGGCCGGCGTGGGTAAACCCCCACCGGGCAGCGATGTCGGAAACCGTGACACCTGGCTCCCGCGCCCTCAGATCGGCGTCCGCGCGGCTCAAGCGGATGTCGAGGAGGCATTCGGACGGGCTGCGCCCGACGTACTCGCGAAACCCTTCCTGCAGCCGGCGAACGCTGGTGCCCGCCAGCTGAGCCATGTCTGCCGCCGTCCACGCGCGGGCCGGGTCGTCGTTCAGCCCGTCGAGTACGCGCTTGACGATGCGGGGACGCGGCGCCGCCCTGTGCACGTCCTGATCCGGTGTGACTGCCAGGACGAAGGCTGCGGTGATGGCGCCGGCGAGCTGCGGTCCCACTACCGGATTGGCGAGCAGGTCGGATGGTTCGCGCAGTTGCGCGGTCAGCGACCTCAACAGTCGGAACCAGCTGTTGCCCGAGGCGTCGGTGAGGTCGATCTGGGAGGGCAGCAGCAACTTCGGGCGCACGTCGGTGCCGAGTATGCGATCCGCTTCCCGTTCGAGGTATTCGCTGTCGAACTTGACGCCGAGCACCGAGCAATCCCCGCTCCACCGGCTGATCAGGGTGGGTTCGTTCGCCCGGAACACCGTCGCCTGACCGGGCCGCGACACCACGTCGCCCACCGGGGAGCGCGACTCCAGGGAGCCGGAGAGCGGGATGTTGACCTCGTACGCGCCCGGGTAGTCGCAGGCGATCGATACGTCCGCACCCCAGCCCAGTCTGCCGAGGGTGACCGGCCCGAAATCGACGGTACGCATCGAGAGTTTCAGGGAGCCGTCCGGAGACAGGTCCGTCAACGTGTGCGGGAAGTACGCACCGGCCACCGCCCTCGACGCCGCGTCCCAGTCATGAGTCTCGGTAATCGTCGATGCCATCGCCTACACCTGCCTCGTCCACACGTCGTTCCGACCTCCATTGAAGCTGTGCCGTCCCGCTGAGTCGAGGATAACTGAGATACCAATCACAACTAGTCGCGCACATCGTCCAGCCGTCGCGCGAATCGGCTAGACGCACCCGAGAGCTGGCCCCTACATTCTCCTTCACCCGCCGCTGCAGCGAAAGTTGTTATCGAACAAGGAGAATCACATGACTGCGACCCTTTCCTGGATCGACGAGATCACCATGACGGAGCTCGAACGCAACCCTTACCCCGTGTACGAGCGGTTGCGCGTCGAGGCCCCACTGGCATACCTCCCAGTTCTCGGCTCCTACGTGGCGACCACTGCGGAGCTGTGCCGAGCCATCGCCACCAGCCCCGACTTCGAGGGGATCATCACGAAGGCCGGCGGCCGCACGTTCGGCCACCCCGCGGTGATCGGGGTCAACGGCGATATCCACCGCGACCTCCGCTCGATGGTCGACCCCGCTCTGCAGCCGTCGGAGGTGGACCGCTGGGTCGATTCACTCGTCCGCCCCATTGCCCGGCGTTACGTGGAGCAGTTCGAGAACGACGGCAAGGCCGACCTGGTGTCGCAGTACTGCGAGCCGGTGAGCGTCCGAGCATTGGGCGACCTGCTCGGCCTGAACGACGTCAGCTCGGACACGCTACGCGACTGGTTCCACCGGCTGTCGAACTCCTTCACCAACGCCGGCGTGGACGAGAACGGTGAGTTCACCAACCCGGAGGGCTTCATCCAGGGCGATGACGCGAAGGCCGAGATCCGGGCCATCGTGGACCCCCTGATCGACAACTGGATCGTCAATCCCGATGACAGCGCCATCTCCCACTGGCTGCACGACGGGATGCCCGAGGGACAGGTACGGGAGCGGGACTACATCTATCCCACACTCTTCGTCTTCCTGCTCGGCGCGATGCAGGAGCCCGGGCACGCAATGGCGTCGACCCTCGTCGGCCTGTTCAGCCGTCCGGAGCAGCTCGAGGCGGTGATCGACGAACCCGCGTTGATCCCGCGCGCCATCTCCGAGGGGATGCGCTGGACTTCCCCGATCTGGTCGGCGACGGCCCGCATCAGCACGAAGGATGTCACGGTCGGCGACGTCTTCCTGCCCGAGGGTTCGGTCGTCCTGATGTCCTATGGCTCCGCCAACCACGACGCCGAGGTCTACGACGCTCCGACGGAGTACGACATGACCCGCCCACCGCTGCCCCATCTGGCGTTCGGCGCCGGACAGCACGCCTGCGCCGGTATCTACTTCGCCAATCACGTGTGCCGCATCGGGCTCGAGGAGCTCTTCGAGGCAATCCCCAACCTCGAACGGGACACCGGCGCCGACGTCGAATTCTGGGGCTGGGGTTTCCGCGGCCCGACAGCACTGCACACCACCTGGGAGGTATGACCATGACCCGCACCGAGACACACACCGTGTCCGTCGGCACCGACACAGTCCAGTGCGGTCCCGATCAGGCCATCCTCGACGCCTTTCTCCGCGGCGGCGTCTGGATGCCCAACTCGTGCAACCAGGGCACCTGCGGAACCTGCAAACTGCGGGTCGTGTCGGGTTCGGTGGATCATCGGAGATCTCCCGACAGCACACTGAGTGCGGCCGAGCGTGACGCCGGGTTCGCGCTGGCCTGCCAGGCTGCTCCCTGCGGAGACACGGTGGTGGAGCGGCTGGACTCGGCACCCGCGGCGACCGTTCATGCCCTGCGGGATCTGGTGGGCACGGTCAGCGGAATCGAGGACATCGCCCGCGACACCCGGCGCTTACTCGTCACTCTCGACAGTCCGCTCGAGTTCTCGGCGGGGCAGTATGTGGAATTACGGGTGCCGGGCTCGGATCAGGGGCGCCAGTACTCGATGGCGAACTCCCCCAGTGAATCGAAAGTGCTCGAATTCCACATTCGCCGCCAACCCGGCGGGCTGGCCACCGACAACTGGATCTTCGGACCGTTGAGTGTGGGCGATCGCGTCGACATGGTGGGTCCGCTCGGCGACTTCTGCCTCGACACCGACGACGACGGGCCGATGATCCTGCTCGGCGGCGGAACCGGGCTCGCGCCGCTCAAATCGATAGCAGCGCAGGCTCTCAGGGCTACACCCGACCGCACCGTTCATCTGTATCACGGCGTGCGCGAGGAAGCCGACCTCTACGACGTGGACCTGTTCCAGGAGTGGGAACGCGCGCACCCCGGCTTCCGCTACCGGCCATGCCTGAGCGACCAGATGTGGCCCGGTCGGACCGGCTACGTCACCGATGCATTCGTCGACGATTTCGACAGCTGTCGCGGCTATTCCGGTTACCTGTGCGGGCCACCCGCCATGGTCGACGCCGGCGTCAAGGCGTTCAAGCGCCGGCGTATGGCTCCGAGGCGGATCTTCCGCGAGAAGTTCACCCCGGCCGTCTGATCGTCGCGCACACCGGGGTTGCCGGCCCCGGTGTGCGCATCGTGAACATGTCCTAGGCAGTACTCGGTAAATACCTAGTGTGATGCAGCGCACAGGCTGCAAGAGTGGAATCCATTGCCGGACCCGGGCGCCCTCGCAGGGCGCAAGCCCCCGGAGATCTTGGAGGATCCCATGACTGAAACCCTGTATACAGCGCCGTCCGACGACGTGCGCGCCAAGCTGGCCGACGCACTGATCGAGGACGCGGAAACCGGACGCTACCAGGTGCGACGCAGCGTCTTCACCGACGAGGACCTGTTCGAACTCGAGATGAAGCACATCTTCGAGGGCAACTGGATCTATTTGGCCCACGAGAGCCAGATCCCGAACGTCGGCGACTACTTCACCACGTACATGGGCCGTCAGCCGATCGTCATCTCCCGGAACAAGGAGGGCGAACTCAACGCCCTGGTGAACGCGTGCAGCCACCGCGGCGCCATGCTCTGCCGGCGGAAGACGGACAACCGGACCACATTCACCTGCCCGTTCCACGGCTGGACGTTCAACAACTCCGGCAAGCTCCTCAAGGTCAAGGACCCGCGTGGGGCCGGCTACCCGGAACAGTTCAACAAGGACGGTTCCCACGACCTCACCAAGGTCGCGCGGTTCGAGAACTACCGCGGATTCCTGTTCGGCAGCCTGAACCCCGATGTCCCGCCGCTCGAAGAACACCTCGGTGACACCACGAAGATCATCGACATGATCGTCGACCAGTCACCCGAGGGCCTCGAGGTGCTGCGCGGTGCGTCCACCTACACCTACGACGGCAACTGGAAGCTGCAGACCGAGAACGGCGCCGACGGCTACCACGTGTCCGCCACCCACTGGAACTACGCCGCGACCACGTCGCGTCGGGAGTCGGGCGAATCCACCAACGCCACCAAGGCGATGGACGCCGGCAAGTGGTCGAAGCAGCAGGGCGGGTACTACTCGTTCGACAATGGGCACCTGCTGCTGTGGACCAAGTGGGCCGACCCCGCCAACCGTCCCCTCAACGAGCGTCGTGACGAACTCGTCGCCGAGTACGGGGAGGACCGCGCCGACTGGATGATCGGGGTGTCCCGCAACCTGTGCCTGTACCCGAATGTGTACCTGATGGACCAGTTCGGTTCGCAGATCCGGCATTTCCGTCCGATCTCCGTCGACAAGACCGAGGTCACCATCTACTGCATCGCCCCCAAGGGTGAGAGCCGGGTGGCACGTGCCGCCCGCATCCGCCAGTACGAAGACTTTTTCAACGCCACCGGCATGGCTACCCCGGATGATCTCGAAGAGTTCCGCTCCTGCCAGAAGACCTACCAGGCCGCAGCCGCACCGTTCAACGACCTCAGCCGCGGTGTCACCCACCAACTCCGGGGCCCCGACGAGGATGCAAAGAAAATCGGTATCAACCCCATCTCCAGTGGTGTGAAAACCGAGGACGAGGGCCTCTACCCGATCCAGCACGGGTACTGGGTGCAGGCGCTCACCAAGGCACTCGACGCCGACGCTGCCGCTGCTGCGAACAACCGCTGAGGGAGAAAAGTTACATGACTGCAGTAGCCGAAAACACCGTCACCCAAAACGATATCGAGCAGTTCCTCTACCGTGAGGCCCGCTACCTCGACGACCGCGAATTCGAGAAGTGGATCGAGTGTTATCACCCCGACTCCGAGTTCTGGATGCCGGCGTGGGCCGACGACGGTGAATTGACCACCGACCCGATGACCGAGATCTCCCTGATCTACTACGCCAACCGCGGCGGCATCGAGGACCGGGTGTTCCGCATCAAGACGGACAGGTCGAGCGCGACGAGCCTGCCGGAACCGCGTACCGGTCACAACATTTCGAACGTCGAGGTGACCGAGCGTCGCGGCCATGTCGTGGACGTCCGGTTCAACTGGTTCACGCTCTACTTCCGCTACAACACGGTCGACACGTACTTCGGAAATTCGTTCTACACCATCGACTTCTCCGGTGAGCAGCCACTGATCCTGAAGAAGAAGGTCGTGCTCAAGAACGATTACATCCACCACGTGGTCGACATCTATCACATCTGATCTTCTTCCCCATTCTTCGCGAATCGAGCTGTTTTTATGACTTTCCAAGTTGCACTGAGTTTCGAGGACGGGATCACCCGCTTCATCAAGTGTGACGGCGACGAGACGGTCGCCGACGCGTCCTACCGCGCGCGCATCAACATCCCCCTCGACTGTCGAGACGGGGCGTGCGGCACCTGCAAGTCGCTCTGCGAATCCGGCACGTACGACGGCGGCGACTACATCGAGGAAGCGCTCACCGACGACGAGGCGGAGCAGGGCTACTGCCTTCCGTGCCAGATGATGCCGGAAAGTGATCTGGTGCTGCAGATCCCGACGACCTCCGACGTCGCCAAGACCGCCGCAGGCACGTTCTCGTCGACGATCACGGAGATCCGCAGGTTCTCCGACACCACCATCGGGTTCACGATCGAGATCGCGAACCGCGAGGATCTGGTGTTCCTCCCAGGGCAGTACGTCAACATCACCGTGCCCGGGACCGAGGCGACGCGCTCGTACTCGTTCAGCACCGGGCCCACGTCCGAGGAACTGTCGTTTCTGGTCAAGATCACCGACGGCGGCCTGATGTCGGAATACCTGCGCGACCGCGCACAGGTCGGCGACACGCTCGAGTTCACCGGCCCGATGGGAAGCTTCTTCCTCCGCGAGCAGAAGCGTCGCGCCGTGTTACTCGCCGGCGGCACCGGGCTCGCTCCGCTGCTGTCGATCCTCGACAAGATGCGCACCGACGCCGCCGACCACCCCGTCCACCTGGTCTACGGCGTGTCCACCGACGCAGATCTGGTGGAGCTGGACAAGCTCGAGACATACACGAAGTCACTGCCGCAGTTCACATTCGACTACTGCGTGTCCGATCCGGCGAGCAGCGCGCCGAACAAGGGATACGTCACCGGGCTGTTCGAACCGGCGCATCTGAACGACGGTGATGTCGACGTGTACCTGTGCGGGCCGCCGCCCATGGTCGAAGCCGTCCGCGACCACCTGAAGTCGGAGGGGATCACGCCGGCGAACTTCTACTTCGAGAAGTTCAACAACGCGGCGACCCCCCACGGATCCGAGACGCCCGCACCGCGACCGGCCGACACGCCCGAATCCGCTGTGCCCGAGCACGAGATCGGCGAGGAGCACCAGCCGCTGTCCGAGTCGGGTGCGCAGTTCGACGCCCGCATGGCACTCGAGAACAGCACAGTCGCATGAGGCCGGCGTTCTACGCGAATCGGTTCGACGGGCGGGCCGTCACCGTCACCGGCGCCGCACAGGGAATCGGGCTGGCCGTCGCAACCCGGCTCGCCGACGAGGGCGCGTCCGTCATCCTCGTCGACCGCGCCGAACTCGTCCACGATGTCGCCAAGGAACTGCGGGAGAGGGGGGCCGAGGCACACAGCATCACCGCGGACCTCGAACAGTTCACCGGCGCGCAGGACGCGATCGACGAGGCCCGCGCCCAGCACGGCCGGATCGACGTGCTGATCAACAACGTCGGCGGAACGATCTGGGCAAAACCGTACGAGCACTACACGCCGGAACAGATTGCCGCGGAGGTGCAGCGGTCGCTGTTCCCGACGCTGTGGACGTGCCGCGCCGCACTGCCGCATCTCATCGCGCAGCACAGCGGCACGATCGTCAACGTGTCGTCGGTTGCAACCCGCGGAGTCAATCGCGTGCCCTATGCAGCCGCGAAAGGCGGGGTCAACGCTCTCACCGCGTCGCTCGCGCTCGAGGCGGCACAGTACGGAATTCGCGTGGTGGCCACCGCTCCCGGAGGGACCGAGGCACCGGCGCGCCGCGTCCCACGCGGTCCCGGTACCGAATCCGAGCAAGAGAAGGCGTGGTACCAGAACATCGTCGACCAGACCGTCTCTTCGTCGCTGATGAAACGGTACGGCACCCTCGACGAACAGGCTGCTGCGATCCTTTTCCTCGCCTCCGACGAGGCCTCCTACATCACCGGCTCGGTACTGCCCGTCGCCGGTGGCGACCTCGGCTAGCAGCCCCACACATCTCCACCGCCTCATCGGCGGGCAATCCGGCTCGCCGTCACACTTCCCGAGCGGAGATCGTCATGAACCCGTCCACGACCGACAGCTGGGCAAGCCCCCGCCATCGCAGGGCTGTCACCTGGATCGTCACACTCGCGACCATCGCCATCGTCTTCGACGGCTACGACCTCGTCGTCTACGGCACCATCCTCCCGATGTTGCTCGACGACCCCACTCAACTCGGGGCGATCTCACCGGCCCAGGCGGGCGCGCTCGGTTCCTACGCCCTCGTCGGTGTGATGGTCGGCGCGCTGGCGTCGGGCGCCATCGGCGACTATCTCGGCCGCCGCCGGATGATGCTGATCAACATCGTGTGGTTCTCCGTGGGTATGGGGCTCGCGGCGCTTGCCACGAGCATCACCACCTTCGGACTGCTCCGATTCTTCACCGGGATCGGTGTCGGCGGACTCGTCGCCACCGTGGGCGCGATGGTCGCCGAATTCGCGCCTCCCGGAAAACGCAATCTGTACAACGCCATCGTCTACAGCGGAGTCCCAGCCGGCGGTGTACTCGCATCTCTGCTGGCCATAGTGCTCCGCGACGCGATCGGCTGGCGCGGCCTGTTCTGGATCGGCGCACTCCCGCTCGTCACGCTGCTGCCACTGGCCCTCATGAAGCTGCCGGAGTCCCCGAAGTGGCTCGTCGCACGCGGGCACGAGGACAAGGCCCGCCGCATCTCCGAACACACGGGTATCCCCATGCCCGACGCAGAGGAGCTCGCCCTCGAACGCGCATCGGTCGAGAAGGTCGGATTCGCGGCCCTCGCGACCCGACGGTATGCCTGGGCGACAGGACTTCTCGGTGTGATGAGCTTCTCCGGTCTCCTCCTCACCTACGGACTCAACACCTGGTTGCCGAAAATCATGGGAGACGCGGGCTTCAACGCCAAGGGGTCACTGTCCTTCCTGCTGGTCCTCAACGGCGGCGCCATCATCGGCGGTCTGATCGCCTCCAAGATCGCCGACGGTATCGGCCCTCAGCGCGTCGTGGCCACCACGTTCTTCCTCGCTGCGGTCGCGCTGGTGGTGCTCACCCTGGGATTCCCACTCCCGGTGCTGCTCGCCTCGGTCGCGGTCGCCGGAGTGGGCACGATCGGAACTCAGGTGCTGATCTACGGTTTCGTGTCCAACTACTACTCGACCTCCGCCCGCGCTGCGGGAGTGGCATGGTGCGCCGGATTCGGCCGGCTGGGCGGAATCTTCGGACCCCTCATCGGCGGCGCCCTCATCAGTGCAGGGATCAGCAGCCAGGTCGCGTTCTCCGTGTTCGCGGGCATTGCCGTACTGGGCGCCTTCGTCACGTTCTTCGTACCGCGCGCACGAGTCGCCCTCCGCGCCGAGGTTGCGCCCGTCACCGCCTAAACGGTCCAGGTGTCGTGACCGGTCAGAAGCCGCTGGAGCGAGCCCTCGTCTACGGGATCCCTCTCGCGGGCGAGGTCGTTCTGCCTGCGCACCGCATCGTCGTAGGTGTCGCGCACAACGCTGCGGAATACGCCGGTCACCGTGTGGGTGAGGTCCTGGTCGGACAGCCGCGAGAGGGCGTACGCGTAATCGGGATCATCGGTGTGGGCGTCGTGCATGACGATCTCGTTCCGGTCGACGTCGGCGGTCTCGACCACCTTCAGACCGAAACCGGCACGCACGACGCAGTATTCGCCGGCGTTCCCGAACACGATCGGCTCTCCGTGTGTCAACGGAATCAGCCGCTGCTCCGCACCCTCCTTGCGGAGCACGTCGAACGAGCCGTCGTTGAAAATCGGGCAGTCCTGAAAGATCTCCACGAACGACGTGCCCCGGTGCGCCGCGGCCGCGCGCAGCACCTCGGTGAGGCCCTTGCGGTCGGAGTCCAGGGCGCGTGCCGCGAACGTCGCCTCGGCACCGAGCGCCAGGGACAACGTGTTGAACGGGTGGTCCACCGACCCCAGCGGGGTGGACTTGGTGACCTTCCCGACCTCCGACGTCGGTGAGTACTGGCCCTTGGTGAGGCCATAGATCCGGTTGTTGAACAACAAGATCGTCAGATTGACGTTGCGCCGCAACGCGTGGATCAGGTGGTTGCCACCGATGGAGAGGGCATCACCGTCACCGGTGACCACCCACACCGACAGGTCCGGACGCGTAACCGCCAGCCCGGTCGCGATGGCCGGGGCACGGCCGTGGATCGAGTGCACGCCGTACGTGTCGAGGTAATAGGGGAACCGGCTCGAACATCCGATGCCGGAGACGAACATCATGTTCTCGCGCTTCAGGCCGAGCTCCGGCAGGAAACTGCGGATCGTGGCCAGGATGACGTAGTCACCACAGCCCGGACACCACCGCACCTCCTGGTTCGTGGTGAAGTCCTTGGCTTTCTGCGCTACATCGGTGTGTGGGACGTCCGCGGTCGCGCTGAGCCCGAGAGTCCTCCCGATGCGATTGATCATCTGGGTCACGCCGGTTCCTCCTGCCGGGGGCGGTTCGTCCGATAGGTGGCCGAAGCGAGCGCGTCGGAGGTCTTGGCCAGCTCCTGCTCGCGCAACGTTCCCGCCAGCGCCGCGTCGATCACCCTGTGTATTTCGTCGCTGAGGAATGCGAGACCCTGCACCTTGGTGACCGACTGCACGTCGACGAGGTACCTCGACCGCAGAATCATCGCCAGCTGGCCCAGGTTCATTTCGGGTGCCACCACTGTGGGATAACTGCGGAGCACCGCACCGAGATTCGACGGCAGGGGGTTGAGGTGTCGCAGGTGTACCCGGGCAACCTTCTTCCCCTCCCGCCGGGCCCGGCGGCACGCCTCAGCGATGGGACCGTACGAACTACCCCACCCGATCAACAGCAACTCCGCCTGACCGGACGGATCGTCGACCACCACATCCGGGACGGTGATGCCGTCGATCTTCGCCTGCCGAAGCCGGACCATGAGGTCGTGGTTGGCGGGATCGTAGGAGATGTCACCGCTGCCGTCGGCTTTCTCGAGCCCACCGATCCGGTGCTCGAGCCCGGTGGTACCCGGCACTGCCATGGCGCGGGCCAGCGTCTCCGGGTCGCGCGCGTAGGGCGCGAACACCCCTTCCGACGGAGGCGCCTTCTCGTAGTCCACGTCGATCGGGTCCATGTCCGCCACATTCGGAACAGCCCACGGTTCACTGCCGTTCGCGATGGCACCGTCGGAGAGCAGAAGCACCGGAGTGCGATAGGTGAGGGCTATCCGCGCGGCCTCGACGGCGGTGTCGAAGCAGTCGGCGGGTGACCGCGGAGCCAGCACCGCGACGGGCGATTCACCGTTGCGCCCGTACATCGCCTGCAGCAGATCCGACTGCTCGGTCTTGGTCGGCAGTCCGGTGGACGGCCCACCGCGCTGCACATCGATCACCAGTAACGGCACCTCCGTCATCACCGCCAGCCCGATCGCCTCACTCTTCAGCGCCAGGCCCGGCCCGGACGTGCTCGTCACCCCCAGCGCCCCGCCGATCGACGCCCCGAGGGCCGCCCCGATACCGGCGATCTCGTCCTCCGCCTGGAAGGTGGTGACACCCAGGTTTCGATGCTTGCTCAGCTCGTGCAGGATGTCCGACGCCGGAGTGATCGGATACGTACCCAGGAACACCTCGCGCGAGGCCAACTGCGCCGCCGTCACCACTCCGTAGGCCAGCGCGGTGTTGCCGGTCACCTGACGGTAGGTGCCCCGCGGCAGGGTCGCGGCCGAGATTTCGTAGGTGGTGGCGAAGGTTTCCGTCGTCTCCCCGTAATTCCACCCCGCCGTGAAGGCGAGGAGGTTACCCTCCGCGACCTGGGGTTTCGCCGCGAACTTGGTGCGCAGGAACTGCTCGATACTGCGTGTGGGCCGGTTGTACATCCACGAGAGCAATCCGAGCGCGAACATGTTCTTGGCCCGCTCACCGTCTTTGCGGCTCAGGCCCGCAGGTTGCACCGCGCCCACCGTCAGCGTCGTCATCGGGACCGGGTGCACCGTGTAGTCCGCGAGGGAATCGTCCTCGAGCGGATTGGCCGCGTACCCGACCTTCGACAGGTTCCGCTTGGTGAACCCGTCCATGTCGACGATGATCATCCCGCCGCGCGGCAGGTCGGGCAGGTTCGCCTTCAACGCGGCCGGGTTCATTGCCACCAGCACATCGGGGCGATCACCCGCGGTGAGAATGTCGTAGTCGGCGATCTGGATCTGGAACGACGACACCCCGGGCAACGTGCCCTGCGGCGCACGAATCTCGGCGGGGAAGTTCGGTTGCGTGGCGAGATCGTTGCCGAATGCCGCCGCCTCCGAGGTGAACCGGTCCCCGGTCAGCTGCATGCCGTCACCCGAATCGCCGGCAAAGCGGATGACCACCCGCTCCAGCTTGGTGGAGTTCGCGTCCGTCGTCATAAGTGCACCGGATCTCTCGACTGCTGCGTCCGTGTCGATCAGCTGCTTCTCACCTCACGTTACAAGCGTTCCGCCGTTCTGCCAGGCACCCGCCCGAAATCGCGTCGCGATACGGTGAGCCTTGTGAGTGACCCAGCCAACAGCGAACTCGTCGGCCGTTCGCGTGAGCTCGCAAGTCTCGAGGCTTTCCTGCGCGGGGCAACTCCCGACCTGCCGGCCGTCGTGGTGGTCGAAGGGGCCGCCGGCATCGGCAAGACCACCCTCGTCGAGGCGTTCCTTGCAGCGCACTCCGAGGTGCCGACGCTTGCCGCAGTGTCTACGCCCTGGGCGACGGGGCACCCGTTCGGCGTGGTCGAGCAGTTGCTGGGGTCCGCAGTGACCGCACGACATCCTCTGGACGTCGCCCACGAGTTCGCCGCCGCGGTGACCGCACTTCCCGGGGAGAAGGTCGTGGTCGTGCTCGACGACGCACACTGGGCTGACCTCGAATCTTTGCAGGCCGTCACGTCGGCCAGTCATCTTCTCGACCGGCCTGCCATGCTGGTGCTGATCACGACGTCGGAACCGGCCGCCGACGTCTCGCCCGACGTGATCGAGCTCCTCGACCGACATCACCGTCACCGGCTGTGTGTCCCGCCCCTCGATGCGTCCGACATTCGAACACTCGCGAACCGTATTGCGCACGTGGATCTTCCAGCGCCCGTAGCGCACCAGCTCACGCAGCACACGGCCGGAAATCCCCGGCACGTCACGCAACTCCTGCACGAAGTGGAGCCGGACGCCTGGTCCCACTGGCAACCCGTGCTGCCCGTCCCCCGGGCCGTCACCGCATCGGTGCGCTCGCGGCTCACGGCGTGCTCGGCGCCCGCGCGCGCCCTGGTCGAATCGGCCTCCGTCCTCGTCGGTGATCCGCGTTTCGCCGATGCCGCCGAACTTGCGGACATCGAAAATCCCGTCGAAGCACTCGACGAGGCGCACCGAGCGGGACTGCTGACGATGGGCGAGCATCGCGGCGTCACCGTGCTGGTGTTCCCCTCGGCACTCACCCGGGCCGCCGTCTACCGCGACCTCGGCCCGATCCGACTGCGCGACCTGCACGAGCACGCAGCACGCATCGTCGACGACGACAGTCAGCGCCTCGACCATCTGGCTGCCGCGTCACCGTTTCCCCACCCCGAACTCGCCGATGAACTCGACCGCCACGCCGTCCACCGGGCCACGGTCGGGGCCTGGTCCGCCGTCGCGGACGCCCTGATCAAGTCGAGCCGCCTCAGCGCAGACCGACGCATTCGAGAGCAACGCCTGATCCGCGCCGTCGACGCCCTGGTCGGGACCGGAAATCTGCCGCAGGCGATCGCGTTCGCACCCGAAATCGAAAGCTTCCCCGCAAGCCCGCTCCGTGACGCCGTCCTCGGCTATCTGGCCATCCAGCGGGGCCGACCTGCGGAGGCCGACCTGCTGCTCACGCAGTCGTGGTCTGCCTGCGACCCCGCAACGGATCCGGCGACTGCCGCACTGATCTGTCAGCGCCGGGTCCTCGACTCCCTGGCCCGGTGGCACGGGCCCGATCTCGTCCAGTGGGGTTCGCGGGCAGTGTCACTCGTCGACCCGAGCGATCCTTCGGCCGTGGAATCCGCGGCGATCATGGGCCTCGGGCTGGCAGCGACGGGCAAGACAGCCGAGGCGCGGGCCGCGTACGACCACCTGTCGGCCACAGTCGCACTGGGCGCCCAGTCGCAACGCTTCGAGATGGCCCGGGGGTGGCTCGACCTGGCGTTGGACGAGCCGGAGGCGGCGCGGCAGGAACTCGAAAGTGCCGTGCCGACGGCATTTCGGATGGGCTCTGCCCGTATTTCGCTGTGGGCGCAGGCCTGGTTGGCTCGCACCCAGTTCGCCCTCGGTGACTGGAGTGGGGCCGTGGCCACCGTCGAACGTGCCGCGCGTCAGCTGGAGGATGTCGGGCTGGATCTACTGCGGCCACTCGTGCACTGGACGGGAGCGCAGACGCAGGCGCTGCGTGGCAATCGCGATGCCGCGCAGCACCACCTCCGGCGGGCGGCCGCGAGCCTCCACGACTACCCGATCATGTTCTTACCGTCCTCGCTGGCACGCGCCCAGTGCGCCGAAGTGGAAGCCGACTACCCCACGGTGATTCGCGCACTCGAACCCCTCACCCGGCTCCAGCCGCGGGAGGGAGTCGATGAACCCGGGTTCTGGCACTGGCCGGACGTCTACGCGAATGCGCTCGTCATGGTCGGGAGGGTGGACGACGCCGACACCTTTCTCCTCCCCCACGAGGAACGGGCCGCAGCGCGACAGCACCGTTCCGCCCAGGCGCGGCTCGGCTATGCCCGCGGACGCATACTCGGCGCCCGCGGGGATATCGACGCCGCCCGAGCCGTCTTCGAGCAAGCACTGCAGCATCTCGACACGCTGCCGTTGCCCTACGACCGCGCCCGGGTCAACTTCGCGTACGGCCAGACCCTGCGACGGGCCGGTAAACGCCGTGAGGCCGATGCGGTGATCCAGGCCGCGCGGGAGGGATATTCGGCTCTCGGTGCCACGTCGTACGTGTTGCGGTGTGACCGCGAAATCAAGGCGGGCGGACTCAACCTCGAGCGCAGTCGTGTCTCACTCGCGGACCTGACGCCTCAGGAACAGGCGGTGACGGAACTCGTCGCAGGTGGTGCCAGCAACAAGGAGGCAGCGGGAGAACTGTTTCTGTCGGTCAAGACGGTGCAGTACCACCTGACACGGGTCTACGCGAAGCTCGGCGTGCGCTCCCGCAGCGAGCTCGCGGCGCAGTTCCGCAACGACGGCTGAGGTCGGGCGGGGGGCCGGAAACCACCCCAGGGTGCCTTTTCCCGGGCACCCGTTGCGCGAAGGCTGGCACCTGAGCGTCCTGACAACCAGGCGCCCATCCGACCACAGGAGGTCTTCGAGATGAAGGACACGATCGACGCGGTCGAGGCCGACCGCGAGTTGAAATCCCGGCACCGCGCCATGTGGGCGCTCGGCGACTACCCCTCGCTGGCCGGCGAGGTGATCCCGGACCTCGGACCGGCGCTGGTGGCAGCGTGTGAGGTGCGGTCGGGCGACCACGTTCTGGATGTCGCAGCGGGGTCGGGCAATGCCGCTATTCCTGCCGCGCTCGCAGGGGGTCACGTCGTCGCGAGTGACCTCACCCCGGAACTGTTCGATGTGGGACGCCGTGAGGCTGCCGCGGCGGGGGCTGCTGTCGAATGGCAGCAAGCGGACGCCGAGGCACTGCCCTTCGACGACGAGGAGTTCGACGTCGTCATGTCCTGTGTGGGTGTCATGTTCGCGCCGCACCACCAGCAGAGCGCCGACGAGATCGTCCGTGTCTGTCGTCCGGGTGGAAGGATCGGACTGCTCAGCTGGACGTCGGAGGGTTTCATCGGTCAGATGTTCGCGACGATGAAACCGTATGCCCCCGCTCCCCCACCCGGCGCGCAACCCCCACCGCTCTGGGGTCGCGAGGAACACGTCCGGGCGTTGCTAGGCGACAGAGTCACCGATCTGACGGCGACGCGGCAGACGTTGCACGTCGAGAAGTTTCCGACGCCCGAGGAGTTCCGCGACTATTTCAAGGAGCGGTACGGCCCCACGATCGCCGTGTACCGCAACATCGCCGGTGACCCGGAGCGGGTGGCCGCACTGGACGGTGAACTCGCCGACCTCGCGCGACGCCACTTCGACGGGACCGCCATGGAATGGGAGTACCTCCTGGTGACCGCGCGCAGACGGTGACCACCCTGGGACGGTAGGGTAGTCAACGGTGCGCCGGGAAGTCTGGTCGGCAAGTATATTGCCGACCCGATTTCCAGGAGTGTGCCGTGAGCGAATCCCAGACCCGATCGACGCTGTTTTCCCGCGGATCGTGGGCGGAGACCGCGCGGATCTCCGACATCCTGCGCAAGGAAACGGTGGGCGGAGCGCTGCTCCTGATCGGCTCGGTCATCGCTCTGGTCTGGGCGAACTCGCCGTGGTCCGACGGCTACATGGCGCTGCGCGACACCACCGTGGGGCCGGCCTCCCTGCACCTGAACCTCTCGCTCGGGACGTGGGCCGCCGACGGGCTGCTCGCGATTTTCTTCTTCGTCGTGGGCCTCGAACTCAAGCGGGAGTTCGTGGCCGGAGACCTGCGTGATCCTCGCCGCGCCGCTCTTCCCATCGCCGCCGCCGTCGGTGGCATGGCCGTCCCCGCGCTGGTCTTCGTTCTGATCAACGCCCGCACCGGTGAGGGGGCGCTCGCCGGCTGGGCGATTCCGACGGCCACCGACATCGCGTTCGCGGTGGCCGTCCTCGCCATCGTGAGCACTCACCTTCCGGCGGCCCTGCGCACCTTCCTCCTCACCCTCGCAGTCGTGGACGACCTGCTGGCCGTCACCGTGATCGCCGTCTTCTACACCGACGAGCTCGCGTTCGGCCCATTGCTTCTCGCGCTGATCCCACTGGCACTGTTCACCGTTGCCGTGCAACGACGCGTTCGCTCCTGGTGGATCCTGCTGCCCCTCGCCGCGGCCACGTGGATCCTCGTGCACGAGTCGGGGATTCACGCGACCGTGGCAGGCGTGCTCCTCGGCTTCGCCGTTCCCGTGATGCGCAGTGAGAAGGCCGGCGGTCCCGAGGCCGGACCCGGTCTGGCCGAACACTTCGAGCATCGGATTCGGCCCATCTCGGCGGGATTCGCAGTGCCACTGTTCGCCTTCTTCGCCGCAGGGGTCACCATCGGCGGATTCTCCGGACTGAGCACCTCACTACGCGACCCGGTCGCGCTCGGTATCGTCGCCGGCCTGGTGATCGGCAAGGCAGTCGGGATCTTCGGCACCACGTACCTCATGTCGCGGTTCACCCGGGCGACCCTCGACTCCGGCCTCGCCTGGCTCGACGTCCTCGGAGTCGCCCTCCTCGGCGGCATCGGGTTCACCGTCTCCCTCCTCGTCGGCGACCTCGCCTTCGGCATGGACTCCCTGCGGGGTGATCACGTCAAGGTGGGCGTACTGACGGGATCGTTGACCGCCGCGGTCCTGGCCGCGGCGGTCCTGCGAATGCGCAACGGCGCTTACCGCACCATCGCGCTTGCGGAGAGCCGGGACGACGACGGCGACGGCATCCCCGACGTGTATCAGCGGTGACCGTCTGCCCCGGTTGTTCCGGGCTTCGTCTGCGCGTCGGGTGAGCCGGTCTCCCCGACCGGGCCGGCCGCGTATTCGGCCATCAGCCGGGTGATCTCGTCGCGATCGGCGAGTCCCGGAAGTCCCCACCCGTCCCGGTAACCGTAGAGCTCGGCGAGCGTAGTCGCGCGGCGGTTGCCGTCCGCGACCTCCACATCCGAAGCTGTGATCAGTCCGGGATGTGCGACTCCGCACGCCTCGGCCACCTTGAACACGTCCCGCCGCAGCGACCGGACGTAGTTGTCGGCCCGCACCGACTTCGCCTGGGCGTCGAGGCCGTGTTCCAGCCAGCTGCTCTGGGTGGCCACTCCCGTGGGGCATCGATCGGTGTGACATTTCTGGGCCTGGATGCAGCCGATCGCGAGCATCGGCTCGCGGGCAACGTTGATCATGTCGCAACCCAGAGCCATCGCTACCACTGCGTTGTCGGGCAAACCGAGTTTCCCGGAGCCGATGAACGTGATGCCGTCGGTGAGTCCCGCCTCGGCGAACATCGAGTACACCCGGGCGAATCCACTGCGGAACGGCAACGAGACCGCGTCGGAGAACACCAGCGGTGCCGCACCCGTGCCACCCTCGCCGCCGTCGATCGTCACGAAGTCGACGCCCCGGTCGGAGTGGGTCATCTCCTCGATCAGCGATTCCCAGAACCGGGAGTCTCCGACGGCCGACTTGATGCCCACCGGCAGTCCCGTCTCGGCGGCGACGAGTTCCACCCAGTCGAGCATGCTGTCGACGTCGTGGAACGCGGTGTGCCGTGACGGACTGACACAGTCGCTGCCTTCCCGGACGCCGCGGATCTCGGCGATCTCGGCCGTGACCTTCGCACCGGGCAACAGGCCACCGAGCCCCGGCTTCGCACCCTGGCTGAGTTTGATCTCGATGGCCCGTACCGGGGCGGAGTCGACGAGGGATACCAGTCGATCGAGATCGAACCGGCCGTCCTCGTCCCGGCACCCGAAGTAGGCGGTACCGATCTGGAACACCAGATCCGCACCGTTCCGGTGGTAACGCGACAGCCCACCCTCACCGGTGTTCTGCAGGCAGTCCGCCGCCGTGGCACCGCGATTCAAGGCGGTGATCGCCGCCGACGACAGCGAGCCGAAACTCATGGCCGAGATGTTGACGAGTGAGTGCGGACGAAAGGCCTTGGCCCGGCCGCGTGCCGCCCCCAGAACCTTGGCCGACGGGAGCTGAAGTGTGTCACCACCCCCGGGGACGGCCGACGGGGCGATGTCGGAGAACGTGCGGTGCTTGATGATGGTGTAGCCGTCGGTGAACTCGATGTCGTTGTCCGTGCCGAAGCCGAACGTGTTGGTTTCCTTCTTCGACGACGCGTACACCCAGCGACGCTGATCGCGGGTGAAGGGACGCTCCTCGTCGTTATTGGTCGTGATGTACTGCCGAAGCTCCGGCCCGAGCGACTCCAGCAGATATCTGCCGTGGCCCAGGACGGGAAAATTGCGCAGCAGAGCGTGCCGCCGCTGGAGCAGGTCATACGAGGCCACGGCGGCCAGCGCGGCGGCCGGGATCCCGAGGGCGTTCGACCAATTCATGAAGCCACCGTACGTCGCGGTCCGGGGGCTCCGTTGGCGATTTCGGTGTGGTCGCCGGCTTCCGGTGCCACGCTTGACGGTATGAACCCTATTCGCCCCATTAGTGATCGATACAGGAGTGATCGATACAGGAGTGATCGATAATGGCCCGGCCGGTACGCGTCGTCGTTCTCGGAGCGGGCTCGTGGGGAACCACGGTGGCCGGACTGGCGGCGCGGAACACACCGACCCTCTTGTGGGCGCGGAGCTCGGACACCGCCGACGAGATCAACACCGTCCACCGGAACTCCCGGTACCTCGGTGACCGCGTCCTCCCCGACTCGATGCGCGCGACCGCCGACCTCGTCGAGGCAGCGCAGGAGGCAGACGTCCTCGTCGTCGGGGTGCCCTCACATGCCGTCCGCGGCACCCTCTCGCAGATCGCCAACGAGGTGCGCGCGTGGGTACCGGTGCTGTCGCTGGCCAAGGGACTCGAGCCCGGCACACGGCTGCGTCCCACCGAGGTGATCGCGGAATGCCTCCCCGGCCATCCCGTCGGGCTCCTCGCGGGGCCGAACATCGCTCGGGAGATCGTCGACGGACTTGCCGCGGCTTCCGTCGTGGCCACCCAGGACGTTCGAGTAGCGACCGCCCTGCAGCCACTGTTCGCGTCCCCCGTCTTCCGCGTCTACCGCAACACCGACGTGCTCGGGTGCGAGCTCGGTGGCGTGCTCAAGAACATCGTGGCCATCGCGTCGGGTATGGCCGACGGACTCGACGTCGGCGACAACACTAGGGCTATGGTGCTCGCCCGAGGGCTCGCCGAGATGACCAGGCTCGGCGAGGCGATGGGCGCCAACCCACGAACCTTCGCCGGCCTCACCGGTGTCGGTGACCTGATCGCGACGTGCATGAGCCCCAGTTCCCGTAACCGCCGGGTGGGCGAAGCGCTGGCCCGCGGGCTGACCGTGGAGGAGGCCGTCGCCCAACTCGGCCAGGTTGCAGAGGGTGTCAAGACCGCACCGACCGTCATGGAACTCGCCCGTGACCACGGTGTGGACATGCCTATCGCCGCCGAGGTGGAAGCCGTGGTGGCGGGGCGACAGACAGCGGAAGGTGCCTACCGCGGCCTGCGCAAGGTCGCGGCGGGCAGCGAGCACGAGGTCGCGTGACGAGCGGGGCCGGCGATCACGCCCCGACCGGACGGAGGATCCACCAGCCCCCGAGCAGGAGACATCCGATGTTGACCAGCAGGAAGAGACCCACCCAGACGATGCCGGGAACACGGGTGAGCCGCGCCAGCTGATCGGCGTCGGAGTCGGGGGCGGCCCGCCGTGCCCGACTCCGCTGTAGTTCGATGACCGGCCGCGGTGACGCCACCAGCATGAAGGACGTGATCAGGTAGGCAGCCGCCACTTGCTGCTGCTCCGTGCCGAGCCAGGCCAATCCGAACAGCAGGGCTCCGACGACGGTGAGGGAGAACAGCCCGTAGAGGTTCCGAACCAGGATCAGCATGGCGGCGAGTGCCACCACCCCGATCCAGAGCACCGCGACGGCATGGCGGGTCCCGAGCACCCAGGCTGCGCCGAGGCCGAGGACCGCGGGACCCACATACCCCGCAAAGGTCATGAGAACGACACCGAGTCCCGTGGGCTTGCCCGACGAAATCGCGACCCCGGACGTATCCGAGTGCAGCCGGACACCTTTCAGTCGTCTACCGAAAAGCAGCGCGACCACGAGGTGCGCACCCTCGTGGATGATCGTCACCACGTTGCGCGTGATGCGCCAGGCGTGGGGCTCGAGAACGAGCACCACCGCGACCACTGCTACCACTTGGACGATCCATGTCGCCGGGGTGGGGCTGATCGCGCTCACGCGCTCCCACAGCGATCGAATACCGTCTACACCCGCCGCGTCGTATGCGGCGGCCCCGCTCACCTGAGTCATCGGCGCCGAGTGTACGGAGGAGCGGCGTTACCCGAGGAGCAGGATCCTTCGCAAGACTACGGTCACGAGTAGGTAAACATGCGGAGAGCTGCCGTAGCGCTGGCCTAGGCTCGATAGTTGCCCGCGATCGACCCGGCGGGTACGAGTGCGGATGGATCGGGGTGTCCAGATGCGGATCGCGGATGTATTGCGGAGCAAGGGTACGGCGGTAGCGACGGTCGACGCCGATACGTCGGTGAGCAGCGTCGTCGACGAGCTCGCCCAGCACAATGTGGGCGCGCTGGTGGTGCTCGAGAAGGGCTCGTTGGTCGGCATCGTGACCGAGCGCGACGTCGTGCGCAAGATTCACGAGCGTGGACCCGATGTGCTGAGGGCACGGGTCGCGGACATCATGAGCACTTCGGTGTTCACCTGTCTGCCCACCGACAGCGTGGACAGCCTCGCCGAGACCATGACCGAGCGCCGGATCCGGCACCTGCCCGTGGTGGTGGAGGGGCAGCTCGTCGGCATCGTCAGCATCGGTGACGTGGTGAAGAGCCGGATCGGCGAGCTGCAGAGCGAACGCGACCAGCTCGAGCACTACATCGATCAGGGCTGAACTCCACGACTCCCGCTAGCGTCGTATTCGACTCTCTAGCGATGAGCCTAGAAAGCGATAGATTGCACTACCGATCTCTCAGTCGCTCTGGCCGCGCAGATACCGGCCGAAGTGCGGGACGGTGAACCCGATGGATCCACGCTCGGCCGAATAGATCAAGCCCTTTTTGATCAGGCCGTCCCGGGCGGGTGACAACGAGGCCGGCTTACGACCGAGTTCGGCGGCGATCGCTGCTGTCGCGACGGGGCCGTCGTCGCCCGCGAGATCCGCCATCGCCCGCATGTACTCGCGTTCGGCGGGGGTCGCGCGCTCGTAGCGGGAACCGAAGAACCCCACGGCGAGTTCCTCTTCCGCGGTCGGTGCCGCCACCCGCACGTCTTCCTCGGTGATCGGACTGGCCGCAGCCACATCCCAGGTGGCCTTCCCGTACGCCTGCACGAAATAGGGATAACCGTCGGCGGCCGCATACAACGCATCCAAAGCCTCATCGGCGAACTTCACATCTTCCCGCTCTGCGGGCGCGATGAGCGCGCGATCCGCCGACGCCCGGTCCAGCCGGTCGATGCGGTGGTAACTGAAGAGCCGTTCCGAGTAACTCTTCGATGCCGACAACACCGCAGGCAGGTGCGGGAGACCGGCACCGACCACGATGAGCGGCGCCGCGTCCTGGCTGAGTTCGTGGCACGCGCCGCAGATCGCGGAGACGTCCGCGGCACCGAGGTCCTGCATCTCGTCGATGAACAGCGCGATCCCGACGCCCACATCTCGCGCCAGCGAGGAGGCGTCGAGCAACAACTCCACCAGATCGATCTCGATGTCTCCCGAATCCGCCCGACCCTTCACGGCCGGGGCGTCGATCCCGGGTTGCCATCTCTCCCGCATGCCCTTGTCCGCCGTCGCCCGCAACGCGAACGACTTCAGAACGCCCAGGAACTCCTCGACCCGATCGGGGTTGCGGTGTGCCCCCGCGATCTCGCGCACTGCCATGTGCAGCGCCGACGACAGTGGTCGGCGCACGTCCTGGTCGGGGCGGGCCTCGATCTTGCCGGTTCCCCAGCTGCGGGAGATGGCCGCCGACCGCAGATGATTGAGCAGCACCGTCTTCCCGACTCCGCGGAGTCCGGTGAGCACCACACTGCGTTCCGGACGGCCGCGGGCGATCCGCTCGAGCACCACGTCGAACGCATCGAGCTGTCTGCTTCGGCCCGCGAGCTCCGGTGGACGCTGGCCTGCACCGGGGGCGTAGGGATTACGGACGGGGTCCATGGCCTCGAAGGTAACAACCTCGATAGCCGAATCTGCGGACATCTAGCGCGTGTCCTAGATCCCGCTATGAAGTCCACGACGCGCACGAGGGGGTGGGTGTTCGTCACCCTTCGGTGCCTATCGACGGGCGCCCGTTCCGCCGAGGCTGGAAGCAGTCACACGGAACGGGAGAACACCATGATCGAGACGGACGTCAGAGCGCAGCTCGAGCGCCTCGCACCCCTCGCCGCCGTCGGGGACGAGGAGGCCGTGGAAGAGATTCTCCGCATCGCCCACCCGGTGGTGCATCGCTACTGCACCTCCCGACTCGAATCGGTGGAACACCCGCACGCCTCGGCCGACGACGTCACCCAAGACGTCTCCCTCGCATTGATGAGCGCACTGCGCACCTACCGCGACGAAGGTAAATCCCTGTTGTCGTTCATCTTCGGTATCGCCGCACACAAGGTGTCCGATGCCCGTCGGCGCGCCAATCGCCTGTCGGTGCCCACCGCACGATCGGCCACCGCGCATCACACCGTGGATATCGACGAGGGGCCCGAGCACCACGTGCTGCGCACCGAACTTCGGGGGGAGATGGACGAACTGGTGCAGACGCTCCCGGTCCGGCACCAGCAGATCGTGTTCATGCGCATCGTGGTCGGGATGTCCGCCGAACAGACGGCTCGCGTACTCGACACCACCCCAGGGGCCATTCGCGTCGCCCAGCACCGCGCGCTCGCCCACCTGCGGTCCCGGATCCACGCGTCGCTTTCCCTGTCCAGCTGACCTGACCACCCGAGGTGCTATCGCACCATTGCCATTCGCCGGACCGAGTGGTCCGATGTAACGATGAGCGCAGCCGACACAGTTTTGCTCGCGATCGGAACCAAGAAGGGCCTCTGGCTGGCCACCAGCCGAAACCGCAACACGTGGTCGTTTTCGGGCCCACACTTCTTGATGCACGAAATCCCCAGCATCGGCATCGACACCCGCGCGGGCCGCACCCGCATTCTCGTGGGGGTCCGGTCGGAGCACTGGGGACCGACCGTCGCCCATTCCGACGATCTGGGCGCCACATGGGTCGAACCCGACCACGGGGCGATCCGATTCGGTGACACCGACGACGCCGCGCTCGAGCGGATCTGGCAACTCCAACCGGACAGCGAAGACCGGCCCGGTGTCGTGTGGGCGGGCTGTGAACCGATTTCGGTGTGGCGATCCCTGGACAACGGCGAGCACTTCGAACTCGAGCGCGCGCTGTGGGACCACCCGCACCGGTCGCAGTGGGGTGCCGGGTTCGGCGGCGCTGCAGCTCATTCCGTGGTTCCGCATCCCCGCCACCAGGACACGGTGCACGTCGCCATGAGCACGGGCGGCGTCTACCGCACCACCGACGGCGGCCGCACCTGGCAGCCGCGCAATGCGGGCATCTCGGCGGGCTTCCTGCCGGATCCGAATCCGGAGTTCGGGCAATGCGTCCACAAGATCGCCCGTGACGCGGTGACCGAGAATCGGCTGTACGCGCAGAACCATCACGGCGTGTACCGATCCGACGACAACGGCGACACGTGGAAGTCGATTGCCGACGGGTTGCCGTCGGACTTCGGTTTCGTCCTGCTCACCCACCCGTCTCGCGAGGGCACGGTGTGGGTGGTGCCGATCGAGGCGGACGCCGAACGGATCCCACCGGACGGCCGCCTCGCCGTGTACCGCAGCGAGGATGCCGGCAACACCTGGACCCGGCTCGACCGCGGCTTACCCGAACGCGAGTACAACGTGGTGCTGCGTGACGCCGCGTCGGTCGACACCGCCGACCCCGCGGGAGTGTATTTCGGTACGCGCGGCGGTGCCGTGTATGCGAGCGCCGACGAGGGCGCCACGTTCACCGAGGTGATCGGACACGTTCCCGACGTCCTCTGTGTGCGCGCGGCGGTGGTGGCCGTGCCGTGACCGGGGCGGTGTCCGTTCGGGTTCCGCGCGCCCTCGCCTCGATCGTGGGCGGTGAACGCACCATCGACGTGGCTATCGACTCCGTGGCGACAGTGGCCGCCGTCCTCGACGTTCTCGCCGAGAGGTACCCGGTGCTCGGCAGGCGCATTCGTGACGAGACCGGCGCCCTGCGCCGGTACGTCAACGTCTACGTGGACGGCGAGGACGTTCGCCTACTGAGCGGCGTGAGCACCGAAGTAGCGTCCGGACAGGAAATACAGATTCTGCAGTCGGTCGCCGGAGGCTGACACCCACCGCGCGTGCACGTGGTTCGAGCGCGCCGTCGACATCAGTACCCGAGGTCGAGCGCCACCGCACGGGTGGGGGCGCCGTCCGAGCCCTCGATGGTGATCGGCAACAGGCTGACGAGGGGGTCGGGGAAGTCGATGAGGTCGAGGCGGCACAGGTTCTCGCCGATCACTCCCCCGGCAGCGGCGATCAGGTGGTGCACCGGATATCCGTTCTCGGCCTGCCCGGCGGAGGGCGTCTCGTCGACACTCGGTGCGTCGACGCAAAATGTCCGAACTCCCCGATCGAGCAGTAATTCGCAGGCATCGGGATCGAGATAGGGGTGCGTGTAATAGGCGTCGCTGCCGTAATAACGCGACCATCCGGTATGAAACAGGGCGATGTCGCCGGGCCGTACGCGTTCGGCAGCGGCCCGGATCGCATCAACGGTAATACGTTCGCGCGCACCGAGATCGCGGACGTCGAACAACACTCCGCGGCCGACGAACAGCTCCGGCGGCAGGGCGTCGACGGTGGCGCCGGTCGCATCCATGTGGGCGGGCGCATCTACATGGGTGCCGGATTGCGATCCGAAACGGACACCCATGACGTTGTAGCCATCGCGTTCGATCGTGCGGTGCGGCGTCAGCATCGGCACCGGATCACCGGGATACACCGGCATTCCGGGACCGATCGTGTGGGAAAGGTCCACGATTCTCCGCACGTGTGGCATCGTTCGATTGTCCATGGTTCGCGGGCATGTGCACGCTGTGGCGGCGGCACGGAACTGCGCGCCACGATATGCTCGACGACGAGCAAAGAGGTGGTTGCATGCCCGCGCGGTTGCTGACGCCACAACGTCAGGTCGAGGCCGACGATGGCCGAATTTGATCCGCTCGCGACTCAGCGTGGCGCCGCTCCCACGCTCGCAGCCGAACTCTCCGCTGTCGGGCTCGAGGATGCCGTAGAAATCGGCCGCGGCGGATTCGGAGTGGTCTACCGCTGTATGCAACCCCAGCTCGACCGGACCGTCGCCGTGAAGGTGCTCACCGCGGAACTCGACGCAGAAAACCTCGAACGATTCTTGCGGGAACAACGCGCGATGGGCAGATTGAGCGGACACCCACACATCGTCAACATCATGCAGGTCGGCGCTACGGACAGCGGCAAACCCTTCATCGTGATGCAATTTCATCCCCACGACTCGCTCGACATGCAGATCCGTAGAAGGGGTCCCGTGCCGTGGAGCGAGGCGCTCCGAATCGGCGTCAAACTCGCCGGCGCCCTGGAGACCGCCCACAGGGTGGGAATACTCCACCGCGACGTGAAACCCGGCAACATCCTCCTCACCGAATACGGCGAGCCGCAGCTCACCGACTTCGGAATCGCACGGATGTCCGGGGCTTTCGAGACGTCGGCCGGCACAGTCACGGGATCACCGGCGTTCACCTCGCCCGAAGTGCTGTCGGGACGGGCACCGACCGCGGCGTCCGACGTGTACAGCCTGGGCGCCACGCTGTTCAGCGCCATCACCGGTCATGCCGCGTTCGAGCGGCACCACGGCGAGGAGGTGATCGCCCAGTTCCTGCGGATCACCACCCAGCCCGTGCCCGATCTGCGCCAGGAAGGCTTTCCCGACGACGTGAGCGACGTGATCCAACGGGCGATGTCCGGTAACCCGGAGGAGCGTCCGGCCTCCGCCGCCGCGTTCGGAGACGAACTCCGCGACATCGAACGCCGTCACGGGCTGACCGTCGACGAGATGGCGATGCCCGTCGACAAAGGCATCGTCGTCGTCCATCCCGCCGATGCCGCACCGTCCGGCACCACAACCGGTGACACCCCTCGTTCCACCACCGGCAGGCGACGGGACACCTCGACGCCTCCGCCGACGCCGGCTACCCGGTTCCGGCCGCCGGTGCCCACCCGGCGACTGGTGGAGCGTGCACGCCTCATCGACTTGTTGCGGGCCGGCCGTCGCCGGCTACTCACAGTCATCCACGGCCCGACCGGTTTCGGGAAGAGCACCCTGGCTGTGCAGTGGCGTGATGTCCTGACCGCGGACGGTGTGGCCGTCGCATGGCTGACCGTCGACAACGACGACGACAACGTGGTCTGGTTCGTCGCGCACCTCATCGAGGCGATCCGGCACGTGCGGCCGAGTTTGGCCGAGGAACTCGGTCAGGTTCTCGAAGAGCACGACAACGAGGCCGAGCGGTACGTACTCACCTCCCTCGTCAACCAGATCCACTCGAGCGGTGAACGCGTCGCTCTGATCATCGACGACTGGCAACGGGTGTCCGATCCGGCGACGATCGCCGCCCTGGAGTTCCTCCTCGACAACGGGTGTCACCACCTGCAGGTGATCGTCGCGAGCCGAACCCGGGCGGGCCTGCCGATGAGCCGGATGAGAGTCAAAGACGAACTGGTCGAAATCGATTATGCCGAACTCCGTTTCGACAACGGTGAGGCGCGAGAGTTCCTCGTCGACCTCGGTGGCCTGCCCCTCGAGAACGACGACGTCACCGAACTCCGAGATTCCACCGACGGCTGGGTGGCGGCGCTGCAGCTGGCCTCGTTGTCGTTGCGGGGCCGATCCGATCCCGGGGAACTCATCGCCGGGCTGTCGGGACGGCATCACGCGATCGGCGAATTTCTCGCCGAGAACGTCCTCGACACCCTCGAACCGGCGATGCTCGACTTTCTGCTCGCCACGTCGATCACCGACCGCATCTGTGGACGCCTCGCCTGCACCCTCGCAGACACGGCGCGGGGGCAGGCCATGCTCGAGGAGGCGGAGGACCGGGATCTGTTCCTCCGTCACATCGACGACGAGCGGACGTGGTTTCGCTACCACACCCTCTTCGCCGAATTTCTCCGCAGAAGGCTCGAACGCGATCAGCCCGAACGTCTTCGGGAACTTCATCGGGCAGCGTCGGATTGGTTCTGCAACCACGGACTGCTCCGGGAGGCTGTCGATCATGCTCTGGCGGCCGGTGACGAACAACGGGCCGTCGAGTTGGTTGAGGCCGACGGGTTGTCGCTCTTCGAGCATTCGCAGACCGCGACACTGCTCTCCCTGGTCGGCAAGCTCCCGCCGCGGTTGGTGCAGCGCAGTGCCCGACTGCAGATCACCGTGGCCTGGGCAGACATGATGTTGAGCCGCATGGATCCGGCGCGGCGGGCCCTCGAACTGGCCGAGCGTGCCCTTGAACACAGCGAACTCGACGCGGGGGACATCGCGGATCTCCGCGCCGAGATCGGTGCTGTCCGCGGGGTCGGTGAACTGCGCGCCGACCGGATCGACGACATCGACGAACTCGTCGCCGAGAGCCTCGCCCAGCCGGAATCATTGCACCCCTGGGTGGTGTCGGCCGCTTCCAACGTCGCCACCTTCGCCGCGGTGTATCGATTCGACTTCGCCGAAGCGCGACGGCTGCAGGAACGCGCCCAACCCTATTACCAGCGGAACAAGGGACCGCACAACATGGTTCACGGTGAATGCTACGTCGGCATCTGCGCGCAGGAAGAACTCGACGTCGACGAGGCGGAGAAGCGCTTCCGCAAGGCAAGGGGTGGCGCGCGGAAAGCCGGCGGAGTGCACGCGCCCTCGGGCCGGCTCGCGGGTTCCCTTCTCGGCGAGCTCCTCTACGAGCGGGGCGAACTCGACGAGGCGGAGCAGCTTCTCGACGACGGGTACCGCCTCGGCGCGGAAAGCGGCGGCGTGGACTTCAAGATCGCCCGGTACGTCACTGGGGCCCATATCAAGGCACTCCGCAATGACCGCGACGAAGCCGCCCGCCGGCTGCACGAAGGCTACGAAATCGCCACTGCGCATCGACTTCCGCGCCTGAAGGCCCGCGTGGAGAACGAGCGCCGAAGATTGGGGATCTCCGCCCATCCCGCACTCGGAGCAGCCACACCGATCACCTATGCAGAGCGGCGCCGACCGGTGCACGGGCTGAACTCGATCACAGCGCAGGTAGAAGAAGCCACCGCCATCCGTCTCCTCCTCGCCACCCGTTCCCAGGAGAACATCGAGCTGGCCTGCACATGGGCGCACGAGTGGACCGGCAGGCTGGAGGGCAGCGGACGCCGACGGGCGCTGCTCCTGGCCGATCGACTGCTGGTGGCGTGCCTTGCCGCGGCGGGCCGCGAAGACGAGGCCAAGAAAGTACTCGCTTCCGTGGCGTCCATCTGCGCCGTCCGGGGTCTTCGCCGCATTCTCCCCGACGGTGGACCGCTCGTCGTCGCCCTCTCCGCAGATCTGCGGGCAGATCAACTGGCCGGCGACTGGCAGCCGGAGTGGCCTGCCGTCCCACCCGAATTCCTCGAACAGATCCAGGCGTCGACTGCCCCGTACACCTTGTGAGTGGATCATTCATCGCGGAGCAGCCACTGACCGAGGCAGTGACGGCGTGTCGATGGATTCGATCGACACGGGTCGCGCAAATCGTGCCCAACTGCAACACACACTCCGGCGACTTCCAAGGTGCGCTCGCCCGTGACGTTGTTCGGTGAGCGTAACGCGGTCACGCTGTTCTGCTCATAGCACCTCGGCGACTGCCGTGTTGATCAAAAATCTGACTTCGCACTGTCCTGCGCCCGGTCGGGCATGATTCGCGGTTCACACGCAGCGTGGCCCGCGCCAATGCTGACGCGGGCCACCTGCAGTATGTGCGTACGACTACCTCGTCATGTACAACTTCGTCACGTCGGGCTGCTTTTGCCCGAGTGGATCACTCTGCATAGGCAAGTCACCGATCCGGCTCTTGTTGTAGCCACCGTTATCCAGGATGAAGATCGTGTTCACGGTGAGCGCAGAATCCTTGAATGCAATCTCCTGGCACTCCACCGCCTTGGCAACGAACTCGTCACTCGCCGGGTCCAGCGCGGCCAGAGCCTCGGCACACGTGTCCAGCGCGGGCACCGGGTACGAGCAAGCGTTGGAGACGGCGTCACTGGTCAACAAGCGGAAGAACGTTCCCGGGATCCCGCGGAGCATGGGCACTCCCGCCACCTCTCCGTTCGCTCCCTTTGCTTGATACCACTGCTCATTGAGGTCAGTTGCGGCGGTGAGCTGAAGGTCAACGCCGATCTCCTTCCATTGGGCCTGCAGAATCTCGAAGTGCTTGGACTCGTTCGGCATAACGACGGCCTCGAGATTCAGGCCGTTGGCGTAGCCGGCGTCTGCGAGAAGGTCCTTGGCTTTCTGAACGTCGTAGGGGTAGGCGTTTGCGAGGTCCTCCGCGAACAACCGGTGACCACTCGGCACGAGACCCACAGCCGCCTCGCTCTTCCCGCCCGTGTACAACTCGTTGACCCTGTCACGGTCCGTGCCGTAGTTGAGGGCCTGGCGCACCCTGAGGTCGCCGAGCGGCTCGCCCTCTCGCATGCAGAACAATGCAGAGTCCGTGCCGGGGAGGCGGTTGGAATAGCCCTGTAAGGCTCCACCCAACGCGGACGCATCAGATTCCGAGACCAGGTTGAGACCGGCGACGAAATCGATGGTGCCGCCGCGCAGCCCGTTCATCCCGGCTGCCCCGTCGCCGATGTGCCGATATTCGATGCCCGCCAACTTAACGTTGTCCGCATTCCAGTACAAGTCGTTCTTGACCATTCGCACTCTGGCACCCGGTTCGAACGATTCCAGCTTGAATGGACCCGCAGTGATGACATCTCCGTTGTGATTGCCTGGCGCGCTGATGGTTTTCGGCGACACCGGGGCGGTCTCGGCGTCCGCCAACAGTGGGTAGAACAATGCCATTCTCGGCTCGGTCAGCTGAATGGTGAACTTGGTAGGCGAGTCTATTGTCATCGAGTTGACAAGTTTGAGTTCCGACAAGCGCAACCCTGGGGGCTGAGCCTCTATGGTGCGCTTGATGCTGTTTATGGCGGCCTGCGCGTCCAGCGTCTCACCGTTACTGAACTTCAGGTCGGGGCGCATGGTCACGCTGACCGTCGTAGGGTTGGCGACAGTAACTTCCTCTGCAAGATCCATGACGTACTCGCCGTTTTCGTCAATCTTCAGCCACGAGTTCGTCACCGGATAAACGTATCCGTACCAACCGGGCCCGATGGTGGCTGGATCGAAGCTGATGCCTCCCTGAAATGTCAGGTCGACACCCCGGACGAACACTCCGTCGGGATCGTATTCTCCGCTGGAGCTTGCGTTGCTGCCGGATCCGCACGCGGACAACAACATGGCGAAACTTAAGAGCAGCCCGATTCCTAGGGCGGTGATATGACGTCTCATCCTTGCTGGCCTCCTGGTAAGAGAAAAATTCATAGCGGCGAAAGCATTCCTGGGGCGGTGGTGATGTGAGTGAAGGCTCGGCTCGTGACCCTCTGACCTGCGAGTGAACACCCGTATTCCTATGCTCGCCCGGAGCTGGGTGCCGGCTGCGGCATGGGGAGGTCGGTGACGGATCGCCCAGCGAGTTGAGGGCCATGTGTGTGCAGATGGCAGCGTGCCATCACACCGGCGGGCCCAACATACGCCTCCGGCTCGACTGTCCGACAGATTTCCATGACATGAGCACAACGGGTATGGAATCGGCAGCCCTGAGGCGGGTTCGCAGGCGAGGGAATCTCGCCTTTCAGCTCGATCCGCTCTCGAGCCCGCTGCACCGCGGGATCTGCTACCGGGATCGCGGAGAGCAGTGCCTGCGTGTATGGATGGCGAGGACGGGTGTAAACCTCCTCTGCGGACCCGTATTCCACTACTTGTCCCAGGTACATGACCGCGATGTCGTGACTGACGTGTCGCACGACGGCCAGGTCGTGTGCGATGAAAAGATAGGCGACATGTCGGTCGCGTTGAAGGTCGGTGAGTAGATTGATGACGTCCGCCTGCGTGGAAACGTCGAGCGCGCTGACCGGCTCGTCGAGCACAAGCAGCTTGGGCCCACAGGCCAAAGCACGCGCGATGGCAACCCTCTGCAACTGTCCACCCGAGAGCTCCTGTGGATAGCGCTGCCCATGAGACGGTTGCAGGCCGACGGTGGCCAGTAGTTCAGCGACTCGATCTTGATGAGCGGACCGCGGGAGTAATTGGTGGGTCCGCAACGGCTCTGCGACGCTGGACCCCACGGTGGCCATGGGATCAAAGGACGAGTAGGGATCCTGGAAGACGACTTGCATCTGACGCCGCAATGCACGTAACGCCGCACCGCGGAGGGAAGTGATCTCCTTACCGTCGAACATGACGTGGCCATTCGTGGGCGCATCCAGCCGCAGGGCCAACCGACCAAGGGTGGATTTTCCCGAACCGGACTCTCCTACCAGCCCCAGCGTTCGCCCTGGTCTGAGCGACAAGCTGACGCCGGCAACGGCCGTCACGTGCCGGGTACCTCGCCCCATCAGGTTCTTGTCGACGGTGAAGGTTTTTCGCACATCGTGAAGTTCGAGGACATTGTCATTCATGAGGAGACGACCTCCAGCAGCTCGTCGGAGCGGATGCAGCGGACTTGGTGCGCAGGTTCCGGTTGCGTCAACTGCATCGGTCGGTCGCACTCGACACGGCTGTGCGGACAGCGCGGCGCGAATCGGCATCCCTCCGGGAACGCGGACGGCAGCGGCACCGTTCCGGGGATCGCGGTGAGCCTTTCCCCACGCCCAGCAAGCTGAGGCATCGCCTTCATCAGTGCTTGGGTGTACACGTGCCTGGGTTGCCGAAAGAGCTCGTCAACCGGTGCCTGCTCCACAACCTGACCGGCGTACATCACCACCACCCGATCACAGATGTCCGCCACGACCCCGAGGTCATGGGTCACGAGGATCATCGACATGCCGAGCTCTCGTTGCAGCGAGCGCAACAGATCGAGCACTTCTGCCTGGATGGTCACGTCCAGGGCTGTGGTTGGTTCGTCTGCGATCAACAATCGCGGTTCGCACGCTAGAGCTTGGGCGATCATCACTCGCTGCCGCATGCCGCCAGAGAGCTGGTGAGGGTACTGGTCAAGGCGCACATGCGGGTCGGAGATGCCAACCATGTCGAGCAATTCAGCTGAGCGGGTCTTGGCCGCACTCGCGGTCAGGTCGGTGTGGAGTCGCACGGTTTCAGTCAGTTGATTGCCGATGGTGAATGCGGGGTTGAGGCTGGACATCGGGTCCTGGAAAATCATCGAGATGTCCTTGCCGCGGACCGACCGCAATTCCCTGGCCGACATCGAAGTGAGGTCGCGGCCGTCGAAAGTCACCGATCCGCGCTCGATCCATCCCGGCGGCGTGGGAACCAGCCGCATGATGCCGAGCGATGTCATGGACTTGCCACATCCACTCTCGCCGACCAGCCCCACGATCTCGCCCGGCTCGATATCGAAGCTCACGCCGTCAACCACGGTGACCGCTCCCGATTCCGTAGCGAAGCGGATCTCGAGATCACGGACGGAGAGCACCGCACTCGACGACGGCTGCTTGGTGGCGGTCCGATTCTCCTTGACCGACGTGACCCCCAGCCCCGCCCCCCGTCGGATGGCGCGAGGCGCCTTCACTGGTTGGTGGCCCAGGGAGTCGCGCAGCCCATCCCCGATGACGTTCCAGGCGAGGACTGTCAGGGCGATCGCAATTCCGGGCGCCAGCATCTGCCACGGGTGGGCGAAGATCGCATCGTATGCGCGTCGCAGCATCTGACCCCAGCTGGGATCGGGTGGCTGCACGCCCAGCCCGACGAAGCTCAGCGATGCTTCGGCCAGCAGCGCGGCACCGAGGAGCACGGTGACCTGGACGATCAAGGGTGACGCCAGGTTCGGCAGAATTCTGCGCATCAGGATGGTGTGGGTGCGGGTTCCGATCGCACGTGAGGCTTCGACGAACGTCTCCTCCTTGACCGCAAGCGTCTGGGCACGAATTAGGCGGGTAAGTCCGGGGACGAAGATGACCGCGATGGCGATTGTCGTGCTTCCCAGACTCGCGCCGAGCATTGCGGCGATGGCGATCGCGAAGACCAGCGGAGGGAAGCTAGAGAGCGCGTCCATCGCGCGCATGACGCTGTAGTCGAATTTCTTGCCCACGTATCCAGCCGTCAAACCCAGAGCGAGCGCGATGATAAGCGCCAGACCCACGATCGTGAACGCTGCCTGCAGGGCAACCTGCGATGCGTACACCAGTCGGCTGAAGACATCCCGCCCGAGTTCGTCGGTGCCCAAGAGGTGGTCCGATGACGGACCCAGGAATGGAACGGAGTCTTGGGTCGCTGGATCGTGGGGGGCGATGAGAGGGGCGAATATGGAACAGGCAACGATCACGATCAGCCAGGCAAGGCCAAGCATCGCCGCGTTGTTCTTCCTGAATCGTCGCATGGCCTTCGCGAGTGGCCCCGACGAACCGCGGCTGCCACGTTCGGCCGGCGGTGCTGCAATGGCGTCCGTAACGTCGACGACTTCACGTGTCTGACCGGTCAAGACGCACGCACCTTCGGGTTGAGGAAACTGTAGGCGATGTCGACCAGGAGCATGAGCAGCACCTGGATGAGGGCAAAGAAGACCACAATGCCCTGAATCATTGGCAAGTCGGAGTCGAGGACGGCCTGCAGTAGTCGGGTGCCGAGACCGGGAATACTGAAAATCTGCTCGACCAACACGGAGCCTCCGATGAGCGATCCCATGGTCAGACCCAGCACCGTAACTGTCGGCATGGCCGCGTTTTTCAATGCATGCTTGCCGACGACGCGGGCGGCTCCCCCACCCTTGCCCCAGGCAGTGCGGACGTAGTGCGATCCCATGACGTCAACCAGCGATGCCCGCAATTGCCGCATGATGATCGCCGCAGGGAGCAGCCCCAGCGCGATGGCCGGCAGCACCAGCGACCGGGCCCAGCCGACGGGGTCTTCACCGAACATCGGGAGACCCCCTGGTGGGAACCATCCGAGCTGCAAAGACAACCCCGAGATGAGAAGCATTCCGAGCCAGAAGTTGGGGACCGCCATACCGATGCTGGAGCCGACCGTTGCGAATCGGTCGCGTGCACTGCCTGGCCGCTTGCCTGCCACAAATCCGGCCACACCGCCGACAACCACACCAAACGCGATCGCGGCGAGCGCGAGCGTCAGTGTCACCGGGAACCGATCTTGGATGGTCCCGGTCACGGAGCGCCGGTCGACCAGCGAGTCACCGAAGTCCAGGACAATCGCGTGACGCAGCCAGTCCCAGTACTGAACCGGCAAAGGCTGGTCCAAACCCAACTCTGCACGAACTTGGGCGATGCGCTCCGGCGTAGCGTTATCGCCGCCGGCCAACACAGCGGCCGCGTCACCGGGAATAAGCGTCGACAGCATGAAGACGACGAATGACACCAACAACATCACGGGGATCAGGGCCCCGAGCCTCCTCAGTATCAGCGCGGCCATTGCGGTCTCCGCTCTGCCGTCTCGCCATGGAAAAAATGGGTGAGCATGCTGGGCTCCAGCCTGGAAGTGTAGAAGCGTAATGGGTTCCGAGGCAGGCATCGGTAGTTTCCCGAACACGGCCTCGTCAGAGGGTAGTGTGCACTACATCACGTTACGCTGTAAAGTATGAGTTGTTCCGCACCATATCCCCGGGAAGTGGAGCTGCCCGATGAACGGGGGATCCGCTGGCGACGATTAGTCGATGCACTCTTCGAAACTCGAACCTATGCGGGCTCTTGTGGCTTGAAAGTGCATCGATCCCGCGGGTGACGTTGCTGCAGTGCTGCAATGAACGAATCCGGTTGTGAAATAGGTCGCGGAATCCGCTGGGCGCATACCCGAGGTGCGGCCCCCAACACCTATGTCATCGTGATCGTGAACCCGGACGCCGACGTTCAACGGCTCGGGGTATCACGCTCTACGTCGGGCGAAGGAGCTACTCCAGCCGAATATCTCTCCTGCGGTGGCTAATCCGCGGACATCAGGGTTGGCCGTCCGCCCATTAGTCGATCTGCACGCTCAGGCACGAACGTGCGCGCCTGCCCGGTGAAGGTCGCCCAACGCGGTCACGGCAGCAGAAGAACTCCGCAACGCAACCGCATCCGCAGCAGAGCCAGACGGGTTCCCAATAATGTCCTGGGACACGGGCAAGCAACCAGCACGATCACTCAGGCCCGCGATCGTGTCGCTTGCCAGGGTGATGGGACCACCTCGTTGCCACGAACATGGGACCACCCGAATGTGTCATCGGGCATCGACCTGGCCTTCTGAGCTGTCAATCGGGACACGGCCGGATCGGGTGCGTAGACGGTAGGACGGGCCCTCGACGACGAGGTGGTCGGTGCACGGCCCCCACTCTGGCGCAGCACCGACCGCCTGGTCGAGACCCTCACTGCCGACATACACTGCCGCAGCGAGGTTTCGAAGAAATTCCGAGGTTGTTCAGACCTTCGCGTGGGTCTTCAGGGCGACGAGGATGTCCTGCACACGCTCTTTGGCGTCACCGAACAGCATCTGGGTGTTGTCCCGGAAGAATAGGGGGTTCTGCACGCCCGCGTATCCGGTGGCCATGGATCGCTTGAACACCACGACGTCGGCGGACTCCCAGACCCGCAGCACCGGCATTCCAGCGATGGGGCTGGCAGGGTCCTCGGCGGCGGCCGGATTCACCGTGTCGTTGGCCCCAATGACAAGGACGACGTCCGTGTCGGCGAGATCGTCATTGACTTCGTCCATCTCCAAGACAATGTCGTAGGGCACTTGTGCCTCGGCGAGCAGCACGTTCATGTGGCCGGGCAACCGACCGGCCACCGGGTGTACTCCGAACCGGACCTCGACGCCCTGCTCACTCAGGCGACGAGTTAGCTCCGCGACCGGGTACTGCGCCTGCGCGACGGCCATGCCGTAGCCGGGAGTGATGACAACCGATTTGGCGCCCGCCAGCAACTCGGCGACCCCGTCGGCGTTGATCTCCCGGTGCTCACCGGTGACACTCGCCCCGCCGGAGGAGGTGGGTGCTCCGAAGCCGCCGGCGATGACCGAGAGGAACGACCGGTTCATCGCCTTGCACATCACGTAGGACAGGTACGCGCCCGAGGACCCGACGAGTGCGCCGGTGATGATCAGCAGGTCGTTGGCCAACAGGAAACCGGATGCCGCTGCGGCCCAGCCGGAGTAGCTGTTGAGCATCGACACGACCACGGGCATGTCGCCGCCGCCGATCGAGGCGACCAGGTGGATTCCCAGGAGCATCGCCAGGATCGTCACTGCGGCGAGCAGCCACAGGGTAGGGCCATTCACGAAGATCACCGTGAGCACGACGAACGCGGTCAGCGCAGCGAGGTTGATCAGATTCTTCCCCGGCAGCTGCAGCGGCGTCGACGGGATCCGTGCCGACAACTTCAGGTAGGCGACGATCGAGCCGGTGAACGTCACGGCGCCGATGAACACCCCGATCACCACCTCGGCGTGGTGGATCCCCAGCAGGGAACCGGCCAGTTCGGTGTGGCCGCTCTCGACTTCGAGGAAGCCGTTCCAGCCCACTAACACCGCGGCAAGGCCGACGAAGCTGTGCATCAGCGCGATGAGCTCCGGCATGCCGGTCATCTCGACGACCCGGGCCCGCCAGAGCCCGATTCCGCTGCCGACCACCAATGCGATCAGGAGCAGGGCGATTCCGAGACCGGACGCCGAGTCGAGTGCGGTGAGCACGGTGGCGACCAGCGCGGTCATCATTCCGACCACACCGACTACCACGCCTGAGCGGGAGGTTTCGTGCTTGGACAGCCCCGCGAGACTGACCACGAATAGCAGGGCGGCGATGAGATAGGCCGCCGCAGTCCACGTCGAAACGCTCATACCTATTCTCAGCTCCTCGAGAACATCGACAGCATGCGGCGGGTCACCGCGAAGCCACCGACGATGTTGATGGCGGCCAGCAACACGGCAAACGCGGCCAGCCCGGTGACCAGTTCCCCGCCGGCATTCGCGCCGCCGGTGCCGATCTGCACGATGGCACCGACCACGATGATTCCGGAGATGGCGTTGGTGACCGACATCAATGGCGTGTGCAGGGCGTGGTGGACGTTGCCGATGACATAGAAGCCGATCACCACCGCCAGCACGAACACCGTCAGGTGTCCGGCCAGTTGAGGAGGCGCGAATGCGGTGGCCAGGAACAACGCGATCGCTCCGAGGATCCCCATTGATGCTCGCGCCCACGGCGACGGGGCCTTCTTCGGCGTTGGTTCGACCTGGGTGTCGGCGGCTTGTGCAGCCGACGTGGGGGCGGCGCTCACCGATACCGGCGGCGGCGGCCAGAGCGTTTCACCCTGGTGGGTGACGGTCAGTCCGCGCTGCACCACGTCCTCGAAGTCGAGCACGATGTGCCCGTCCTTGCCCGGGGTGAGCAGCTTCAGGAGGTTGACCACGTTCGTGCCGTACAGCTGTGAGGCCTGGGTGGGTAGTCGGCCGGGTAGGTCGGTGTAGCCGATGATCGTGACCCCGTTGTCGGTCACGACGATTTCACCGGCGACCGTGCCCGCCACGTTGCCACCCTGCGCGGCCGCCATGTCGACGATCACGCTGCCGGGTCTCATGGAGGCGACTTGCTGGGCGTCGAGTAGCCTCGGGGCCGGACGGCCCGGGATCAGGGCGGTTGTGACCACGATGTCGACGTCTGCGGCCTGCTCAGAGTAGATTTCCGATGCGCGTCTATCGTATTCGTGCGACGTCGCCTTCGCGTAGCCGTCGGCGCTCTTCTCCTGAGCGACCTCGACAGCCAGATATTCGCCGCCCAGCGACTTGACCTGATCGGCGACCTCGGGCCGCGGGTCGGTGGCTCGCACCACGGCGCCGAGGCTGTTCGCGGTCGCGATCGCGGCCAGCCCGGCCACGCCGGCACCGGCAACGAGCACCTTCGCGGGCGGGACCTTGCCCGCCGCGGTGACCTGACCGGTGAAGAATCGGCCGAAGGCGTGTGCAGCCTCGACCACGGCGCGGTAGCCGGCGATGTTCGCCATCGAGCTGAGCACGTCCATCGACTGCGCCCGCGAGATGCGCGGTACCGCGTCCATCGCCAGTGCGGTGACTCCCCGCTCGGCCAACGCAGCCAGGCGTTCAGGATCGAGCGCCGGGGCGAGCATCGCGATCAGGACACTGCCGGCACGCAGTGCGGTGATCTCGTCGGGCTGCGGGGCGTTGATCATCACCACTACGTCCGCGTCCCACACAGGACTTGCCGAGATCTCGGCACCAGCGTCGAGGTAGGCGGTGTCGTCGAATCCGGCTCGCTCCCCCGCCCCGGACTCCACGGTCACCGTATAGCCGAGGCTTACGATCTTGCGCACCGCCTCCGGAGTGAGCGCGACCCGCGTCTCGGCCTTGACGGTTTCCGCGACCAGCCCGATTCGCATCGGTGATGGGGCGGGAGTTGGCGCCGGGAAGGTGGGCGCTGGTGGACTTTCACTCATTCGTACTCCTTGATCAGCGGCGTGCATGCTTGGCACAGGATGAGGCGTGCAGTTTGATCTGGGCACTAACCGTTGGTCTGCAGCCCATGCTGGGGAACTCTGGTTCTTGCTTGCATGAAGGGTGATTCAGGTCGCGTACACCGTTGGTGATTTCCCTGGAGGACCCCGCAGAATCGTCAGGCAGGCGAAGTCACCAGCTTTCCGGCGGCACGGCATCGCTGCGGTCCTCAGGCCAGGGCTCGCAGATACGAATCACGGTCGATAAACGCCCGACCGGACGGAGGCGTAGGTGTAGCCTCCGTCCGGGATGTTCGCAATTCGCCGTACCGAATATTGTCGGGCACCGCCGAGCGCATTTTGTTCTTCGGAAGCGCTGTCTCGTCGTCGACCAAGACGCCCTTACAACAGTCCGCGCTCACCAACCGCCACCATTCCATCGCAAAGCCGGTTCGCAGACCGCGCACGGGACACAGCCCGCCCGACCACTCCGTCGAAGGCGCCGGCTATCGACCAGTCTCCCGCGTGTACACGACGAAACGTTTGACCAAACCGTCGCCGTCGAGCGTCGCGTGGTCGATGGCACTCAAAAAGTACTCGGTCTCGTCGTTGATCTGCGCATCCAACTCGTAGACGCACATGTCGCCCTGCTCGACGAAGCTGGCGAGTCGGAGTCTGGACTTGATGGAGGGCAGGAAATTCTCGTAAAACGAGCTAATTTGTTCCCGTCCTCGCAGCTCGCGCCCCTTCGGAGCGAGAAAGACTGCATCTTCTGCGAACAAGGATGCAAGCCGGTTGTATTGGCCGGCATTGGTGAACTCCACGTATCGTTCGGCGAACGCGCGGGTAGGAGTCGTCATGTTCAGTAAATCCTTCCAGTGTGATTCTATATCGGTTGGTTCTGATTGGGCCATCTTCCAAGCCTCGGGCTCCATTCCTCGCGCCGGTGCGTAAGTATCCGCCGGCGAAGCCGGGATAAGACCAGCAACTTCAAGATAAAGACCCTCACCGATTCGGTCAGCAGAAGTTACGTCCAGAAAATATGGTGCGGCCCTAATTGAGCGACTTGCCGCCCCCAGCAACAATTGAAAACGCATCGACATCTTGCTGTTTCGACGCACGTCGTTGCGCTGCGATGTGGCGAGCCCGCAGCATGGACACCACGGCCAGAATTCCGGCCCACAGGCCGACAAGGAACGACCCAAGTACGAACAGGCCCGAATTGAGCACCATAGCAAGCCAGAAAGGAGCGACAGCATTTGATACTCGGGTCGTCGAGTGGGCGAAGCCCATTCCACTCGCTCGCACAGAGGTCGGGAACTCCTCGCCGGCTGTCACGTTGGTCAGTGGCGAGTAGCCACCACTCACCGCCATCACCACGAATGCAGAAGCGATTACGACAGACGTCGCATCTGATGCAAAGAAGACGACGATACTGATGCAGGCCAGCGCGGCCATTGCAAACATCATCGTCCACCGCGAAACAAAACGACTGGACAGGTACACAATTGCGCAACCCAGTGGCGCTCCGTACAACGACGCGGCGGTGACTGTGAGCGCCAATGAGGAGTCGAATCCCCGAGCATCAAGAATCGTGGGAAGCCACATGGAGAACGACTGCCCCGCGGTCGAATAGAGCATCAACATCACCGACACCAGAACAAGGGAGACGAGTAGGGGTCCGCGTGTCAGTCGAACTGGTTCCCCACCAGCTATATCTACGGTATCAGGTTCTGCACTCACCGATTCCGTGGCAGTCGAACCTGCCGCGTCCGAGGTGAAAACTTCTTCGCGGGTAGCGAGTGCCGGCGATTGCGTTGAGGAAACGGCCGAGTTTCGTTCCAGCGAGGTCATTGCCGCTTCTGCATCGTCCAGGCGCCCACGCGTAACCAACCACAGCGGGGATTCGGGGAGCAGTCGCAACGGAATGTACAAGAGGATCGCCAAGGCGCTGATACAAAACACGAGACGCCAGCCCTCGGGCCCGACTGGAATGATGAGTCGAGCCAACGTTGCGAAAACGGCCGAGCCTCCTACACCAATGCCTGCCACAATCGCTGTGCGCGCAGTCCTTCGAGACGGTGGGCTCATCTCAACGAGATAGATCAACGCGACAACGAATAGTGATCCGATTCCGATCCCCGCAAGGAAGCGAAGAATGACCAGTTCAACCGGCGTTTGGATGACAGATTGCGCCAGAGTGAAGAGCGTCGTGATAGCCAATGCCAAACGAAAGAATCGAATTCGACCATATCTGTCCGACAAATAGCCACCGATAGAAGCGCCAAGGAAGGACCCGATAAAGGTCGCGGACATCGTGAGAGCGAACATGGTAGTGGTCAGCCCAATAGCATCCCGCAACGTCGGAGCGACGAGCCCAAGCGAGGCACCGTCACCAATATCAAAGAATACGGCTAGGGCAGCGACCACAACCACCATCCTCGATCTACCGCGGGCCGGTAGATTTTCAAGACGGGCGGCGATGTTTTCGTGAACCCGGGTACGCTGTGATGAGTGCACCGGCTCTCCGTCTGAGTGCTTCATTCGTTCGCTCCTGTTCTGGACATCAGCAGTCGTCTGTGACGATCCGCAACGGAGGTGAAAAGATTTTTCGCCACGCGCATGCGGGCCTGTGATGTGAGTCTGAAATTTGAACTTGAAAAACGCTGACAACTATCCGAAAAATGGATCCAACTCACGAGCGCCTCCACACTGGCCGTTTAGGGATGACCCCGGATCAAAACGTGAGCCGGAGATCAGACCTTCGCCTTCGTAATGTCGGACTCGCCCGGGTAACCGCCGCCCCCAAAGGCGGTATCGAGCGCGTCGTAGTCGATGGCACCGCCGACCGTCGGGATCGAGTCGACAAACTCCACAAACTTGGGTTTCTTGTAGGAGGCTATGCGTGTCCTGCAGTACTCCCGCAGCTCGCCTTCAGAAACCGACTCACCGTTTTTCAAGACGACGATTGCCTTGACGGATTGAATGAAGACAGGGTCAGGTACGCCAATGATTGCGGCTGTCTTCACGGCGGGATGGGTTTTCAGACAGCCCTCGACCTCCGGTGGGTAAATGTTCTCGGCCGCGGACTTGATTACCCGGATCAGGGTGCCGAGAAAGGACACGGATCCGTCGAGCTCCCGTCGGCCGGCATCTGTCGTTCGCCACCATCCACCGTCGAGGAACCGCGCAGCATTCGTCTCCGAGCGGTTCCAGTACCCGCTGTGGACGGTGTCCCCACGAATCGCGATCTCCCCCATCTCGCCGTCCGGTACCGCCGCCCCTGCAGGGTCCACAATTTTCACTTGTGTCCCCGGGAAGGGTCTACCCGCGTTGCCGAGGCAATCCGGTCCGATTGCTTTCAGGAGGGCCAAGCCGGTCAGCTCTGTCTGTCCGTAGCCGCCGGGGCGCTGTCCCCATGGTGATGTGTCGGCAGGCAGGTCGTCGCCCCACATCGATCCGAACGCACCGGCTCTCAGCGTGGAGATGTCGAGTCGGGCCTCCCTGTTGAGCTGCTTGATCTCCGCAATGGTGGGGGGCATGAGGAAGGCGGAGGTCACTTTCTCATCGGCGATGATTTGCAGGACGTTGGCGGCATCGACACGGGGTGTGTAGACGTTGGTCCCGCCCCGCACGTATACCGGCAGAGATTCGAGTTGGAAGTTGGCGGTATGGAACAGCGGACCCGAGTTCAGGAATATCGAATCGTGAGCAGCGCCCGTAATATCACCGGTCATCAGTGCCATGGAGATGAGGTTGCGATGGCTCAGCATCGAACCGCGCGGGCGCTCAGTGGTTGCGGCGGTGTAGATCACCAGCAGTGCATCGTCGGGGCTAACATCTGCATTCGGAGCTGAAATTGGCGGCGCTGCAGCGACTCTCGCCTCATAGCCATCCGGCCCGGTGCCGTCGTGTTGAATCCAGGTCGCGTCGAACTGCGCGGCCTGCCGGGCGGCCTTTACTGCCTCGCCGATCTCTTCCTCTTGCCAGAAGACAACTGACGGCTCGAGATCGTTGATGACGAACGCCATCTCTTCAGCCGGCTGACGCCAGTTCACGGGGCAGATCATTGCTCCCAGCCGCCCGGCAGCGGTCAACAACTCGAGGAAACGGAACGACCCCTGCGCCAACCAGAGAATGCGGTCGCCGTGCGAGACACCCGACTGCGCCAGCACGTGTGCCACACGATCGACCCGTAGATCGAACTGCTGCCAAGTGAATCTGGTGGCCCCGTCGACAACCGCCTCGGTCGCGGGGTAGCTGTGACTGTTCTCCCGGCAGATGTCGGAGATCGTCGGTTGATAGACCATGTCACGCTCCTATGGGTTCGACGGGCGTGAACATCGGAAGCGATGTGCCCTCGACGTCGTGGAAGACAACTCGCACCCGCGTGCCAATACTGATGGCTTCTGGTGGGCACCCGACAATATTGGTGAGGTACGTCCAGCCTTCGTCGCCTGTGACGACGCCAAGGACATATGGCGTCTCGAAGTCGGCGGAAAGGGGCCTGTGCACCACAGTGAATGTGGTGACCGTCCCAGTACCACGGCATTCGACGTAGGACCAGTCCGTGGAGCCCGTTCCGGGTACACATCGTTCGGGCGGGAAGAAGTACCGACCGGTTCTGTTGCATCGTGGAGTCACGAAGCGGTGGTTTCGCGCGGCCTCCCAGAACTCGGACGACCAAGCGGAAGGAACTGCAGCAAGGCTTCTCAACGCGGTCCCTTTCCAAAGATGGCGAGCTCGTAGTGACCGGCAGCTGAACCAGCGTTCGCGGCCAGTGCGGTCTCGACGCCCTGAATTTGATGCACCGCGGTACCCCTGATCTGCCGGACACACTCGACCACTTTCAGCGTCATCTGTTGAGTGCCATTCCAAGCATACGAGAGGCATCCTCCGTCTGGATTTAGCGGACGAGGACCGCCGATTCCGATCGACTCGGAGGTTACGTAGCGGCCTCCCTCGCCCTCAGGGCAGTACCCCAGCACCTCGAGCTGCCGAATGACCTCAAACGAATTCGGGTCGTAGAGACTCAGGACGTCTACGTCATCACGGCTCCGGTCGGCGATGGCGAAGGCACGCTCGGCGGCGGCGGCGCCTAGCCTGCCTACCGCACTGTAGGAGGGAGGCGTGAAATACGGTCCCCCGATGGCTTCCATGGATCCACCAAGTACAGACACCGGTATGTGTGGAAGATCCCGCGCACGTGCCATCGATGTCAGCACGACTGCGGCACCTCCTTCGCCGGAGAGGCACACGTCGAGCCGGTGCAAGGGCGAAGCCACCATGGGCGAGGCCAGAACATCGTCAACGGTGTACGGTCCCCGTCCGAACATGATCGCCTCCGGGTTGGTGTGACCATTGTTTCGGATTGTCGCGGACACACTGGCGAGCTGCTCGGGCGTGGTTCCAAAACGATGCATGTGCTCGGCCGCAACCAGGGCGAAGAGAGGGACGACGTAGGCCCCCCAGACGTCGGTGAACTCCCCCGGCTCGACTCCTGCGCTGACGGTTGCGCCCGGCCCGAACATCCCCGCCATGCCTCCGCCGACCACCGCGACGTCACACAGGCCGGCGTTGATCGCTGCGGCCGCCTTGAGGACACCCCGCACGCCGGACGTGTCGAGCAGCGAATCGGCAATCCACCGAACGGAGCCACCGAGGGCGCGAGCCCACAAAGAGCCCTCCCCCGGACGACCGCCCGCACCCGGCCATTCCGCGGCGACTCCGTCGACGTCTGATGGCTTCAGGCCCGCGTCCGCGATCGCTCCAAAGACAGCTTCTTGTGCAAGTTCCAGCGACGTGCGGTGCGGGAGTGCTCGAGACTGCTCAGTGGCATAGATACCCACCAAGGCGACGTCTTGTAGCGGCATCAATGTTCCTCCAGATCTCGGCGAAGGTGATGACTGACCTTCACCAACTGGCCCAACCGGCGTTCCAAGCCAGTCGAACCGCATATAGATAGATACTTTATCTGATAGCAGTGTGCACCACGTCACGTTACAGTGTAAAGTAGCAACCGCGTTTTTGCAGCTCAGCCAGCCGGAGACCCAAAGGGCTTCGCCCGCGGGCCGGACCCACCCGTAGCCCACAGCCGATGTCGTTCAAGCTGCCGGGAGCCTCGTGACCGCAGCAGTACCTCCCACCAGCCGAGCCGAGTACAGCCGCGCCGAGTGCCGTATCCGGCAAGGGCACAGTGGGTACGGCAACGTTCTAGGACATGAGGACATCGCGCCTGGCTTCGTCTCCCTGCGTCGAAATCATCGCGGTCCTGGGATCAGGAAGGCCTCGGTTCACACATGTCAGCCCATCAGGTGCTGGCGGCATTCACTCGATTGCCGCCTCGCACCGGAAGGGTGCGAGGCGTTTAAGGAGGATCCTTCTGCGCGGCCAGTCTCCGCTTTCAGCTGGGCTTACCAGCGCGGGCTCGGATTCCGTCAATCAAGGTATCGATACCGAAACTGAAGTAGTCGGCACCCCGCAAGTCGTCGAGGTACGGCATGATCTGCGCCAAGGCCGACGGTACCCCCACCTGGTCTTCGGGTTGGGGCACGGCGTCCAACGCCACCTGGTAACGCCCGAACAGATAGGTGTGGATCATCGCGTACGTCAGAACGACTTGCCTCTTTTCCAACCCCGCCTCCAGCAGGATCGCCATCAGCGCGTCGACCAACCTCCAGTCGGAGTACAACATGCGCTGGAGTAGAAGGCTGGCGATCCCAGGATGTCGGCGCAGCTGCGCATCGCTCCTCTCGATCAGCAGCCGGAGCCGGGTGTCCCACGGCCCATCGTCCGCAGTAGGGATGCGAACCTCCGCGAGGGTTCGCCGAGCGACGAGGTCGAGAAGCTCCTGCTTGTCGGCGACATGAGAGTAAGCAGCCATTTGGGAGCGTCCGAGCTCACGAGACAGACGCCGCATCGAGAGCGCATCGAGCCCGTCCGCTCGAATGATCGTCAGGGCTGCATCGACGATCTGATCCTCGGTCAACGACGGCGGGCGTCCTTTACCGCGCCGAACAGCGTCCGTCGTAGCGCGCGAGGAAGATGAACGCTCGTTCGAATTCACAGCGATAGTGTACTCATCGTCCCGCACGCACCCCGGAGACGACGAGTACAGGCCCGTGCCGCCATCACCACACGCATTAGATTCCGAGGCGTTCAAGGAGCCTCTCGTGCGCCGCAATCGGGCCCCCGAGAAGCAGGTCTGTCGTCTGAACGCGCAGACCGATTGCTTGGGCGACCGCTGGTTCGAACTCGCTCGAGCCGGCCGTCTGAAGCCGCCGGAACACACGACGAGCCGCCGAGGAACACCCGATGTGCGCCATCGCGGAAGCAACTGAACTCTCGCCGCTCCTGTTGTCTCCCTGGAGCTTAATCGCTCGGAGCAACAGAGCAGTTGCACTCCATCGCAGAACTTCCATCGCAGCAATCTCGCGGGTGTACCGACGCCACGCTTCGCTGTCACCACACGACGGAGGCAATTGCGACAACGTCTTCAGGCCACGATCCACCAGGCCCACCTGCTCGGCAGCGAGGGCGGTCGTCGCCCGGTCCACGATACTGTTCATGATCTGTCCGACAGCACCTTCCCGGCCGATCATCACCGCGGGCGTATCGTCGAATCCGACCCGGGCCAGAGGCCGATCAGCATCAAGTGTCGGGAGCGAATTGACACTCACTCCCGGGGCTGAGGCTTCGACGAGGTACAGGGACGGACCACCAACCGTGCGTGCGATCGTGAGAATCGTGTCCGACCCCAGGGCACTGGGGACAAACCATTTCTCACCGGAGACCCTCCAGGAGTCGCCATCTGGAGACGCAACGGCGCGAACGAGTGCCGGGTCCCACGACCCGGACTCCTCAGCCACAGCCAGAGTTGCCTTCCGGAGATCGGCACAATCGCCGTTGGATGCGGACGCCAAGGAGTACGCCTGGGCGGCAAGCCCTGCCGAAGCGAAGTAGTCGGTCGCCGACAGTGTGAAGCCGGCCGAGTATGCGACCTGCGCGAGCCCCCTCGCAGACGAGGAATTCTCAGCCCAGGCAGTTTCGGGCAGGATGGTCGACAGGGACTCGTTGCGCTCGATCACATGACCTGTGACTTCGACAGAGATCGCGTTCAGCGCCTGCTCTGCCTGATAGACCAGTCCACCCGTCGCCGACACCAGCGGCAAGAACGGACCACGAAAGGGGTTCCCGGCATCTGCAAGCAGGCGAGGACCGAGGATTTCGGCGATGAACTCGCCGGCGGTTGCCAGTACACCGCACTCTGCGGCCTCGATCACAGGGGCCGGGCCGTCGACGATTCCGGTGCGTAGTTCGCGCACCGCAGCGAGACCGACCAGGATTTTGCTGAGCTGTCGCCGCACAGCGCGATCGTCCCAGGTCCAGGTGGAGCGCATCAGCGCTGACAATGTCTCGACATCGAGTCGATCGAGGTAGTCGGCGCGCTGTTCAGATGTCATCACCGCGGTGGCGGTCGTGTGCGTCATCAGCTCTCCAGGAGTCTCGGACGGTACCTTCACAGAATGAACCCTTTACGTTACGCTGTAAAGTATCTAAGTTCACGCTATACCCGCGGAGGAAACATCCGCCCAAGGAGGGCTCATATGACCGGCGCGACGAACTACTGTTAGGGCAGACGGCGCCGAGTCAGAAATCATGGCTCACTCAGGAGACAGGTTCCGGAGACGCCATGATTGCGGCACAGCCAAATTACGAAGGAGTCATTGTGACAGTAGATCTTAGTGACCTTAAGAATCGGTCGGTCCTTGTGACCGGCGCAACCGGGATGCAGGGCGGGTCCGTTGCTCGTAATCTCAGCCGCGGGGGTGCCTCCGTGTCAGCTCTTGTCCGCGACCCTCGTTCCGAGGCTGCCGTGGAGCTCGAGAAGTCCGGAATACGTCTGATTGAGGGCGACCTCGAGGACAGCTTCTCGCTTCGGGCAGCATGTGCGGGACACGACTCCGTCTTTTCAGTCCAGCTCGCCCCGAGTCCAGTCAACCCAACCTCCGAGCGAGATCAAGCGAACAACCTGATTACGGCTGCGAGAGACTCGAATGTCGCGCACTTTGTACACAGTTCAGTCTCCGGAACGGGCTGGCGAAAGTCTCATCCGGAAGCAACTTCTGGTGGGACAGATGCCTACTGGGACAGTAAGGAGGCCGTCGAGGACGCCGTACGCAGCGCCGGGTTCCCAGTCTGGACCATACTGAAGCCAGCATTCTTCATGGAAAACTTCGTGGCGCCCAAGGTGGCTCACATGTTTCCCTTCCTGAGCCGTGGCGAGATCGTCGTAGCCTGTGGTATTACCACGCCCCTGGCGATGGTCTCGGGTGACGACTTCGGCAAAGCAGTTGCCACTGTTGTCGCCGACCCCGCCCGCTTTGCGAAGGCGGAAATCGAGCTTTCCTCCACCGCACTGAGCTTTGCGGAGATTGCCGACACCTACGGCGATGTTACCGGGGTTCGGACCAAGGCCTGTTCGGCGTCTCCACATGAAATCGAGGAGCGGTTGGGCCACAGGTACTGGTCCGGCATGCAGATTTGGCTCGACGCTGTCGGCTACCCGGCTCGACCTGAACACGCTGCCGCATACGGGATCGATATCGGCACAAGCCTCCGAGATTGGCTTTCTTCACACCAGTGATCGCCCTCGGAAGTCTGTAAACCGCGGGGAACCTACAATATTCCGCCATTACACGCCACCGGGTCGAGTGATTCGCTCCCGGGCGATTATATCTTGACCCACATGCAGAACCTCTTAGGGAGAGACCGTTGCGAAACATCAATTTCAGCGGCCGCGTTGCGATCGTTACCGGCGCCGGCCGAGGATTGGGACGATCCTATGCGGAAATCCTGGCCGCACGCGGTGCGATAGTGGTCGTCAATGACGTGACGAACCCCGGCGAAGTTGCAGACGCCATACGAGGCGCCGGCGGATTATCTATCGCAAGCGACCACGATATCTCGACACCATCGGGAGCCAAAGGCTTGGTCGATTTCACCGAAGAGCAATGCGGAGGCGTCGACATCCTTGTCAATAATGCCGCTATTGGTCGGTATTCCAGCTTTCTGGATGTGGAAATCGAAGAGTACGAGTTGGTGCGCAAAGTCGGACTGGACGGCACATTCTACGTGACGCGAGCGGTGTGGCCAATCATGGCCGCCCGGGAGTATGGGCGAATCGTAATGACCACATCAGGCCACGGCCTGCTGGGCGGGAATAACTCCATCAGTTATTCGGCCACTAAAGGCGGGATATTCGGCATGATGCGTTCGGCTGCACTCGACGGCAAGCCCTTCGGAATCATGGTTAATTCCATTTGCCCAACCGCGTTTACGCCAATGGCCGAGTCTTACGTGAGTGAAGAATGGGCGGAAAAGATGCGAATGGAGTCACCCACCAGCCTGGTGTCCCCTCTCGTTGCCTTGCTGTGCAGTGAGCAGTGCCCCACGACGGGCGCCAATTTCGACGTAGGGTCGGGTCGGGTTGGCATGGTCACTCCTTTCACAAACGTAGGTTATTACGACCGCGACCAGACACCCGAGTCGATTCTTGAACATTGGCCCGAAGTAACTGACACGGCGGCGCAGAACGCGTATCCCAGTTCGCGAGAATCTACCGAAGCAGTAGAAAAGGCTCGAAGGCGAACAGGGGCAGACGCGACTCGCTGATCCGTGAAGTCGACTAATCCTGCTCCGGCAACTTCAGTCGACAGACCTGCCGAACCGCTTCGGCAGGTCATCGCCGTTAGGCGTCCACATCTATCAATCCTGACGCCACCTGAAAATGAAGGGAGCTCGACATGGGAGGTCGACTCGCAGGAAAGTCTGCGATCGTTACTGGTGCCGGTTCTGGTATCGGACGCGCCATCGCGTTGCGATTCGCGGCAGAAGGCGCTGAAGTTCTCGCGGCTGACATTAGCGATGGTGTCAAAGAAACTGCATCGCAGTCGAACGCGATCAATCCCATCTTGTGCGATGTAAGCGACCAGGAACACGTTCAACGGCTGGAAGAGGAGGCCCGAAAGCGATTCGGGGGCCTCGACATCTTGGCGAACAACGCCGGCATCGGCGGCTTGAGCGGAGTGCCGCTTCACGAATACCCGATCGAAGCATTCGATAGAGCGCACGCTGTAAACGTCCGCGGTGCTTTCATGGTGCTTCAGGCGGGAATCCGCCTCATGCTCGATAGCGGCGGTGGAACGGTCGTAAACACCGCATCGACCGCCGGATTTCGAGCCACCCCAGGGTCCTCCGGATACGTCATCTCGAAGGGCGGTGTGGTGATGATGACGAGGCAAGCCGGGTACGAATACGCAGACAAGGGAATCCGCGTGAACGCGATCGCCCCTGGGACCATCCAGACACCCATACTCGACGGCATCTCAGACGAGCTTATGGAAGAGCTTCAATCCCGTTCACCGGAGAAGCGACTGGGTCGGCCGGAGGAAGTCGCATCGCTGGCGCTCTTTCTCGCATCCGATGAATCGACCCACATCATTGGGCAGTGCTATTTGATCGACGGCGGTCGTACTGCTGGCTAGATGTCCAACGTTTTGACGGTAGATGTTTGTCCGGTGAATGTCGGTTCACTAAACCGCCCGGGCCGCGCAATCTGTGGGTCGTCGTCAGCTGAGCGCAGGCCTTACACCGCGGTGTCGTCGCTTGCCTATGAACATGGTGGCGAATCCCAGGCCACGCTTTACGACAGCTCGCGGCACACCAGGCGTTCTACCACCGACAGCACATCGGGACGTTGCAGGACTGCGTACTACTTCTTCGGTACGGATGTCGCCGTGCAAGCGCCCGTTGAGTCGGCAACGAAACAGCATTGGGTGCACGGTCGAGGCCGGCATCGACAATCGGGACCCGACTTCCTGGAGTGACACGTGCTCGCCTTCGCACAGGTCCACGATTTGTGGTTGACGTCCTCGTTCACTGGGTCACCCTGACCTCGAACGCCTTACCATGACGCCGCCGAGGATCCCTGTCGCGACCGAAAGCGCGTGCACTTCCGGTCCCACGCCCATCCGCTAAGTGCACACCGGGGCTCAACCTGTCGGAAGTACCGGGAAGGAGGCGCTTCCTGGTCGCCAACTACCTGGCCCCGCTCCCCCGCTCAACGCGATTTCCCATACCGTCCGGGGATATGGGCGCGCGATCGTTCCTCCTGGGCCGGCACCCGAGGAGAATTGAAGAGATTCTGATCGCCGTAGATGTTCGGGGTCCCGATAGGTTTCACCGGACCGGCGGCCGTCTCGCAGCGGCGTGGCAGCTGACTCAGTCTGCACAACAGTCGATCTCGGGTGCTGCGCGAGGTCTCATTGACCCAATGGGACCGGTTTCCAGCACTCCGAATTACGTTCGGCGGGGGCCGCCCGAACCCGTTATCCGATAGATACTTATGCTTATTGAATCGTTGCTTGCGTCACACTACGCTACGTTTGGGGTTGCCGCTCCGCGTGCGATGGACGAAGCGCGCGACCTTTAAGCACCCACGGACGGAGTTGATCTTGACAGCACAACGTAGCCCACTCATCGAAGGCAGGGTGAGCGCTCGACGGCATGGAAGCGGCGCACTGCTGGAGCCAGCGGTAGAGCTGGCGTCTCGTGCTGCGATTGAATCGAACCAGGAACAGAAGATCCTGGAGTTGGTCCAGTATGCCTGGGATCGTTCAGCCTTCTACCGCGAGTTCTGGGGGGCAAGTGGCATCACGCCGGACGACATCAAATCCGTTCGCGACTTCGTCGAGAAGCTGCCACTGATGACGAAAGACGACATTCGCGCGTTTCGCGCACGCACTGGTGATCCGTTCGGCGGGCTCCTGTGTGTCGATCCTTCTGAACTTACCTCTGTCATCACAACTTCGGGTACGACGGGCGAGCCTGAGCCGGTGGCGGAGATCTGGGACGAGATTCCACCCATCCCTGCTGCGTGCCTCCGTGACCAGTGGGAGTGGGGTTTGCGACCCGGCGATCGTATTATCGTCCCGGCGGGGACATTCAAGAACTACTGGGACACGCTCTACAACGCCATGGGTCTGGTTCCGATCTTTGTGGACACCTGGATCGGGAACGGTGAACGGGTCCTGAACGTGATCAAGCGCCACAACGTGGCGTACATGCTGCTGCCGATGCCTCTGATTCTCGAGTTCGAGGCTCTCGAGGATCGCTACGACCTGCGGGAGATGCTGTCGTCGCTCAAGTACGTGTCCTTCTCCGGTCAGCCACTCGGCGCAGTACTCCGGCGAAAGATCACTGAGGACTGGGGTGTGGAGATAGCCACGTTCACGAGCGCCGGCGATTGTGGTCTGGCGTGGGAAGGCACGGATCAGGACGGGTTCTACCTCTGGGAGGACACGATCCTTCCTGAGGTGATCGACCCTGTGACTCACCATGAGGTCGGGGACGACGAAATTGGTGAACTGGTGACGACTGATTTCGACAATCGAGTCGCGCCATACATCAGATTCCGGTCAGGCGATCTCGTCCGCAGAACCAAGAAGGAATCGTCGCTCGGCCGCCACCATGCTCGGATGTGGGTAATCGGGCGAATGGGCGACCAGACTATGATTGACGGACGAGCCGTCCTTGTCAGCGACATCTGGGCAGCCATCGAGACCCTGAGCGAAACCAGCGACGGGATGTTCCAGATCGTGCAGTACGCATCGAAGATGGATCGACTCGAGCTGCGCGTCGGTTATGCACCGGACCGAACCGCCGATATTGACGACCTGGGTGAGCGGGTTAGATCTCTCCTCGAGCAGAGACTCCGGGTTGGAGTGGACGTCACTTTGTTGACTGTCGACGAGATTCTCAAGTTCAGTTCAAGTGTGGCCAAGTTCCCGAGAGTGGTGAAGCAGTGAGTCGGCGTTCAATGGTTGAGGCGATCCGCAAAGTCCCCGCAGCCCCCATTTACGGCATAGTCGTTACTGATTTCGGCGGTGAGCCATACGAGTACGAGGTGGGCTGGGATGACGCTGAACGTGACTTCCAGTGGGCTCTGCGACTTCTAAGGCGCGCGGGCGTCACCTCGGATGACTACATCCTGTGCACAACGCCCAACCACGAACTTCCATGGACCAGCCCGTTCATCCGCGCCTTTCGCGAGATCGGCGCGACGTACGTTCCAGCGGAGCAGCATAGTTGGGACTCCCGCCGTTTCCTTGCGATGCTCGACAGACTTCCCATCACGGTCGTGTTCGGACTGTGGCCGGAGACCCTGGCTGCGATCACGGACAGTAGGCCCGACCTTCAGGGGGTCTTCTCCGACACCCGGCTGATTTGGGCTAGGCCCGAGGCCCATCGGCAGCTGTTAGCCGCGGGAGTTCAGTCTTTGCCGTTCGCACTGCTCGGTCCTGCTGTGGGGATCGGGTTGCCCGACGACGATGACTTGCAGTTCGACGGGGACGAGTGGGAGTTTTGCTCCCGGGACGGAGAACTGATCGTCTCCGCTACGACGCAGCGGAGGGCCAGCCTGGTGGATGTGCCTACAGGGGTCCGCGCTACGGTCACCACGACCAAGGAAGGCGGAACCCTGGTTCAGCTGTCCTGACCTCGACTCCGGAACCGTGAGTGGGCGCGAACAATCCACCACGTCGGGTTCTCCGCCCGCCGGCGCGGTGGATTGTTCGCGACGCCGCCGGGATCGGCAGGCACGCGAACCGCAATCGTCCGGCGAATCGGCGGGCCTCGGTGGCCTCGACGTTCTCCCGCAGGCGAGCCGCTCGTAGATGGACAGGTCGATGACCGTTCGAGGCCGTTGCGGCCGACTGTTCGACCTCGCTCGATGTCGTGGTGGTGGTCCCGGTGGGTTCCGGTGGTTGCGGTGCAACACGTCTGCGGCGGCGACGCCGTCCGGGACCAGGCCGGCCGCGCGGTCAGTGTTTCGGGCGGCCACCCCGGTCGCCTCCGAGGCCTTGGGGTCGGCTGTGGCCCGCATCAGGGTGTCGCCCCGCAGCCGGCAGAACTCGTCCACTCGATGCTGGGGCCTGTTCGACGGTGACGTTGTCAGGAAGGGTGCGCGATCAGCGCTGAGCGCCATTATGATTGGTCTTCTCGACCCACCCTTTGCGGTTCCCGGCTTCGGGTGGGCAGATCGCCACCGAAACGCCGTAGTGCTTCAAGACGCCGGCGAAGCTCGCGGTCACTCGGGCCGACTCCGGAACCGACGGCGGTGGAGCACCTGCAGCCGCGGAGCCGACCTGCGCGCCCGGTGTCGCTTCGGTGGAGTGCCGACCTACGCGTTGACCGACAATCCCCGCACCGTGAGCATCGACCCCATCGCCGGGATACCGGTGCGCCATCCGCAAATCGTCGAAACCGCCCAGGTCTGATCCCACACCGGGATCACCACACGGAAGCGTAACCACGCCAGCCTGGGCAGAACAACAGGTCGAGCGTACGATCCCGTCCTGTCCGGGCACTTTCGGGCCCTCACCCCAGTCGAATTGCATCCATTACCCCGGGTACGGTGATCCTCCCCCACTGCGTGGGAGGTGCCCCCAGGCCGGTAGGTGCGGCGGCCTGCCACGCCGACTTCGCATCCGCCACCGCGCCGGGTGGTGCGTTCAGTCCCGTCGACCCGAGCTCGCGGAGTCGTTCGTGGACGATGTCGGCGCGGACCTTGCCTTTGCTGCGCTCGACCCACTCCTCGATCTTGGGTAGGTGGTCGTCGATGATGCGCGGTCGCCGCGAGGGGCCGGTCACCGGCATCCCGGCGCACGGGCGGTGACGTAGCGGCGGACCGTTTTCGGATCCGTGCGCGCTGCCGGTGGCGTCGTAGGCCTCGAGAATTTCCATGATGTCCCTGTCAGACTTCTTCATGCGTCCCTCCCGGCGGGAGTCGCTCGAGGTGGTCGAAGACCTCGAGCGAAACCCCGGAGGGGCGCCTGTTTCGGGACCGACACACCGCCGGCCCCATGTTTATCGACAGGGAGGTCAGCTGTCCGTCAGCAGGGACGAACGTGTCCGCCTATAGGGAGGTTGGTATGTCCGCTAGCATCACGCGACTACGCCTTCTACATCGCTACCGCGCAATCGTCTTCAGGACGCACCTATGCTCTCGCGGAGAGCACAATCGGGGGTTGTTCAATACCCAAGTAATTGCCAAGGGCAATCCGTTCCATCCGGGTCCCGACAAATGTCTCGAGGATGTCGAGTACACCACGACGGAGTGGGTTGACTGGTTCACACGCAGTCGTCTGCACAGTCGGCTCGGATATATCCCTCCGGATGAGTTCGAGGCGGCGTACTACTCATCTGTCAGCTCGAGAACCGGAGCCATCACCGATATAAGAGCGGCAAGAAACCCGAGATGGTTCATCACCACCTTCACCACGACCCCGCCCTTGATGCAGGACCACTACGGGTGGCCAACGCGGCGCCGCGCTCTCGCGTCGCGCGAGGTGGTGTCCAAACCAGGTTTCTCGAACTACTCAAAGTCCGAGGGGCCCACCTGCGGCAAAAGGCGGTTGACGCTCCCAGTCCAGCGCGGTGCACGCTTCTCGAGGAACGCGCCCACCCCTTCCGCCGCATCTGGCTCGCGCGCGAGGGCGACAAACAAGTCGGACTCTCGTGCGAACGACGGCCCATACGAGGTCTCCAGGCTATCGAGCATGAGTCGCTTGGCGAGCCCGACGGCACGAGGTGCTGTGTGGTTCGCTATGTCCTTGGCCGTTTCCAGAGCCCTCTCGAGCACCTCGCCCCTGGGTACCGCGTGACTGCATACTCCCAGGCGTTCGGCCTCCGCGCCGGAAAAACGTCTACCTGTCAGGAGTAGATCTGAGGCGACTGCCAGGCCCGCGATCCGTGGAAGAGTCCAGTGGGAGCCCAGTTCCGGAATGACCCCGAGACGGGTCATCGGGATTGCCAGGCGCGCATCGATGGCTACGATGCGAATGTCGCACAGGAGGCTGAGCGTGACTCCCATACCGATCGCATCGCCGTTGATCGCTGCAATGACGGGCTTGTCGAGATCACGTGGTGTGAAAAAGTTCTGGAGTACATCTGACGGGTTCGTCGCCGTGTCAGAAGAGGGTTCTAGTCCTGCCGCAAGGTCCGCGCCTACGGAGAACGAGTCGCCGGCCCCGGTGAGAACCACGACTCGAATTTCATCGTCGTGAGCACAGCGGCGGAGGGCATCACTGAAAGCTCGAACCATGGGAATGGTCCAGGCGTTGCGGTGCGTTTCGCGGTCCAGTGTCAGTGTGGCGACACGGTCGTTGACGTCTACTCGGATTCCGTCGAAGGTTCTGGGCCATTGGGTCAGCACGGTGCCGCCAGCGAGTTCAGGGGCGATGACCTGGTCCCTCAACTCATGCTTGCGTAGCTTTCCAGTTGGTGTCCGCGGTAGTTCGTCGACAATCCGAAACTCGCGGGGGACCTTGAACCCGGCCAACCGTTCCCTGAGGTAGGCACGGAGCTCCTCGGCTAACCCCTCGACATCGTCCTTCGAGACGGGTTGAACGACCGCGACCAAGCGTTCACCCATCTCCTGGTCGGGAAGGCCGATGACGCCGACATCGAGAATCCGCGGATGCAGCACGAGTGCGTCCTCGATCTCTTGTGGATAGATGTTCACACCACCGGAGATGATTAGATGCGGGCGACGATCGCTGAGAAACAGATAACCATCCTCATCCAGATATCCGAGGTCGCCTACCGTGACACCACCATTCGAGTCGCGACTGGCCGCAGTCTTCAACGGGTCTCCGTGGTACTCGAACTGCTCACAACCAGTGAACCAGATCGTGCCGACTTCACCCGCTGGGAGCGTATTGCCGTCCTCGTCCTTGATGTAGGGCGTTCCCATCACCGGAAGCCCGACAGACCCGGGCTTGAGCAGCCACTGTTCAGAAGTGATCGCGGTCGCACCCATGCCCTCCGTGCTGGAGTAGAACTCGTAGAGGATCGGGCCGAGCCACTCGATCATTCGGTGTTTCACCTCGACTGGGCACGGCGCTGCTCCATGGATCACATGGCGCAGCCTGGAGAGGTCATAACCTGTGCGCACCTTTTCGGGCAGCTTGAGCATGCGGACAAACATGGTCGGCACCCATTGGCTATGGGTCACCTGGTGCTTCTCCAAGGTCCGGAGCGAGAGCTCTGGATCGAAATTGCGCAATATTACTGCCGTGCCGCCGCTGCGATGGGTCGACATCGACCACGCCAGCGGCGCAGCGTGATAGAGCGGCGCGGGAGAAAGGTAGACGTCGCCAGGATTGAATCCGAGCGTTTCCCGCAACCACCGGCCGGGCAGATCGGAATAGGTGCCCATCGGTCCGCCTGGTAGCGGGCGTTTGATCCCCTTGGGTTGTCCGGTCGTGCCCGACGAGTACAGAAGGAAGTCACCCTCGCACTCGTCATCGATCGGTGTCGTCGGGTAGCTAGTCAGTATGTCCGCATAGCACTCCCAGTCCTCGCAGCGGTCACCAATAACGATCCGGCGTGGCTGCAGGTTTGGGGCGGTGAGGACATTCTCAGCCAGGTCCACGAAGCGAGCAGACACAAAAAGCACGTGCACACCGCTGTCGGCGACCAAGTAGGACACCTCTGGGGCGGTTAGATGGGTGTTGATCCCGACGTAGTAGAGCCCCGCACGCTGGGCTCCCCACGCGATCTCGAGGTACTCAGCCGAGTTCTCGGACATGATGCCAATTCGATCGCCCGGACGTAGACCTGCTTCGCGGAGGTAGTGCGCAATCTGGTTCGACCGTGCCTCCAGCTCGGCGAACGTCACCACGTGCAAGTCCGGTTCGACGATGATCGCCGCCCGGTTGCCGTCGAAACGGGTCAGGACATCGGTGTCCATCAAGATTCCGCTCCTTCCTAGATATGGGTGCGGGGATCCGGGGCAGCCTGGACTCGAAGCGGGCCGGCACCCGGGCCAGCCACTGCAGTAAGGAGTGCCGGAGCCGGCTGTGCTCCTAGTGCGGCGTGGGGTAAGGCATTTAACGGTCGGGTTGTCACCGACGAGCCGGTCACCTCTTGTGGTGACGTTGCGGAATCTTGCGCGCGCACTGCATGCGCCGACGACCCATAGATGTGCGGCGGAGAGGCGGTCCATTTCCGAAGGTGGGCTAACTGGAGCCTCGCAGCACCTCGGAGTCTCTGGTGGCACTCGCTCATCTCTATGGAGAACGTAGTTGCATTGCCTTCCCGGGCACGCAGACCAAGCGGATCCCAGAGAAGCGCAAAGTCGAGAATGTCATGGTCGATACGGCTCTGCCACACGTCTTCCTACCTGATTCTTTAACTCTGATGCCTCGTTCGCGGGACCTGCCGGATCGTCAATTATTTGTTAACCCATGAAAGAGATCGCCGACTGCTGAGGGAACGAAGGAGGAACCCTACCTATCGGTAGGGTACGCGCTCGCCAAACGGCTCATTTCGTCGTCGACACAGTTCGACTCGGGGATAACCTGCCACAATCGCTCAATAAATCGACACCGCGTCATTCCAAAGTGCACAAGGATTTCTTCCTCGGTCGCCCCCCCGTACGGCGCCCACTTGACGGCGAACTCGATGAGGCGCTCCGCTTCGATGTCACGGTGATTGCGTTTGCGGTTGGCCGCGAGCAAGGCGGCTCGACGCCTCTGACGCAATTGGCGATACTCACGAGAGTTCACGGGATTTCACCCCTCTGATCGTGACTGAAGAAGTCTGCTAACGCGTCGAGAGTCCTACCCCAGCGAGGGCTATGCCGGGGGACGCCTGTCGTTTTCACCGTGGCAGTCAAGGTACTCATCCCACGACGCACTAGATGCTCCGCAACCACGGCAAGGATCCTCGAGTCCGGCTCGCACTCGTTGATGCGGAGAGTTTCCCGCACGGCTTTCTCGACGATGGACCGCCACTTAATTCAGCGCCTGGCATCCGACGCTATCGCAAATCGTCATCTGCCGAACCCACGCCCACGCACATCGGGACACGCACGACATTGTCTGCGCGCGTCAATGCTGACATCGGAGGAGCCCTCATAGCTGAAAACACTCCAATGCTGTCGGGCCAACAGGCTTTCGGGCGGTGGCCCGACAACACTTACCCCGGCTGGGTCCGGTGTCGGAATGGGCGAATTGCCCTTTCAAGTCCCTTACGCGTGTGCCTCGGCCTCGGTGGCAGCCTGCGCCGCGAGTGCTGTGGCGTGCTTGGCACGCGCGGCCTCGACCCGCGCAGGCAACCACTCGGTCGGGTAGTCGCCCGGCGCCGGCTTATGGTCCCGAAGAATCAGGCGAGCCGCTGTGATCGTGTGCACCTCGGTGGGGCCGTCCCAGATTCCGTACGCAGCCGCCAGGGCCCACAGCTCACCGAACGGCATTTCGTTGGAGACTCCCAGCGCGCCGTGCAGGTGCATCGCCCGCTCGACTACATCGCGCACCACACGGGCAGACAGCACCTTTGCGACGGCGATGTCGCGTCGGATGTCCTTGCTGTAGCCATGCCCCTGGTCGATCATCCAGGCGGTCCGAAGGACGAACAGCCGGAACTGTTCGATTTGGGCGTAGCTTTCCATGATCGCCTGCTGCACCAGTTGGAAGTTCCCCAGGTGGGAGCCGCGGCTGATCCGGCTCAGCACTCGCTCGCAGCCCATGTCGAAGGCGTAGCGTGCCTGGCCGACACCACGCATGGCGTGGTGGATGCGACCACCCGAAAGCCGGGTCTGTGCTATCTCGAAGCCCTGGCCGGGCTCACCGAGCAGACCCTCAGCGGGAACCCGGACGTTCGTGTAGCGAACGAGTGCGTGATCCATCGCGTCTTCGGCTTCACCCATGAACTGCGTGCGGCGAACCGTCTCGATTCCCGGGGTATCCCGCGGGACGAGGAACATCGACATTCGCTTGTAGGTCGATGCCTCGGGATCCGTCACGGCCAGCAGCACGAGGAAGGCGGCTTCCTCGGAGTTCGAGGTGAAGAACTTCTCGCCGTTGATTACCCAGCCATCGCCGTCTCGCTCTGCCCGGCAGCGGAAGCCTGTGGGATCCGAACCACCCTGCGGCTCGGTCATCGAGAAGGCGGAGAACAGCTCGCCATCGAGGAGCGGCTGTAGGTATTGGTCCTTCTGCTCCTGGGTGCCGTAGTGCGCGATGACTTCAGCATTGCCGGTGTCCGGCCCCTGCACCCCGAAAATGGTCGGTGCCCACTGGTACGGGGCGAGGATCTCGTTCATCAGGCTGAGCTTCACCTGCCCAAAACCCTGGCCGCCCAGCTCCGGGCCCAGGTGACAGGCCCACAGCCCACGCTTGCGGACCTCGTCCTTGAGCGGGTCGATGACATCCTTGAGCCACTTCGGAGGCGTCCGATGGTGATCGTGCGGCCACAGCAGGTCGAGAGGGGCGACCTCCTCAACCACGAAACGCCGCATCCACTCCAGCTGCTCTTCGAACTCAGGTTCCGTGCTGAAATTCCACATACTTGCACTACTCCTTGTCAGGGGTTCTGTCGGTAAAGGCCGCCGTCGACCCGAATCAGGGTGCCGGTAACGAAGGCCGATGCCGGTGTGGCCAGCCAGAGGGCCGGTCCTACGAAGTCCTCCGGGGTGCCCATCCGAGCCAGCGGCATCCCCTCGACCGCGCGGGCGCGAAGCTCATCGCTCCACCCGGCCGAAATGTCGGTGGCAACCGGCCCCGGGAGCAGGGCATTAACTCGGACTGTGGGCCCGTATGCACCCGAGAGACCGACGGTCAGCGCGTTTAGTCCGGCCTTCGCACAGGCATAGACCAGCTCGTCGGTTCCGGGCCGGAGCGTTCCAATAGTGCTGATATTGATGATCGAGCCACCGCCGCCTGCCTTCATCTGCTCGGCCAGCAGAACCGACAGCCGGAACGGACCCTTGAGGTTCACCCCGGCGACCTTGTCGTAGTAGGACTCGTCGATGGACAGAAGATCCGGATAGCGCGGGGTCATGCCCGCGTTGTTGACGAGCACGTCACACCGACCGAACTCGCGGTCGATCGTCTCGGCGAGGTGGTCGGATTCCTCCCAATTCGCGGCTTGGTAAGCGACCGGAAATGCGCGGACTCCGAATTTCTCGGCGATTTGCTCAGCCGCAATTGCACATGCGTCGAACTTGCGACTGGCGATCACGACATCCGCGCCTGCGGCGGCGAACCCCTCGACGATCGCACGGCCGATCCCCCGGCTGCCGCCGGTGACAATCGCAACCTTTCCCGCCAACTCATTCATTTCAGATCCTTTCTTCGCGCGCGAACTCCGCCGCGGCAACCATGAGGCGCTCCACGAGCGGCGCCATGGTGTTGTCCTTGTCGGGAACCCCGTTCGCCACCGCCCGGGCGACGCGACCCTCGAGGATGACCGCGAGCTTGAACAGCGCCAGGCACTGGTAGTACGGCAGAGCCGACAGATCCCGGCCGGAGCGCTCCGCGTAACGGGCTGCCAGCTCGGCGCGAGTGGGATAGTGATCGACACCGCCGGCCTGCAAAGTCAGGACCGGCTCCTCGCCGGGGTTTGTCCAGCGAGCCAGAAGGTGACCGATGTCGAGCAGTGGATCGCCGATGGTGCCCGTGTCCCAGTCGATGATCGCCGCCAGTCGGGCCGGCGGTTCGGGCGCGACCATCACATTGAAAGGGCTGTAGTCGCCGTGCAAAATCGCGGCGGGACTCATGGTCGGCCGATTGCGCTCGAGCCAGTCCGTGACAAAGTCCAGTTCGGGCAGGTCTCGGGTGCGGTACCGATCCAGCTGCGCGAGCCAGCGCGACACCTGCCGTTCCAAGAATCCTTCCGGCTTTCCCAGCCCTCCGAGCCCGCGGGCCTGCCAGTCGACCGCGGCCAATTCGACCAGACCGTCGACATATGCCTCGGCGAGACCACGCCGCAAGCTCGGATCCGAATGGAACGGCTCGGCCAGCTCGTATCCCGGCGTGAAGCCGTCGACTTTGTCCATGATCATGAACGGGGCACCTATGACTGTGGCGTCCTCGCAGAGCAACCGCGGCGTGGGGTGCGGAACTGGCGTGCCCTCCAGAGCCTGGAGGATTCGCCACTCCCGGACCGTGTCGCCCGCGCTCTTGTCATTCAGCACCGCGGGCGGACGACGGAGAACGAAGACATCGTTGCCGCGCCGCAGCTCGTACAGCGCGTTGGCGATGCCTGTCGCCGCGCCGATCCGAGTCGCACTGATGGGCTCGGACGAAACGCCCAGCGCATCGCCCGCCCAGGCGGATAGGGCCGCCAGGTCGAGTTGGGGATCATCCATCACGACCGCGTCCTCAGTGGTTCCACTCGAAGCCGACACCGGACCTCCAGAAAGGTTCTATTTGACAGTGACTGCCAGCCGCTGACAGTGACTGACACAAGTTGACAGAGGCTGACATTATTGTGTGTATGACATCGAGTCAAGTGATTCGCCGGTCCTCCCCGCCGACGATCAATGACAGACTTGCGACTTGCCGCCCAGCAACCGCGAAGGGAAGTGACGAGGACAATGCAGCGCGATGACCTGACGTCCGATCTGCAGTCCGCCGCCGGCTTTCGACCCGACGGCTCGCATGGCGATCAGTCGATGCCGCAGAACTTGCGCGCGCTCCGCCGACAGTGGGTACAGGATGATCTGGCCCGGATCGCCTTGCACCTCTTCCTCGACCGCGGTTACGACGCGGTGTCCGTCGAAGAGGTGGCCGCCGCCGCTGGGATGTCAGAGCGGACGTTCTTTCGATACTTCCCGTCCAAAGAGGCAGTACTACGTCGATATCGCCACTCGCTCTCCGCGAGGTTTCTGCGGTTGTTCGAGGCGCGGCCGAGCGACGAATCCCCACTCGTTGCCCTGCGCGGCGCCTACCTCGAGAGCTCGCACGTTCCCGAGAGCGAACGGCCCAAGGTCCACGCACTCGAACGGCTCCTGGCGACCACGACCGCCATCTGGGCCAAGGACCTGGGCGAGACGATCACCGACACCTCGGTGGTCGCTGAGCTGGCCCGACGAATGGATGTCGCTGCCTCAGACCTGCAGCCAACCGTTCTGGCCGCGGCCGTGTCCGCCGCGGCCGCAACTGGGTGGAATTGCTGGGCGCGCTCCACCGGCGAGGATGACCCCAGCACGATCGTGGCTGCCGCGATCGATCTGCTCGGTTTGACCGATTGAGCGCGCCCCGCGCGTGATTGCCCCGCCTCGGGCGGATCTGACCGCTGGACGCCTAACTCGCCCGGCGCGTAATCCGGGTCAGCGCTGCACCATCCGAAGCATCCGGTCGATCAGAGTTCGTCGCGCCTGCGGACCCGGCGGCCTGCGTTTCGGCGAGGCCATTGTCCGTATGTACACAATCCCGACCAGGCTGTCCGCCAAGAGTGCCCGATCGACGTCGGCCGCGAGTTCACCACGGTCGACCGCCGCCTGAAGGACCTCCGCGAACCGCCGCGCAGTGGGGTGCAGCAACCGCTCCTGGAAACGAGCCAGCAATTCGGGGTTCGAGCTCGCATCAGCCATCACCCGCATCTGGAGGTCCATCGTCTCGGTCCCCATCTGATCGGCGATAGCGCCCAGCAGCACCAGCAGGTCCCCCCGGAGGGTGCCGGGCAATTCTGGAATCTCCGGCAGGACGATCGCGTCGATCGCGTCGACGATCAGCGCCTCCGCCTCGGTCCAGCGCAGCAGCAGACTCGATCGCGCGACGCCGGCCCGTTTCGCCACGCTACGCATACTGAAGCCTGCGACACCTCGGTCCGTCAACTCCTCGCGAGCCGCCCGCAGCAGTCGCTCCTGCAGCGACGAGTCACGCGGCCGTCCCACACGAGGGTGCACGACGGCCTTCCGTGTCCCCGCTTCGCCTGTCATTACACCTCCGAGTCGCGTCCCGCCAGCGCCGCGTCAGAATACAACCTTGACGGGTTCATCCCCGGCGCACACCAGCTGGCAGGCCAGCACATCACCGTTCGCGACGTCCTCCGGCTCCAGCAGATTGTTACCCGCCATCGTCACCTGCCCCGACGAACAGGTCGCCAGACAGGTTCCGCACTCGCCGTCGCGGCAGAGGTAGGGGACCTCGATGCCCCGTGTCAGCAGGAAGTCGACCAGCGTGACGCCCTTTGGCCATTGCAGGTCGTGGGTCGCGCCGTCGACGCTCACTTCGAGTGGCACCGTCTCGCCACCATCGATCTCCTCGACGGTCACCGATTCCTCGAATGGGTCTCCACTGAGGGAGGTGAACACCTCGAGATGCAGAGAGGACCGGTCACGCCCCGCCGCAGTCCAGGCCACACGAACTGCCTCCATGAAGGGGCTCGGGCCACAGGTGTACGCCTCCCGGTCTGGGAACGACTGGGCGATTCGGGCCAGCGTGTGTGATCGAGGCAGCCCTTGAACGGATTCGAGCCAGTGGTGCACCATGAGGCGCTCGGGAAACTCGGCCTCGAGCGATCGCAACTCACTGGCCGCGATGATCGAGGCCTCGTCCCTGTTCGCATAGAAGAGATCGACAGCGCCGCCCTCGCTGAGCACGGACTTCGCGATCGACAGGATCGGGGTGATTCCGCTGCCCGCCGCGAACAACAGCAGGTTCGCATCCAGTGACTTCGGAGTGAACGCACCAGACGGAAGAAGTACGTCCAGCTCGTCTCCGCTTGCTATGTTGTCGCACAACCAGTTCGACGCATAGCCGGCGGGCGTGCGCTTAACGATCACCCGGGCCGGCTCCTCACGGTGGGGCGAGCTGGCGAGCGAATAGCACCTGGCAACCGAGCCCGTCCGCTCGCTAGGCACTCGCAATACCAGGAACTGACCCGGGCGATAAGCGAGGGCAGAACCACCCTCCTCGAACAGGATCGACACCGCATCCGGCGTCTCGTGCACGACATCTGCGACCCGCAACCGCAATGACTTTGCTGTCCTGCTCATGGCCATCTCCTAGCGATTCTCCATACTCATCCGGACTCAGAAAAAGCATACCAAAGTGGTCTAGTAATTCATAGGGACGAGTATCGGTGAGGCACATCGGAACTGGAGAGGGCATGCCCGTGGACCCCAGCGCCTCCGCATTTCCGAGTCAGTCCGGCAAGTCCGCCGCGATCGTGGCGAGGCGGCGACGAGCCGCACTGTCCCGATGGGTCACGATGCGCAGCAGGTCCGCCTCTATACCCGCGAGTGCCATCTCGGCAACCCGGGCCGGATCAGACGAGGGCGCACACCCGACCAGTCGGTCCGGTACGCCGTGCGCCGCATCATGGGATCGGATGACCCCGAATGACTTCCATCTCCTATTACAAATTAGTCCACAATGGTATGGTAATTCACGTGTCGTTCTTCACCGACCCTGACATGGGCACCCGTGACATTGGCCTCGCCTCCTCCGGTGGCGTCGGCGACCCGCCGCGACCGATTCGAATCGACACGGCGTACGGCACGCTGTCCGGAATCACCGCCGAGCCGGCGGGGTCACCTCGCGGGCTGCTCGTCGCCCTGCACGGCGGCGGATCCGGTGCGGCGTACTTCCACTCCCCGGTGTGCCCGGAATCTTCTCTCCTCGCGCTCGCCGCCGCCACCGGTTGGCGCGCGGTCTCGCTGGATCGCCCCGGGTACGGGGCATCGACCGGCCTCCAGGAACGCCGACTGGACCTCGCTGCGCAGGCCGGGCTGCTGCGAGCAGTGGCAGCTCGGCTCGCCGCCGGCGCCCCCATGCTCCTCGTCGGCCACTCGTTGGGAGCCATCACCGCACTGCACCTCGCCCGTCACATCGAGCGAGGACCCGGAGACATCCGACTGCTCGGCGTCGCCGTCGGCGGCGCACCACTGGTGTACACCGCGGAGCAGCGGGCCATGCATGCCACCGTCGACGCCAGCGGAACGACCATCCGGCGGCCACCCGGCGCCCCGCGCGACCCGGATGACTGGCTGGGACCGGAGGGGAGTTACCCGTCTCAACTGCGCGAGCATCTCCACGAGGTCGTCTCCCGGGTGCCGTCCGGCGAGATGGCGGATGCGGCGAACGCGCCCGAATTGCTGGCGGAGCTGCTCTCGGAAGCGCATGTTCCGGTGCAGTTCGCGGTGGCCGAATTCGAATCCACCATGGCATCCGCCGCAGAGGTTTCCACGCGGGCCGCAGAGATCCTCCGGCGTCCCGGGTCGGAGCTGTTCACGGTTCCGGGCTCGGGACACAATCTATCCCTGGGATTCGGTGCGCGCTCGTACCATTTGCGCGTGCTGTCCTTCGCGGAACAGCTGCTTGCCGGACCTACGAATGAGCGGTCGGTGCGAGAACGATGATCCTCGTACCGACCGCTCGCACATCGTTACGCGTCGTCGACGGGCCTCGCCTGCCCGAGAATCCGCTCGAGTCGGTCCAGTTCGGATCGGACTGCCGTCGCTGCCCGTTGTGCCGAATCCAGCACCGCCGACGTCGCCGCCGACGGGGCGAGCAACCCGGCCACCGCGATCGAAGCGATCTGTTCGGCGACTTGCTCCGCGCTGAGTCGGCCGTCGGCATCGAACCAGATCGCCAGCGAACGTGTCACCGAGGCCATCGTCTGCGCCGCCACACCGGGGTCGACCTCCCGGAAAACCCCGGTCCTTATTCCGACCACGATAACGCTGCGCAGCGAGGCGAAAAACGACCGGTTGAAGTCTCGCACGATCGCCTGGGCGGCCTCCGGAAGCACCGGCCAGATAGTGTCGACCATCCGCGTCGTCTGTGGGTGTTCTATCGCGAAGGAGGCGAGGCTCCGGACCAGGTCGTGCAGCCGCACCTCCGGCGAGCTGTCAGGAATGGTCTCGGCCATGATCTTCGCCGCCCGCTCGGCGTGCTCGGCGACGATCTCACTCACCAAAGCGTCCCGACTCGGAAAGTAGCGGTACAGGGCGGATCTGCTGATTCCCATCCTGTCCGCGACGTCCTGCAGCCCGGTCGCGTCGGACCCGCGGGTGGCGAACACCTCCGCCGCGACGCGCCGGACCTCGGCCCTCATCAGCTCCGTGCGCGCTGACGAACGGCCGAGGTCACGGGCCTCGGCGGGCTCAGCCGAGCCAGTCACGGCGGATCCCATCCGCGTGCATGTTGAAGTCCGGCGGGGGATTCAGGCTGTCGCCGGCGCGCGTTCCGGTGTGGTGCCATCGGATCGCGGTGGCCACGGTGGGCCACTCACCCTCCGGCCCCGACATGATCTCGCGGGCGGCGAAGTGATCACTTGCCATGAAGCCCTGGACATCGAGCACTGGTCCGCCCGGCACGTCCCAGGTTCGGAAGCGCTCCATCCAGGTCGCCGCGTCCTCCTTTGCGAACACGGTTTCGAGCTCTGCTTCGAGGGCCGCATCCGCGTCACCGTATTCGAGTTCGCCGCCCTCGTGGTGGGATACCAGGTCCTCCCGGCCGATGCCCGCACAGAAACGCTTCCAGAACTTATGCTCGAGCGCGCCGATGAGGATCGGCACTCCGTCCGAGGACAGGTAGGTGGTGTAGAGCGCCTGTCGCGGAGTGTCCCGATAGGAGAATGCCTTGCCGGTGCGGTGCGTCATCGCGATCTCGGTGCGATGGGTCTCGACCAGGGCATCCCAGCAGGATACGTCGACCCAGGCACCCTCGCCACCGGCCCGGACGGACGCGATCGCCGCACATGTGCCGGCCACCGCCGACAGCGCACCAAGCTCGTTGCCCCACGACGTGAAGGCCCAGCCGCGGTGCGGCCTGCCGTCCTCCCAGACGAGGTTGATCCCGTCCGCGAGGGCGTCGACATTGAGGCCGTGCGCAGGCAGGCCTGCCCAGGGGCCGGTCTGCCCGAAACCGGTGATCGAGCAGATCACCAACTCCGGTCGCTCCTTCCGGAGCTCGGCGAAGTCGACACCCGCCTCCAGCCAGAAACCCGCGAGCTGATTCTCGACGACAACATCCGCTGCCCGCACCAGGGCGATGAGCGTCTCCCGGTCGGCCTCGTTCCGGACGTCCAGCGCGATCGACCGTTTACCCCAGTTCTGGCTCATGTGCTGGGGGCTGCCGCCGTCGGGAGCGAATGGGGGGATCTTGCGGATGCGGTCGCCGGCGGGCGGCTGCTCGACCTTCACCACATCGGCGCCGAGAGCAGCGAGCTTTCCGGAGGTCAATGCCGCAGGAATGAGAATCCCCAGATCGAGGACCTTGATGCCTGCCAGTGGTTGGTATCCATTCATGGTGACAACAATGTTGCACTTGCGACATAGCTGTCAAGTCAGTAGCGTAGATCACATCGCTTGGAGTGATGCGACTAGATCTGGTTCGTGGGATTCGACCGAATCCCCCCAGCCTCCGCCACCTCGAGTCGATGCAGACACCGCTCGAGGACGCCCGTTTTGTCACAAGAACGAGCGCCCTTTTCGGCAACCCCTCCACTCTTCGGTTACCTCACCCCACTGGAGCGATCAATGTCGAGTACCCCCACCAGCGAGACCGTTCCGGCCTCACTGGATGCCGCCTCAATTGCCGCACGCCTGTCCCGACTCCCCGCCAAGGGCATTGCGCTGCGCATCATGGTCGCCACCGCGGCCGCCTACTTCTTCGACCTCTATGACCAGTCAGCATTCGGGATTGTGGCCCCAGCGATGCGGACCGCGGAAGGCTTCTCGCTCAACAACATCGCGACCCTGGTCTCCGTGACCTTCACCGGCATGCTGATCGGCGCGCTGATCGGTGGCCGAGTGGCCGACCGGCACGGACGGCTGCCCATCCTGCGAGCGGGCCTCGTCCTGGCGTCCCTGGGCTCGCTCGCCCACGTCTTCGCCAGCGGCCTGATAGCCTTCGGCGTCCTCCGCCTGGTGACCGCGATCGGTATGGGCATCATCTTCGTCGTGGCTATGACCTACCTCGTCGAGGTCTCGCCCGTCCACCGCCGCGGCTCGCGTGTCGCCCTGACCGCCTTCTTCGGCGGTATCGGCGGCGCAACGGTGGCGATACTGGGCCGGACCATCATTCCGCTGGATCCCCACGCCTGGCGTTGGCTGTTCGCCATCGGTGGCCTTGGCCTGCTCGCCCTCGGCCTGCTGTTCCGCCTTCCCGAGTCGCCGCTGTGGTTGCTCTCCCGGGGCCGTCCCGAGGATGCCGAGCGAGAGCTTCAACGGCTCGAGCGCGGCGTCGAGCAGGCCGTCGGCACCGCCCTCCCCCCAGCGGTGGTCAAGCACAGTATGGCCGCGGTCGCCGCGGAGGAGGAATCGGTTCAGGGCAGTGGCTGGCGCGCAGCCTTCCGTGGGAAGTTGCTCCGGCCGACCATCATCCTCATGGCGATATGGATCGTGTATTCGACTGTTACCCAGGTGTTCTCGGTTTGGCTGGCGACCATCCTGCAAATGCGGGGATTCGACAGCGAGACGCTACTCACCATCACCATGGTCGCCATCGTCGGTGCCCCGGTGGGCATGCTCCTCGCCTTCACGTTCGCCGACCGGCTGCCTCGTAAGGCCCAGTTCTTCGGCGTCGCAGTGGTCGCGGGCATCGTTGGCCTGCTCTTCGGCATCGTGCCGGCGGCCGGAGTCATCGCGGTGATGGCCTTCGTCCACTTCGTGTTGATCGCCTGGTTCTCGCCAGTGTTGAATGCTGCAATGATGGACGAGTACCCCTCGGCACTACGCTCGACCGGTGCTGGCACGGCATACTCCTCCGGCCGACTGTGGAGCATCGTCTTCCCCTTCACCGTTGCGGCCGCGCTCCACGCGTACGGCGCCGGCATCATCGGCTGGGTCCTGCTGGCCGCGTGGGTAACCATCGCCCTCCTCGGCCTCGGATTGCGCGGCAGCATCAGCTCCCGATCGGCTGAGCCAAGTTCCTAACCTCCTCCCTTCAAGATCCTTCCCTGCGAGAGGCTCGCCCCCATGCACCTTGTCAACCTCACCGACCCAGACGAGCGGGTAGTTACCACCGTCCTGCGCCGACAAGCAGAGGCCGTACCGGACCAGATCTTCCTGGCCGGAGAACACGGCACTCACAGTTACGGCGAGGTGTGGGAACGATCCCGGCGCTACGCAGGAGCGCTGTCCGAGCTCGGGGTCGGCCGGGGTGACACGGTCGCCATGTTCATGGACAACTCGCCCGAGATGGCGATCACCGCCTTCGGGGCCAACCAGGCCGGCGCTATGTGGTCGCCGGTCAGCACCGAGTACCGCGGCGAATGGCTGCAGGAGCTGTTGCAGGACATCCGATCCCGCGTTCTGGTCGTCGACGCCCACCTGCTGCCCACGATCACGAGCCTGGCCGAGACGAATTTCGAACATCTGGTCGTGAATGGCGATCTTCCGACCGATCTCGACACCCGGCTCCCGGGTGTCACCGTGCACCGGCTGGTCGATTTCGCTGAGCATGCCGGGATCACGACCACCCCGGAGTGGTACTACGGTGACACCAACTCGATCATGTGGACCTCTGGGACCACCGGCCGCTCCAAGGGCGTCGAGCAGCCGCACAACGCCTGGATCTCCCATGCCCTGCACCACAACGATATTCGTGGTGGCGTGCGCGAAGGTGAGAATTTCTACGGTTGCGTACCGATGTACAACTCCAGCGGTTGGTCGATGAACGTCTACGCGGCCCTGGTCACGGGCGCGAAGGCGGGTATCGACAAGCGCTTCTCGGTGCGCGACTACTGGAATCGGATCAGGTTCTACGACGCGCACCACACCATGATGCTGGGCACGATGCATGTGTTCCTGTCCCAGCAGAAGCCGAGTGCCGCGGAATGCGATAACACCCTGCGCAGTCTAGTGATGAATCCGCCGGTGCCGGATCTGATCGAGGTGGCCAAGAAGCGCTGGGGTATCGAGACCGTGTTCTCCGGATACGGGCAGAGCGAGGTTTTGGGCGCGGTCATGTACCGAGATGACTGGGGCCTGAAGGCAGGAGCCTGCGGCGTCCCGAAGCCGGATGATCTGGTGGAAACGGCGCTTCTGGATACTTACGATCGGGAGGTCGGTGTCGACGAGGTCGGCGAGTTCTGCATCCGGCCTCGCCAGCCTTTCACCATCTTCAACGGTTACTTCCACGCACCCGACAAGACCGCCGAGGCCTTCCGCAATCTCTGGTACCACACCGGCGACCTGGGGCGAAAGGACGCGGACGGCGAGATGTTCTTCGTCGACCGCAAGAAGGACTCGCTGCGGTTCAAGGGCCGGAACCTGTCGTCCTTCGAGGTCGAGCACATTGCTCGAGCCTTCCCCGGTGTCCTGGACACCGCCGCGGTGGGTGTCCGACCCACCGACATCGAGTACGCATCCCAGCTGCACGAGTACGAGCTGCTGCTCTACGTGCTCCCGAAGCCCGGGACGACGATCGACCCGCTCGCGTTGTGCCGCTACATCGACGAACATGCTCCCTACTTCTTCGTCCCACGCTACGTCCACCAGGTCGAGAAGTTCCCGATGACACCGACCAGCAAGGTGCAAAAGTACAAGCTCCGGGAAAAGGGCCTTCCCGAGGACGCTTGGGACAGGCTCGTCGAGGCGCCGGACTGGAGCCCGACGCGATAAGCCCCAACCAGAGTCGTTGACTCCACCGGCCGACAGCGGCCTATTTCGCACTAGTTCGAAGGGAACGTAAACATGGTCAAGCCTGCATTGTCGATGAAACCCACCGGCTGGTTCCAGGTTGCCTGGTCCGCCGAGATCGAACCCGGCCAAGTCCATCGAATGAAGTACTTCGGTCAGGAGATGGTTGCCTGGCGGTCGACCTCCGGAAACTTGACAGTCATGGACGCCTATTGCGAGCACCTGGGCGCCCACCTCGGTCATGGCGGCCGGGTCGAAGAAGACCGGATCGTCTGCCCATTCCACGGATGGGAGTGGAACGGGCAGGGACGCAACGTATGCATCCCCTACCAGGGTCGTCCGAACCCGACGCGTCGAATGCGCACGTGGCCGGTGGTCGAGAAGAATGAAAGCGTCTACATCTGGCATGACCTCGAAGGGCGCGAACCGTTCTTCGACGTGCTGGATGTGTTCGAGGCCTACTCGGACGGCCGCACCGCCAAGGACTTCTACCGCACCTACCCGGAGGGCACCTTGTCCTACTCCGGCCTCGAGCTTCACCCGCAGTACGTGATGGAAAACAGCGTCGACCTCGCACACTTCAAGTTCGTGCATCGTGCCGCCAATCTACCGGTATCCCTCCGCCAGGAATTCGAAGGACCAATCGCCTACGTGGATTTCGAGATGGTCTTCGGTGCAACAAAGGACAAGACGGTGCTCACACCGAACGGGGCCGTCCACGGCTTCGGCCACGTGATCAACATCGGTATCGGTATCGGCATGGCCGCGTTCGAGGGCCCGGACAACCAGCGGGTGATTGTCACCGTAACTCCGGTCGACGACGAGACCTCGGACATCCGGTCATCGGTGTGGCTGGACCGAATCCCTGGCGACGACTCTCCGCACCAACCGGCATCGCTCGAGCGACGGCAGCGCTACGCCAACAACCAGTTCGAGGCAGATATCGTCATCTGGAAGCACCAGAAGTACTCCGACCCGCCGGCGCTGGCCACCGCCGAGGGTAAGGGCTTCCGTGCAATCCGCAAGTGGGCCATGCAGTTCTACCCGGACGGCGAACTCGGCAGTGCGTCGACTCCGCACCTGCAGACCGCCGGAACCGACGCGAGCCCCGATGTGCCCGAGCGTGCGGCCTTCGAAGCGCAGGGCGCCGCACGCTGATCATGTGGTGGGTACCCAGGCTTTCCAGGGCGCCCACCACTGTTTCGGCACCCACAGTGGCCGCAGTGAGCCTCGGACCACGGGATCAGCCCAGACGTCCCCACCAGTGAAGGAATCGAAATGAAGTTGTCCGGTCGTATAGTCGCGATCACCGGCGGCGGAGCAGGACTGGGCGCGCAGGCCTGCCGCATCGCCCGTGAACGAGGCGCCGCGCGCATCGGGGTAATCGATCTCGACGCCGAGGCAGCGGAGAAAATCGCTGCCGAGGTCGGCGGGATCCCGATCACCGCCGACGTCACCGATGAGGCACAGATCCGCGCCGCCGTCGATCAACTCGGTGGCGTCGACATCTGGGTGCACAACGCCGGGATCGGCGCGCAGACCACCCCCTTCAGCGATGAAGGTATCTGGCAGCGGATGTGGGATGTGCACGTCATGGGAGTCGTGTACGCCACCCGCGCCCTGCTTCCCGCCTGGATCGAGCGCGGCGAGGGACACTTCGCCATGGTCGCCTCGGCCAACGCGCTGACAACCAACCCCATGTCGGCCGCCTACGCGGCCTCCAAGCACGCCGAACTCGCCCTCGCCGAGTGGATGGCCATGACCTACGGTCCGCGAGGGGTGATCACCAGTTGCTTCTGCCCGAAGGGCATGCTCACCCCGATGCTCATTGCGCATGCGGACGACAACGAATACGTGCGGGAGTCCGTCCGCACCGCGGTGACATCGGAGGCCGCCGCGACGATGCTGATCGATCTCATCGAAAGTGACCGCTTCCTCTCGACCACCTACCCGCCCGTAATGGAGGAGTATGCCCTGCGGGCGACCGATCCGGACGCCTACATCGCCGGACTGCAGGACACGCACCGCAGGCTGGTGCCCGGCTTCGGACTGCCCGCGACCTCCTGATTGCTGCCGGGGACATCGGCCGGAAATGCCGCAGCTGCCCTTCGCCGACTGGGCCATGGCATCCAAGAGCGACTTTGACCTTGCCAATGCCGGACACGCCCGACCGAACGCGGCGGGTGACTGACGCATCTGGGATATCGGAATCTCGATGTACCGATACGTACCCATACGGACCGCCCTGCCGCTCAGGCATCCATGACCACGTCACAACGTCGATCTAGAGGAATCACAATGGGTTTACTGGATAGCAAGGTCGCCTTGATTACGGGTGCGGGGCAGGGCTTGGGTGAAGGAACCGCTCACGCACTGGCCGCGGACGGCGCAGCCGTCGTGATCGCCGACATCTCGCCCGCCAACGCACGGAAGGTGGCCGACGACCTCACCGCAGCCGGCCGCTCCGCCCTGGCCGTCGCCTGCGATGTCCGGGACCGCACTGCGGTCGACGCCGCCGTGGCCACCACTGTGTCCGAGTTCGGCAGGCTCGACATACTCGTCAACAACGCGATGACCCTCCGATTCGTGCCCTTCGAAGACGCCACCTCCGACGACCTCCTCGATGCCTATCGGTCCTCGGTTCTCGGAACGTTCAACTGCATGCAGGCATGTTTCCCACACCTCCGCGAAAGGGGCGGGAAAGTAGTCAATTTCGGCTCGAACGCGGGCACCGAAGGTGGCGCTACCATGGCCACCTATGCGGCTGCGAAGGAAGCGGTTCGTGGCCTGACGAAGGCGGTCGCAACAGAGTGGGGGCGGTACGGCATCACCGTGAACGTCATCGTCCCGACGGGTTCGTCACCCGCGTGGGAACGCGTCAAGGCCGGTCTCAGCGACGAGCAGCTCGACAAGATGCTAGAGCGTCCGATCAAGCGCATGGGGCACCCCGTCGACGACATCGGCCGTATCGTCGTGTTCCTCAGCAGTCCGTACTCGGACTACATGACGGGACGCACGCTGTTCGCCGACGGGGGCCGGTCGAAGTTCCGGTAATCACCGGAAGGCATCGACCTCGGAACCGCGTCGCCGCCGTTCACCCACACGTCCGCCCCTTCCGCGCCCGACCCTGTCACGCACCGTGCGCCTCCCACGCCCGGTGCGTGACCTCGTCGTGGACCATGCTCGGGTTCCGGAAGGCACATGCCGTCTGTCTTGACCGAAGTTAATCCGGTAGATAGTTTGTCTTATTGAGGGCGTCGCGGCTCGACCGCGATCCACACCCGGACGAATCGAGACGAAGGGAGGAAACCATGACCTCGATGAATCTGTCCGGCACCGCTGCCATTGTCACCGGTGGCGCCGGGGGCCTGGGCGAGGCGGTGGTCCGTCGACTGCACGAGCACGGCGCAGCAGTGGTCATCGCCGACCTCGCCGACGACCGGTCCCGTGAATTGGTCGACGAGCTGGGTGGTTCCGTGGTGTACGCACGCACCGACGTCACCGATTCCGACAGTGTCTCGGCGGCGATCGAGGCCGCATCCCGTCTCGGCCACCTGCGTTCCGCCGTCCTTGCCCACGGCGGATGGGGCGTTGCCGAGCGCATCGTCCAGCGGGACGGTTCCCCGGCCACTCTCGACGGATTTACCAGGACGCTGGACCTGTATCTCACCGGAACCTACAACGTTCTGCGACTGGTCAGCGCGCACATGGCCACCAATGATCCGGACGACGACGGCGAGCGCGGTGCCATAGTTCAAACGGCGTCGATCGCTGGGTACGAGGGGCAGATCGGCCAGAGCGCCTATGCGGCGGCGAAGGCCGGCGTCATCGGACTGACGCTGGCCGGTGCCCGCGACCTCGGCACCTTCGGTATTCGACTCAACACGATCGCCCCTGGCACCATGCAGACAGCGACGATGGAAACCGTCGGCGAGCAGGCACTGCAGAAGTTCCGCTCCAACGTTCCCCTTCCGAAACGGCTTGGTAGAACATCGGAGTTCGCGGATCTCGCGCTCGGCATGCTGACCAACCACTACCTCAACGGGGAGGTCGTTCGCCTCGACGGCGCGCAGCGCTTCACCCCACGTTGACCGGTGTCCACCGAGTTCCTGTCGACCATAACCCGACACCGACGCAAAACTCCCTACGAACAGGACGTCGCCGCGATGGCAATCGCCTCTACCGACTCAGACATCTTCTCCATGACAGGGCGCGTCGCCCTCGTCACCGGATCCACTCGCGGCATGGGTCTCGCCGCGGCTCACGAACTCGCCCGACACGGTGCCGACGTAGTCATCGTCGGGCGTGACACCGAAAGTACCGGCGCTGCGGCCGCCCAGGTCAACGAGGCGGTCGGCGCCGACCGCGCCCACCCGATCGTGGCCAACATCGGCCACCGTGACTCGGTCACCGACCTGATGGCCCGGACACGTGCAGAGGTGGGACAGATCGATGCGCTGCTGTTGCACGCCGGAATGAACATCTGGGTCGGCGAAACGACCGACCTCGAGGATCGCACTCTGACCAAGTTCATCGACAGCAGCATCATGTCGGCCCACTGGTTCTGTCGCGATGTGCTGCCACACATGGTGGATCAGGGGTGGGGCAGGATCATCTTCACGTCGTCCGTCATCGGATCGACCCTCGGAAGTTCGGACAACGGCCCCTACGGCATCACCAAGGCAGCCTTGGCACAGATGGCCCGCAATCTCGCGTGCGAGTATGGAAAACACGGGATTCGCGCGAATGCAATCGCGCCAGCGCTGTTCGAGACGCGCCAGGCTGAGGCGGTGTTGTCCGACGAGGGTCGGCTGCGCCGGTATCTGGATCGCTGCCCCGCGGGACGAGTAGGTGAGGCGCGCGAATTCGCAGGTCTCGCCCTGCTCCTGGCTTCCGACGCAGGCGGCTACATCAACGGGCAGACGGTTAATGTCGACGGTGGGTACTCCGTTCTCTGGGATTCGTACTGATGAGCGAGCTACTTGTCCAGGGACAGCCCGGCGGCGTCGAAGTCTGGACCCTCAATCGACCCGATGCACGCAACGCACTCACCAGCACGCTCGCGCGTCGGCTGGTCGCCGAGATGGACAGAGCGGCAACGGAGACCGCAGTCCACTCCATCGTCTTGATCGGCGCAGGGAAGGGCTTCTGCGCCGGCCTCGACCTCGCCGAATTCAGCAAACCGGATGCGCCCCGCGGAGTCGTCGGCGACGCCATCCGGCGCGCGCACTCCTTCCCGAAGCCCTTGGTGGGCGCCATCAACGGTCCTGCGGTCACCGGTGGACTGGAACTCGCCCTCGCATGCGACATGCTGATCGCAAGTCCTGACGCAGTGTTCCGCGATACACACCTGAAGATCGGTGCGATGAGCGGAAGCGGGCTGACCGTTCACCTGCCCCGGGCCGTGGGGCAGAGCTGGGCCAGAAGAATGATCCTTGCAAACGATCCGCTGCCGGCGGACGTCGCTCTGCGGCTCGGGTTGGTGACCGAAGTAGTTCCGGCAGAGCACCTCCACCAGCACGCGGTCGCGTTGGCGGGCCGGATCGCCGCGATGGACCCCGACTTGGCGTCGACGGTCAAACAACTGTGCGTCGAGATCGACCGGGTATCGCCGGCGGAAGGTCAACAGCTGGAAGCAGCAGCACTTCAGGAGCACAAAAAGAGGGGCCGAGCATGGAAGACAGCCACATGAGTAATCACGACTTCGCAGGTTCGATGGTGGACGAAGATTTCAATCCGATGTCGGCGGAGTTCGCGGACGATCCGTTCGTCGCGTTCGGCAAGGCGCGAGAAGAGTGTCCCGTTCGCCACACTGCCGAGTTCTCGCCCGAGTTTTACAGCCTCACCCGGTTCTCGGACATCTTTGCCGCCCTGAACGACGCCGAGGCCGCGCGATGGTCTGCCCGGTACGGGAGCAGCCCCCAGTTCCACCGCGCCATCGGATTCAATCAAGACGCCGAGGACAGTCGTGCCTTCCGCGCGCTGTTCCGAACCTGGTTGCCGGCCAATGCCGGTGTCGTCTACGCCGATCTCATCGACTCGACGATCAACGATCTCATCGACGAGATGACAGCCGACGACCGGGTACAGGGTGACTTCGCATCCGAGTTCGCGGTGTTGCTCCCGATCAGGATCATCGCGCAGCTCATCGGCGTCTCCCCCGAGGACGCACTCGAGATCAAGGAGATGACCGACGAGTTCCTTGGGGCCTTCTGCATTCCGGAACAGAACGGTGTAGCCCCCGCGGCCCGCCGACTTCACGCGTACTTTGAGCCACACCTCGAGCGCCGGCGGGAACTGCTTCGAGGCGCCTCGATCGAGGAACCCGACGAGACGCACCTCGGAACCGTCCTTCCGAACGACCTGCTGAGCTTCATGCTCGTCAAGAAGTACGGTGACCGTACCCTGACGCCTTCCGAGATTGACTACGTGCTGGCCACCGCCCTCACCGGGGGTAACGACACAACCACCTCGATGCTCACGAACGTCACATATCGCCTACTCTCGACGCCGTCGCTGTGGGACCGGATCGTGGAGGACGGCAAACTGATTCAACCGGCCATCGAAGAGAGTCTCCGGATGGATCCGCCCGTTCTGGGACTGTTTCGTACCACCGCCGACGACGTGACTGTCTCCGGCTGCCCGATTCCCGAGAAGTCGAAGGTCATGCTGCTGTTCGGATCTGCGAATCGGGATCCGCAACAGTGGGAGGATCCGGACGAGTTCCGCCTCGACCGCCCCATGAAGTTTCTCCGTCGGCATCTGGCCTTCGGTGGGGGTGCACACTTCTGTCTCGGTGCGCCGCTGGCCCGCGCCGAAGGGAACCGGGCTCTCGAGCTCCTCCGTACCCGTCTCCCCCATCTTCGGCTCGACGGGGAGTCCGAGCGGATCCCTCAGTTCCACCTTTGGGGTCGTCAGACCCTCCCGGTCCGATGGGACGCTCCACACCTCGATTCGGAAGGCGCCTGATCTCATGACCGAGGAACCCGAGATCCTCATCGAATCCGACGGACCCGTGCGAATCGTCACACTCAATCGGCCCGAGAGTCGTAACGCCACCAGCGTCACGATGCACCACGCATTTCTCTCGCTGTGGCGACAGCTCGCCGACGACAGCGAGGCGCGAGCTGTGGTCGTTACCGGAGCCGGCAAGGCCTTCAGCGCCGGCGGGGACTACGAGATGATGCAACTATCGCTGGATCCCGTAGGCCGCTGGCGCAATGTCGATGAAGCCCGCCGTCTTCTCGTCGAACTAGTCCACTTCCCGCTTCCCATTGTCGCTGCCGTCAACGGTCCCGCCGTCGGCCTGGGCGCGAGCTTCCTCGCCTTCAGCGACTTCGTGGTGATGTCGGAAACCGCTTTCATCGCCGATCCGCACATCGCCGTCGGGTTGGTTTGTGGAGACGGCGGGGTGGCCTGGCCGCTGCATGTCGGCCTGCTCCGGGCAAAGGAGATGCTGCTCTTGGGAGGGCGTATCGGCGCCGACGAGGCGAAGTCGATGGGCATCGCCAATCGGGTCGTACCACGTGACGACGTTCTCTCCGAGGCCACCACAATCGCGCACCGTCTGGCCGCGCAGCCGCCGGGTGCGCTCCAAGACACGAAGCGTGCCCTCAATATGTACCTGGAATCGAGTTTGACCGGGCCCGTCGGCCACTCTCTGATGACCGAGCGATACAGCATGGCTTCCGATGAGCATCGCACCTTCGTAGAAGGACAGACGAAGTCGTGACTGTCACGATGCACTCTCGAATCGAACTGGAGCTCCTATGATCAGAACCAGCCTGACCGATCTCGTCGGCACCCGTCACCCAGTGGTCCAGGGCGGGATGCAGTGGGTAGCAACCGCTCCGCTGGTGGCCGCCGTGGCGAACTCCGGCGCACTGGGGTTCCTGTCCGCGCTGACTCAACCCACCCCGGCAGCACTGCGCGAGGAGATCGAGAGATGCCGGTCACTCACCTCCGAACCGTTCGGCGTAAACCTGACCATCTTGCCGTCCATCTCGCCGCCACCGTACGCCGAGTACCGGCGCGCGATCATCGAGTCCGGGATCAAGATCGTCGAGACCGCCGGCTCCAACCCGGTGGAACACCTCGACGACTTCAAGGCAGCCGGAATCACTGTGGTGCACAAGTGCACAACCGTGCGCCATGCGGTCTCCGCTCAGAAACTCGGCGTCGATGCCGTCAGTATCGACGGTTTCGAATGCGCGGGACACGCAGGCGAGGACGACATCCCCGGCCTGGTGTTGATCCCAGCAGCCGCGGACGAACTGGAAATCCCGATCATCGCCTCCGGCGGATTCGCGGACGGACGTGGTCTCGTCGCCGCTTTGGCACTGGGCGCGGACGGCATCAACATGGGCACGCGATTCATGTGCACCGCCGAAGCCGAGATACACCCGAACGTCAAGAACCACATTCTCGAGGCCGATATCCGTCAGACCGATCTCATCTTCCGCGAGCTGAAGAACACCTCGAGGGTGGCTCGCAATGCCGTCAGCGAACGAGTGGTCGAGATGCTGCGCGGCGGAGCGACGTTCGACGATGTTCGTGATCTGGTGGCGGGCAAGCGGGGACGGCAGGTGTACGTCACCGGAGACCTGGATTACGGCATCTGGACTGCGGGAATGGCACAGGGCCTGGTCCACGACATACCCACGGTCGCGGACCTGGTGAACGGAATAGTCGGTGACGCAGAGTCCCTCATCCGGTCCCGCCTATCCGACCTGGTCGCCACGGATTCCCCCGTCTCGGTCTGACACCGTGAGATCGTCGACACTTCACCAGGCGCGGCGGTGACGGAGTCCCGCGGACCCGCAAAGGGAGAAGCGATAACCGTGCCGAAGAACGTACCTAGGCAGGCCGAAGCACAGGGCGTAGTCGACAATGCCCCGGCGGTGTAACCACTAGCTGTCCGACGGCGTCATCAGGTCGACCACGGATCCGGCAGCCGAGCGGATCTGAGCCGCGACGGTCATCGTCGTCGCGAAATCGATCTCGGCGTCGGAGTCGCCGATAGAGGTAGCAGCGACGCTCCCCGCGTAGTTCGAAGACTCATTCAAGGGAAACATATCGATATGGAAGAGGTGACGGCTGAGGGCCCGCCGCGACGCACTGCCGAGAATCAGGGGTTGACGTCCACCAAAATGCCGGGTCGATCTGGATTTTCACGTCGATGAAGAGCCGACTGTAATCCTTCGCCACTGGTTGATCATGCCCAGAAACGACTTCGATCTGGGCGGTTCCCGTTCCGATGGGCGAAGGACTATATCAATGACGTTGAGCCGCGCGGGTGTCGCGCACACTTTCAAATAAAGCAACAGTCCAAGGAGTCCCCATGGCAGTATCCGGCCGAGACGAGGCCCATCTTCACCTTCGAGTTCGCCGACGTGACGCGGTCGCCGAGGGCGTGGTGGTGCTCGAACTCGAGAATTCCACATCAGCCCCTCTGCCCTCCTGGGATCCGGGCGCCCACATCGACCTCTGTCTCCCGAATGGTTTGACACGCCAGTACTCCCTGTGTGGCACTCCCTCCGACAACGGCACTTATCGTGTCGGAATCCTGCGGGATCCGGCCAGCAGGGGTGGCTCGTCCTACATAGTGGACGAGATCGGCGTCGGGGCCGCGATTGAGGTCAAGGGGCCGCGGAACCACTTCCGTATGCTCCCCTCCCCCCGCTACGTGTTCATCGCCGGTGGTATCGGTATTACGCCGTTACTTCCGATGATCTCCGCCGCCGAGGCCTCCGGTGCGGAATGGGAACTGCATTACGGCGGTCGCTCGCGGCAGTCGATGGGTTTCCTGGACGAGATCACCACGCTGTCCGGCGATCGAGTCCGGCTTTATCCGGAGGACGAGGTCGGACTTATCGACCTAGCCACTGTGCTGGACGGGCATCGCGCAGAGACACTGGTCTACACCTGCGGACCCAGCGGACTGCTGCAGGCGATCGAGGAGCGCACCGCTGGCTGGCCGGTCGGCTCGGTGCACATGGAGCGCTTCGAGCCCAAGGAGTTCGACCAGCAGACATCCATGGGCTCGTTTGAAGTCGAACTGTCCGATAGCGGAACGGTTCTCGTCGTTCCCCCGGACCGCTCGGTTCTCCAGGTCTTACAGGACGCCGACGTCGATGTGTATTCTTCGTGCCAGGACGGAACCTGCGGAACCTGCGAGACCACGGTCCTGGCCGGCGAAGTGGAGCATCGCGATTCGATTCTCAGCGCGGAGGAGCAGGCAGCGAACGACCGCATGTACATCTGTGTCTCGCGTGCCGCCTGTCCCCGGCTCGTTCTCGAGCTCTGACTCCAGGGCGTTTCCCAGTCGACATCGTCGGGGACACAGCGAGAAGTGCCCGGCTCCGCATCCGCGGAGCCGGGTACTTGATGTGGAGCTCGTCGAATCACGGGCCAAGAGCGCCTGACCACGATATGTCACGCGAACGACGCCATTCGCACTAGTGCGTGCCCGCTTGCCTGCGAATCGTTCGACCGTTCGACTCCGAAAGCGACTTATCCCGCAGTGCCTGATCATCCGCACCACCTCATCAACCTTGCCTGGCAAGGCCGCGCCTCCTGCCGCGGTGCCGACACCGAGATCTTCTTCTCCCTTGACGGTGAACGCGGCTCGACCCGGGCCCAACGTGAGCGCGCCGCCAAACAGATCTGCCAGGACTGCCCCGTGCTCGCCGACTGCCGCGCCCACGCCTTCACCGCCGCCGAGACTTACGGCATCTGGGGTGGCATGTCCGAGAATGAACGCGCCCGCCACACCCGACGTACACGCCGAACGGCTCGTCACCGCGGGAACACACCCGCTACGGCAGCACCACAACCGAGTTAACGCCACCGCGACCACTCGTCCGCGGTGAATCGATACGGCGGCCGCCCCGCTACCGCAGCGGAACCTTCTCTCCTCAACACGCGGATGGGCATGTCAATATCAATGACATTCCCTCCCTAGCGCGTCCGTACATGGCTGTCGTGATTTCGGGTAGCTGCGCCGTCCGATCGGTTGACCGTTTCGAGCTTCGAGACCCATGCGGTTATGATCCACGCCATGACTTTCGTACGCAAAGCGTTTCTTGCGACCGCTATGCGTACAAAGCCACACCGTCGGTAGGAGCGCGCCGCATGGCCACCACGGAGAAACCGTCCCGCGTCACGGACGTCGCGTCTCGATACCCGCGCTTCGAACGACCCTCATGGCCGGCCGCGTCATCGCAGATCTCGGCGGAATCTACGCCGCGAACGGCCTCATCGGTCTTATCTTCTCCGCCGCCGGGCGGGTCGCAGTGATCTTGGCGGCAGGGTCGGCCGGCGGTTTGTCACCTTCTCAGATGGCGTCCTGGATCTTCAGGGTCTTCTTTCTCAACGGCCTGCTGCCGGTGCTATGCAGCTGGTTGTATCGCCTGCCACTCGCTTTTTTCTGGACCATTCCCGGGACGATCATCATCGGCGCATCGTCTGTTAGGCATGAGATATGGGTACCGGGCACCGGCGGTCAGATCTTGGGGCGCTCCCAGGCCCTGAAGCCGTCGCTAGCGATCTCGTAATGCTTTCCGGAGGTGAAGTTCGGATCACGTTTCTCGATGAACGAGGCCACTCCTTCCGCCGAGTCGGGCTTACTCCCCAGATCGCGGAAGATCTCCCATTCCTGGTGGAAGGCCACCTCTCGGTCGGCTTCTGAGAGAAGCGAGTAGATCAACTGCTTCGTCACGCCAACCGCAGCGGGACTAGTACAGCGGGCGATCTCAGAGGCCAGTCCCATGGCGGTGTCAAGCACCCGGTCAGGAGGTACCGCGTGGGTGGCGATTCCCATCTGTCGGGCTTCGGCACCACTGAATAGCCGACCGGTGAGGAGAAGCTCCGTTGCAGTCGCAAGACCAACCAGTTTCGGCAGGAGCCACAGCGAATTCTGTTCCGGTATAAGACCGCGCCGGGTAAATACGAACCCGTACTTGGCCTCCTCGTTGACCACCCGTATATCCCACTGCAGAGGGAAGGTCAGACCGAGACCGACCGCTGATCCGTTCATCGCGGCAATAATCGGGGTGCGCATCTTCCACGGGCGTGGTCGATCGCGCATCATGAGGCGTGCTTGCCGGGTCCGGTCCTCATCGAAAGCGAAGTTGGTGCCCTCGGGGTCCATGTCAGCGCCAGTGGAGAAGAACCGCCCTCGGCCGGTGACGACGATCGCTCGAACGTCATCTTCGCAGTCGAGTGTAGCGAGCTGATCATGCAACTCGACCTGCATCGCGGAGGTGAACCCGTTGCCACGGTCGGGGCGATCGAGCCACACGACCGCGACCGCCCCGTCCCGCTCGACGCTGATCCCGTGGGTCGGCACTGTCAGCCGCCCACACGCGGGTTGCCGGAACCGTCGGAATTGGGGCGAGCCGAGGCCACCAGGCGAGGAATGACCTCGCCGAGCTGGGCCGAATCCCATTTTTCGAACCGCTCTTCTTCCGGCCCCGCAACCCAGGTCTCCGCCACACCAATCTTGCCGCCCTTGACGTTGAAGACGCGGCCGGTGATGGACGCAGCCTCCGGCGAGGACAGCCACACCACCGGCGGAGCGATGTTTGCCGGTGAACCATAGTCGAAGCCCGTCTTCTCTTTGATCTGCTCCAGATGCGCGACGTAGGCGTCGAGTCCGGCAGTCATCTGTGTGAGTGCGCTGGGGGCAATCGCATTGACCGTAACTCCCAGCCGCGCGAGTTCATCCGCAAGGATCACCGTGAGCCCGGCGATCGCCGCCTTCGCCGTTCCATAGTTGGACTGGCCGACATTGCCGTACAGACCTGAGGGTGAGGACGTGTTGACGATGCTGGGATTCTGCACGGGGTCGCCCTCCTTGTGCTTGGCCCGCCAGTAGTTCACGGCATGCCGGGTCGGGCAGAACGTTCCCCGGAGGTGGACCCGCATGACGTCATCCCACATGTCGACGTCCATGTTCACAAACATCTTGTCACGCAGAATTCCGGCGTTGTTGACCAGAACGTGCAGATCGCCGAAGGCGTCCAGTGCGGACTGGATGAGGCGGCCGGCACCGTCCCAGTCGGAGACATCGTCGTTGTTTCCGATTGCCTCTCCCCCGGCGTCGCGGATCTCGGCGACGGTCTCGTCCACCGGCCCTAGGTCGTTGACGACCACCTTGGCCCCCTGGCGGGCGAACTCGAGGGCATGCTCACGGCCGATGCCGCGGCCCGCACCTGTCACGACGACGACACGATTATCATGCAGACCCATAGAACTTCTCCTTGTGTATACCGAACTCGCGGGTTCTTCCGAATCTGGAATTGACTGAGCTCGCCCTCGGTCAACCGGGGGTCCAGGGAGGCGGCGGACTTCCGACCGCATTCGGCCGAAGATCTGCGGCCCTCACAACCAAGAGCTTAATCAGTTAGTTATTTATACCTTAATCACGAGCTGGAGCCAACCGTTTGCGGCCTTGGGCAGGCCTCGACGGTTGTCGTTCCGGAGTCGTTATCGGACAGAGAAAAAGGGCGCGTGATGACATCACGCGCCCTTTGCGAATCGCAGGGTGGTTCTACGACAGTACTTCGACGAGTGTCGTACCGGAATCGTCGAGCATGACGTTGGCCACCTTGCGAAGGTGGCGAAGCCAGTGGGCTACTGCGCTGTCGATGTCGCCCTCTCTCAACAGTTTCAACAGCCGCCGGTAGGACCGGTACGCCAACTGGTCGACGACGAGTTCATGCTCGGGGCCGTGAGTAGTAATGTATAGACGGTTGTGCGCATCCATGATGTGCAGGAGCATCCCCATCATGATGGACATGGTCTGAGACCCAGCCAGGTCCACGATCGCCTGATGGATCCGAGTGTCGAGTCTCGCGAACCCGACCGGATCCCCAAGCAAACTACGCCCCTCCTCGACGAGCTCGGTCAGCCTTTTCAGGTCCGGCTCGTTGCCTCCCCACGCGCGCAGAGCGGCAATCTCGATCTCTGTGCGAGCGCGATAGACATCGGCCAGTGCCACTCCCTGGTACTGCAAGAGCAAGCCCATGTGACGCGCCGCAACCGACTCGTCAGGCGCCAGAACCCGCGCGCCTCCGTGGGCGCCTCGCAGCACGACGATGATGGATTCCGACTCGAGGATGCGAAATGCCTCACGCATGGTCGGCCGGGACACACCGTACCGCTCCATGAGCGCGGACTCACCGGGGAGCGGGTCCCCGGGCTTCAGCTCGCCGGTCACGATCTGTCGCCTCAACTTGGCCGCTACCAGTTCACCGGCCTTCGGAACCCGCACCAACGACGACTCTGTACCAACCGACATATGCCCTCCATTCGGCGGTCAATCGTGCAATCATTCAATCATATCAACCCGCAGGATCGCCGCGTTGACGAGGGCGCATCGGTCACCGATGCCTCGACGGGCCAGCTACTGGCGGACGCAGCGGATCCTCAGCTCAGGCGCTCCAAGATCATTGCCATACCCTGACCGCCGCCCACACACATCGTCTCGAGCCCGAACTGCTTGTCATGCCACCGCATGGAGTTCATCAACGTCGTCGCGATGCGAGCACCAGTCATTCCGAAGGGGTGACCTGCAGCGATGCCGCCGCCATTGACGTTCAGCCGGTCGAGCGGGATCCCCAGTTCCTTGTAGGAGGGGATCACCTGAGCCGCGAACGCCTCGTTGATCTCGAAGAGGTCGATGTCCCCGACCGACATCCCGGCGTTCGCGAGTGCGTTGCGGGTGGCGGCGATCGGCCCGAGTCCCATGATCTCGGGTGACAGGGCGGACACCCCGGTCGAAACGATACGTGCCAGGGGGGTGATTCCCAGCTCTGCAGCCTTCCGATCGGACATGATGATCAGCGCCGCAGCGCCGTCATTGAGTGGGCACGCGTTGCCAGCGGTGACGGTTCCGTCCGGCCGGAATGCCGGAGACAATGCCGCCAGCTTTTCGAGCGTGGTTCCGGCACGGGGACTTTCGTCACGATCCAGCACCTGGCCATCAGGCAGCGTGATCGGAGTGATTTCCCGTTTCCAGAAGCCGGCCTCGGCGGCCTGCTGATAGAGCGTCTGGGAACGCAGCGCGAACTCGTCCTGTTCCTGCCGCGAAACGTTGTACGCCTGAGCGACATTCTCCGCGGTCTGTCCCATTGCGATGTACACATCCGGCAGACCACCGGACGTCCGGGGATCCTGCCAAACGGGGGCATCACCCTGCGTGCGCTCGCGGGTCAGTGCTTGGGCAGACGAGAAGAGTGGATTCGTCCACGGATTCGCGGAGCGATCCCGGGGATCTGCATTCTCGTCGACGGGTGGGGTGTCCGCGTGGCCACGCCGTCCCCTGCTGATTGCCTCGACGCCCGCTGCGACGAAGACGTCGCCCTCGCCCGCACGGATTGCGTGCAGTGCCATCCGCGTCGTCTGCACGCTGGATGCGCAGTACCTGGTGATGGTCGTTCCGGGTACGGTGTCCCACCCCAGCAGCGTGGCGACCACCCGTCCCATATTGAAGCCCTGTTCACCTCCCGGCGCACCGCACCCGAGCATGAGGTCCTTGATCTCACTCGGGTCAAGCGCAGGGAGCTGCGCCGCAGCGGCCTGCACCGCTGTCGCAGCCAGGTCGTCGGGGCGCATGTCACGTAAGGCGCCCTTGTACGCGCGGCCGATCGGTGTGCGCGCGGCGGCGACGATCACTGCCTCTGCCATTGGTCTCCTCCAGTTGAATTTCTCGTCGATGAATTCGAGGTCAGTACCGCATGTGCGATCCCGCAGAAATGTTCACGATCTCGCCGGTGATGGATGCGGAGCGGTCCGACACCAGGAACGCCGCGGCCTCGACGATGTCCTCGACGCGCGGCAGCCGCCCCAGGGCCGTCTTGACCCGCTCGCCCTCCTGCATCTCCGGATGCAGCGTGTCGGTGAAGCGCGTCCCGGTCACCATGCCCATCGACAGGGTATTCACCCGGATCCCGTGGGGGCCTCCCTCATGGGCGCAGCAACGGGTCAACACGCTGAGGCCGCCCTTGCTGACCGCGTAGGGCGTCTCGATCCCTTCCCCACCGACATCCGGAGCGTAGGTCGACACGTTAAGGATCACTCCAGGCGCTCCAGCATCACGCATGTGGTTCATGGCCTGCCGGGAAAGCATCCACGGACCAGTCAGATTGACCGCGAGCACCCGGTCCCACGAGGCCGGCTCGTAATCGAAGATCGACCCGATCACGTTCACCGCCGCGTTGTTCACCAGGATCGAGATCGGTCCCAACTCCGCGCGAACGGCGTCGGTCACGGCCACGATCTGCTCGCGGTCACCGACGTCGAGCACGTGCCCGACCGCGGTACCTCCGGTCGCATGGCGGATGTCGGTCACTGCCTCCGCCAGCCGACGCTCGTGCGAATCCGTGACGACGACCGTCGCACCTTCCGCTGCCAGCCTGGTGGCGATCGCCTTGCCTATCCCAGCCCCCGCGGCACCCGTGACCAGGGCGACGCGCCCGGACAACGACGACATCTGCACTCCTCGCTTGTTGATTGAATTCGACTCTTCCGAATCGCACCGGTATCCGGTGATTCCGCGCAGACTGTGTCTCGGTGTGAGACGCTCGCGGCATTCCACCGCCAAGCCGGCACGATCTGGTCGACCATGCCACCGGTTCGGGGATACCGATTAATTATTGCACTAATCTCGGCCCCGTACTACCGGTTGCCCATCCCATCGTCCGAGCTGCCCGGCAAGGGCAAGCCTGCGCACCTTGCCGGTGGCGGTACGGGGAAAGTCCTCGACGAGGAACCACCGCGTCGGCTGCTTCTGCCGGGGTAAACACGCGCTCACGTACTGCGCGAGGTCGGTGTCGGTGATCGTCGATCCCGGCACGAGCCGCACCGCTGCGACCGGCTGCTCCCCGAGCCTGGGATCTGCCATGCCGAACACCACCACCTCCTCCACACCCGCCATGCGGGCGATTACGGACTCGATCTCCGCGGGATAGAGGTTCTCGCCACCCCGGATCACGACCTCTCGAATGCGTGAGTGAAAGGTGACAACGCCCCGGCTCATCGAGCACAGATCCCCGGTGCGCATCCATCCATGCTCGTCGCACACCGAGACCGTTCGCCCACTGGAGTCGAGATAGCCCGACATGATGAGCGGCCCACGAACACACAACTCACCGACCGTTCCCTCCTCGACGAGACGTCCATCCGCGCTTACGCAGTAATCCCGTTCCGGTAGCGGCCGACCGAGCGTACGAGTTCGTTCGTAGGGCGGATCATCGGGCGAACTCATCGTCATGCACGGAGCTTCGCTCTGGCCGTATGCCACGAGGAACCTGGTATCCAGTCGCTCCTCGAGCGAATCGATGAGCACCGGGTCGACACTGGTCGCACCACCAACCACGGCCGCGACTGAGGCAAAGTCCTCCGCCACGACACCGTCCAGGGACAGGATGTCGATGACCATCGTCGGCACGATCCCGACAATGCCAGGCCGGAGTCTTCGGATGGCCTCGACTGTCGAGCGGGGGTCGATTCGTCCCACTGCGACATAGGTTCCCGCAGTCACCAGCGCGCTCATCACCCCTCCGACGACGCCGCCGACATGCTCGAGGGGCAGCGGGTTGAGTAGAACGGTTCCGTCGGTGGCGCCGGCAGCGGCCGCATAGTGCCGAGCCGACCCCAGCACGGCTCGATGGGATAGCACGGCCACCTTGGGTTGTCCGGTCGTACCCGATGTGAACTGCAAAAGGAATGGGTCATCAGGGTGCGCGCCATCCGAATGATCTCGGAAGCCGACTCCGACATTTTCGAGTTCGCCCACGCTCACCACTTCCGGTACCAGCAGCGTGGAGTCGGCGATGGGTACCTCTCCGACCGTAACGAGCAGATCAATGCCGACTTGCGCACAACGGGCAGCGAGACCCTCCGCCGTCTCACCGGACGGCATGGGCACGACCGCGCACCCGGCGCGAGCGGCACCATACATCGCCACCATCCACGAAACCCGCTCACGCCCCAACAACCCCACCCTCCGATGCCGAAGGGGACGATCGCGGAGAGCCGCACCCACCGAGGTGGCCCGAGCGAAGAGCTCACCCCAGGTCAACGTGCACACCGTCGTCCCGTCGAGCCAGGAGATCGCAACCCGGGCCGGATGCCGACTCGCGACATCGGAGAACCAGTCGTCGACGGTCCTGGCTGTGCCGGTCGGGTTGTGGTCGACCGCACCATGAGGTAGGTACGACCAACCGGGACGGGCGCTCTCGCCCAGCTCGGGTAGCCTGCATACTTCAGTCACGATTACTCACACCTCACTCGCTCGTCGATCGCGGGTGTCCGGGCTCCGAGATCGTGTACACCGGCCAACTGCCGCCCCGGTCCGAACCGTCACCGGCCCTCGAACACCGGCTTTCGGTGCTCGAGGAAGGCCGACATCGCTTCCCGCGAATCGGCAGTGTTCACCGCGAGTATCTGGGTACGGTTCTCCCGGTCAACCGCCTCGCCGAAGCCACAATTCTGGTTCGCCCAGAATGCTTCCTTCGTCGCTTCAAGCCCGAACGGTGAGAAACCCGCGATCTGCGCGGCCAGGTCAATGGCTGCAGGAAGCAACTCGTCGTCGGGGTGGACAGCCGAGACGATCCCGCGCCGCTCCGCCTCCCCCGCCGAAACCAACCGATTGGTCAGCATCAACTCGAGCGCGTTGGACGTCCCCACCAGACGCGGGAGGCTCCAGCTGATCCCGCCCTCGCACGCGCTCAGCCCCATTCGGATCGCACCATCACGGAACGAACCCGACTCGCCGGCGATCCGCACATCGGCAGCAAGTGCGAGTCCGAGGCCCGCGCCGACGGCCGGACCGTTGATCGCCGCGATTACCGGCTGCCGAAGCTGACGCACGGCGAGCGCCAGACCGGACGTGCGGCGCTGTGCCTCGAAACGAGTCGGGATATCCACGTCACTGCGCCCTCGGGCACCCCCCACATCCGAGCCGGCACAGAACGCGCGACCGGCACCGGTAAGGACAACTACGCGCACATCGTGCTGCCGGTGCACCTCCGACAGGACCCTGCGTAGCTCGTCGATCAGTGGCCAAGTGAGGGCATTGAGACTCTCGGGACGATTGAGGGTGATCATTGCAACACCCGTTGCGGGCTCCGACACCAGGAGCAGCGACTCGTCGACATCCATGGTCAGTCCTTCCAATCGCGCTGTGTAGCGCAGAGTTTGCGGTCCGGATCGGCTTATCGCAGTCGCCACAGCCCATCAGTGTTCGATCGCCGTCCGGGTGGTAGGGGACGATCAGCGCGGAAGTCCCAGCAGGCGCTCGGAGGCAATATTGCGCTGGATCTCGGCGGTGCCACCGTAGATGGTCTCCGCGCGTGACGACAGGAACAGCTTTCGCATTCCTGCGGCAGGCTCGGTTCCCTCGAACAATGATTCCGCTCCCACGATGTCCATGGCGAGCTCGCCCATGCGCTGATGGTGCGTCGAGGCGAAGAGTTTCGTCGTAACGGAAGCGGCGGCCGTCGCTGCGCCCGGCTCCGGGGCTTCGTCGTCGAGGAGGTCCGCGACCACCCGCAGGTTCGTCGCGCGCATGAGCTTGACGCCGATATACACGTCCACGAGGCGTCGGCGGATCGCGGGATCGTCAATCGCACCACCGCGTCGAGCCAGGTCGAGCATGGCGTCGTACTCCCGCTCCATACCGAGCTGTATCGGCATCAGGGCGCTCCCTCGCTCGAACCCGAGGGTCGTAATCACGACCGGCCATCCACCGTTGACCTCACCCACGGTGAGATCGAGCGGAGTCTGTGCATCGTTGAAGAAGCACTCGCTGAACTCGGTCGACCGGACGATGTTCTCGATCGGCCGGATCTCGACTCCGTCCTGGGCGACGTCGATCAGGAGCAGCGACAATCCCCGGTGACGCAACGACAGATCGGGATCGGTACGGCAGAGCACGTAGAGCCAGTCCGCGTTATGCCCAAAGGTGGTCCAGATCTTCTGCCCGTTGACGTGCCATACATTCTCGGCATCCAGAGCGGCGCGTGTGCGCACATCGGCCAGATCCGAACCCGCACCGGGTTCGCTCCACCCCTGCCCCCACATCTCCTCGACCGCGAGGATCTTCGGCAGGAAGCGTTGGCGTTGCTCTTCGGTGCCACAGGCGATCAGGGTCGGACCGAGCAGATCGAGCGCCTGGGTGCTGACCCTCGCCGGTGCAGCAGCACGCGCGTACTCGTACTCGAATACGATCTCCTCGGCGAGGCCGAGCCCTCTACCTCCGTAGCGAGTGGGCCACGTCAGACCCAGCCAGCCGCCTCGGGAGAGTTCGCGCTCCCACTCGACCCTGAGATCCCACGCGGTGTCGTCGGTGGGACTGCCGACACCGCGGTGCGCGGCAAAGTCTCCGACCAGATGCTCGGAAAACCACGTTCGAACCTCCTCGCGGAAGTCGGCGACGTTCGGGGCGAAATCGATGTCCATGTCGTGGAATCCTGATCCTAGACGGGCGGTAAAATGATCAACTCGGCTTACCGAAGACCTCGACCGCGTTGGCACCGAGGTAGCCGTCCCGGGCAGCCCCGGCAAGAGGCAGGGCGCGGCCCTCCACGATCGTGCGTTCGATCGGCAAAATCGGATAGTCCGAGGCCCACATGAGCTTGCGCGGATTGCGGCGCTGCGCAAAGGTGAGAATTTCCTCGGGGACGTACTTCGGAGCCCATCCCGCCGTCATGGCGAAAACGTTGGGGTGCTTGATCAGCATGGCGATCGTCTCGCTGATCCACGGGTCACCCAAATGGCTCATCACGAGCTTCAGGTCCGGGAAGGTGAGGGCGACCTCATCGATCAGAATCGTGCGCTGAAGCTTCGCGGGTTTCATCGGCCCCGGTACGCCGACATTGATCGAGACGACCGCACCCTCGTCGCAGGCGGCGGTGTAGGCCGGATAGGCCAGCTTGTCGTCGATGGCGATGCCGGTGAACATCGGAATGATACGGATACACTTGATCCCATACTCCCGCACTGCGATGCGAACATGCCGCGCGGCCTCGTAACCTAGTCGTGGGTCGATGCCGACCGAGGTGACGAAGCGGCCCGGGTAGTCACGCTGAATCTCGGCCAGCCGCGCACACGTCTCGCGCAGCACCTGCTCGCCGGACTTCGTGCCGTGCACGAACGGGGGCGTGATCTCGCGTGGCACCTTGGTCAGCACGCCGGCCGCGATACCTAGTCGGTCCATCTCGGCTACCACATCGGCGATCGTCTCACCGCCCTCGTAGGCGCTGTTTCCCCGTTTGAACCTCGCCACAACGGAGGGGTCGGGAGTCACCTCTCCCGGCAGGTACGGCAGGTTGATCCAGGCATCGAACACTTCCGGCTCCGCGGACGCCGCCGTTTGATCTGTCATGTCCATCTCCTCGCTCTCGTCGGGGTCGGCACATCACCGCACGATCCCCTTTGGCCTGACCGACTTCGCGGCGGTCTCATCAGAGGGCTACCGGCCTCGATAGACCGGTGCCCGCTTCTCCTTCATCGCCGACAACGCCTCGGCCGAGTCCTCGGTCGCCGCGATGACGGCGAAGTGTGAGGAGGCAAGATCGAGTGCGGTATTCAAATCTGCGCCGGCCGACTGGTAAGTGATCCGCTTGATCATCCGGCTCGTCAACGGCGCGTGCCGAGCGATGGACTGCGCGAACGCACGGGTCTCCTCTGCGAAGTCTTCCGCACGCGCTACACGGTTGACCAGTCCGATGCGAAGGGCCTCGTCCACCGAGACGAAGTCGCCGGTCAGCAGCAGCTCCAGCGCCTTGGACGTGCCGACGATTCTCGGCAGATAATAGGCTCCACCGTCGCCGGGCGTCAGCCCGACACGGATATATCCCTCGGACAGTGATGCGGTCGACGACATGATCCGCATGTCACACATGAGGGCCATGTCGAGACCTGCTCCGACCGCCACGCCGTTGATCGCGGCGATCACCGGTTTGTCGAGAGTTGCCATTGCCCGGGCCACTCTATGTATCTCGTCGTGTAACTGTGCTTTCCGCTCGATCGGAGTCAGTCCGGAATCGGCATTGGAAATCTGCCCCAGATCCACACCCGAGCAGAACGCCTTGTCGCCTGCCCCGGTCAGGACGACGACACGGACGTCGTCGTCGTCGCCTGCATGACGGATCAGACGCTCCCACTCGCGAATCATCGCGAAAGTGAAAGCGTTACGGGCACCCGGCCGGTTCAGTGTGATCGTGCCGACGCCCTCGTCGAACGTCCAGTAGATTTCCTGCATCGATCACTCCTCCACACCACTCCGCTTGGGTCCGGGCCTTCGGGATTTCCGACCATCCACCCGCGCATCTCGTATAATTCGATAACTAATTGTACTATACGACCATGGATGCCTCAGTAGACAGTTTCGGCGGGCTCACCCTTTCCGACGCCGACCGCGACTTCCGAGAGGAGGTGCGGACCTGGTTCGCCGACCACCTGACCGGGGAGTTCGCCGGCCAGGCCGACCGTGGCGGCCCCGATGATGATGACAACTGGGAGTTGCGTCGCGCCTGGGAGCACGAACTCGGACGCGGCAACTGGCTCGGCCTCTCGTGGCCGCCCGAATATGGTGGCCGCGGCGCCACCATGACCCAAGAAATCATCTTCGCGATGGAGTATGCGCGTTCCGGCGCCCCGCCACGTGCCGCCTTTCACGGAGAGACATTGATGGCGCCGACGGCCTTGAGCTACGGCACCGAGGAACAGAAGAAGCGACTCTTGCTACCCATGTCCCGCGGCGAGGTGGTCTGGTGCCAGGGGTACTCCGAGCCCGGCGCAGGCTCCGACCTTGCCAATGTGGGAACTCGGGCGCAGCTCGACGGAACGGAGTGGGTGATCAACGGTCAGAAGATCTGGACCACCTTCGCCCACCACGCGAACTGGATGTTTGCCATCGTGCGGACGGACCCTCACTCCTCCAAGCACGCCGGTCTGTCCTATCTGCTCATTCCAATGGACCAGCCAGGCGTCACCGTCCGGCCCATTCGAACAATGCTCGGAGACAGCGGCTTCAACGAGGTCTTCTTCGACGATGCCCGCACCTCTCAGGACAACGTCCTCGGTCCGGTGGGTGTCGGTTGGAGTGCCGCGATGACCACCCTCGGACACGAGCGGGCCACGTCGGTACTCAACTACCAGTTCTCGTTCGTCCGCGAGATGAAGCATCTGGACACGCTCGCACGGCATCGCGGTGCACTCGACGATCCGGCGCTGCGGAGCCGGATCGTCGACTCGTATATCGGCCTGCAGATCATGGCATACAACAATCTGCGGACATTGACCACCGCGCTGCGCGAGGGCAAGTTCGGCCCGGAGGCATCGATCGGCAAGTACTACTGGTCGAAATGGCACCAGAAGTTCACCGACGTAGCAATGGACGTGCTCGGTCCGGAGGCTTTGCTCGGAACGGACTGGCGAACGGACGGTGATCCGAACGCCCAGGAAGTGACCATCGACGAGGCGACGGCGATGCGTCGCGCATTCATCCGAAGTCGCGCAGAAACGATCTATGCGGGCGCCAGTGAAATCCAAAAGAACATCATTAGTGAGCGTGTGCTGAATCTTCCGAAGGAGCCCCGCCGATGACCCGCTCTGCCAATCCAGTCGCAGGCGCGCTGAGCGGGATACGCATTCTGGATCTCAGCCGCATCCTCGCCGCTCCGTTCGCCACACAGCTCCTCGGCGATCTCGGCGCCGACATCATCAAGGTGGAGCGCCCAGGCTCCGGTGACGACGCCCGACAGTACGGCCCCCCGTTCCTGGGCGATCCCGAGGATCACACGTCCGGCTTCTACTTGAGCACCAACCGGAACAAGAGATCCATCACGGTTGATCACTCACGGACGGAGGGTGCCGATCTGATTCGCGCGCTCGCCGCCGAGTCCGACGTATTCATCGAGAACTTTCGAACAGGGGTGCTGTCAAAGTACGGGCTCGGTTACGACGAACTGCGTGAGGTCAATCCCGGCCTGATCTATTGCTCCGTGACGGGCTTCGGTCAGGACGGCCCTTACGCATCACGTGCCGGATACGACGGGGTCTTCCAGGCAATGTGCGGCATGATGAGCGTGTCCGGCCTTCCTGACGGCGAGCCCGGAGCGGGCCCGATGAAGGTCGGTGTCTCGATGGTCGACGTCATCACCGGCCTCTACACGACCTCCGCCATCCTGGCTGCTCTTCGGCATCGCGATGTCTCGGACGGCGCCGGTCAGTACATCGACATATCGCTGCTCGACTGCGGGCTGGCCTCCCTCTCGCACTACGTGCAGAACTACCTCGTCTCCGGCGTTCCCGCCCCTCGCCGCGGCAACGGTGGCTTCGGCGGCATCCCGTCCCAGGCCTTCGAGTGCGCGGACGGTGAGGACATTTTCGTCGTCGCGAGCACAGCACCTCAATTCTCCGCACTCGCACGGGCTCTCGGCCGGGACGGACTCGTCGACGATCCGCGGTTCGCGACCGTCTCGGCCCGCATCGAGAATCGCGATCTCGTTCTCGATGAGCTGTCAGCGATCTTTCGACAGCACCCGTCCGCGTATTGGGTGGAACGGTTGGAGGAGGCGGGCGTTCCATGTAGTCCGGTGAACTCGATCCCCGAGGTGTTCGCGAATCCTCAGGTTGTCCACCGTGGGATGCTCCAGCGTGACGAGGACGACGCGCTCGACCTGCTCCGGAACCCGATACGGCTCTCGCAGACGCCGATCGCGGAGTACCGTCGGCCGCCGAATCTCGGTGAGCACACCGACGAAATTCTCACCGGAGTCCTCGGCAAGGGTCCGGAAGATGTTGCCCGACTCCGCAAATTGGGCGTCGTCTGATGGAACCCTGGATAGTCGACTCCGGCTGCATCGCTCGCTACCACACGAGCTGCGCGGTGTGAGTTGACGATCACCGGCGCGCGTCCCCCAACCGAGTATCCAACGGCACCCGCTGCAATTGTGATGTCAGAAACAGAATGAAGGACTCGAGATGACCTACACATTCATCCGGTACGAGACGGTGGGCGCGGGCAACATCGCTCGCATCGTCCTCGATCGACCCGAGACGAGGAACGCGCAGAACCGAGGTCTTCTGACCGAGCTTGACGATGCGTTCCGGCGAGCCGAGCAGGACGATTCGATCGATGTGATCATTCTGTCCGGCAGCGGAGCCGGATTCTCGTCCGGTCACGATATGGGCTCCGAGATCGCGGCACTCGAGGAGTTGCCCGGGCCACGCCAGCATCCGACGTTCCGCATCGACGGTGGTACGGCGGAGTCTCACGTCGAGCGCCGTATGCGGCAGGAGTGGCACTACTACTTCGAGTGCACCCGGCGGTGGCGGGAGTTGCGGAAGATCACCATCGCACAGGTCCACGGCAAGGTGATTTCGGCCGGGCTTATGCTGATGTGGGCATGCGACCTCATTGTGGCGGCGGAGGACACATTGTTCGCCGATGTCGTGGCGGTTCGGCTGGGGATGCCCGGGGTGGAGTACATGGCGCACCCGTTCGAGTTCGGTCCGCGCAGGGCGAAGGAGCTCCTCCTGACCGGAGATGCCATCGATGCGGAGGAGGCGCACCGGATCGGCATGGTATCCAAGGTGTTCCCCGGGGAGGAACTCGGCGAGCGTACCGTCGAGTTCGCGAGTCGCATCGCCCGCCGCCCGGCGATGGCCCGCCTCCTGATCAAGGACTCGGTCAATGGCGCAGTGGATGCGATGGGATTTCAGGAGTCGCTCCGCCACAGTTTCGGTCTGCACCAGCTGGGTCATGCACACTGGACGGCGCTGCACGAGGACAAGTTCCCGGCGGCGAAACCGGGCCCTGACATCGAGGACTGGAAAGCTGCCGGACCGCTGCAGACCGCGAATCCACACCGCGCATGATCAAACGATTCACCGACTACGCATCGCTTCCGGCACGAGCCGCCGAACGGTGGCCTGAGCGGGTCGCTCTCGAATTCGAAGGAGCGCGATGGACATTCCGGGAGTTCGACCGCGCCGTCCATCGAACCGAACTTATACTTGTCGACGCCGGTATACGTGCCGGAATGCGTACCGTGCTTCTGTTGGAGAACAGCCCTGAGTATGTCTTTGCGCAGTTCGCACTCGCCCGGATCGGCGCGGCGTTCGTGACACCGAATCCCTACTGGACCGACGGGGAGCTCCGGCGTACGCTTGCGCCGGTCAGTGCGCAAGCAGCGATCGTCGCGGCACGGCACGAGCGGATGGCAGGCGGTTTTCCTGTCTGCATTCGCGCCGAGGAGATCCGCACGAGTCCGTGCGGAACCGAGATTCCGGTGATCTCGACGGACCACGAGTCCGGCTCCGGGAATTCGCGCCGGGAACTGTGCATTCCATTCTCCTCTGGCACGACCGGCCTTCCTAAAGGGGTGGTGCACACCCACTCAAGCCTGGCGGGCGGCATCGGCCAGCTCGTACGGCATCTGAACCTGACGGAAAAGGATCGACTCCAGATCTCCCTGCCGCTGTGCCATATCTTCGGTACGTCCATGATGGGCGCCGCAGTATCCGCGGGGGCGAAGGTCACCCTGTTCGAGCGGTTCGACTTCGACCAGTGCATCCGACAACTCAGGGAGGACGCCGTTACAGTGTGGCCTCTTGCCGGAAGTGTGGCCAACCGCTTGGCGGAACTCCCCACCCTGAGCCGGCGAGACTTCCCCGGTCTTCGGTTCTTCATGTGGGGAGGAAGCGCCGTTCCGGAGCACCTTGCGTCGGTGATCACGTCCCGAACCGGAATCGGATTTCTCTGCTCCTATGGCATGACCGAAGCATTCGCGACTGCGTTCAACCCGGTCGATTCGCCTGCCCTGTGGCGCCTGGACTCACCCGGATTCGCAACCGTAGGCACCCAGATTCGGCTCGGTGTGGACAATGAAATCGAGGTGCGCAGCCCGTGTGTGGCGAGCGGCTACACGACGCAACCCGCGGATGCCGCCGACGAGACGTTTCTCCCCGGTGGGTGGTTCCGCACAGGGGACGTGGGCCGGATCGATCCCGATGGCCGTCTGTGGATTGTCGACCGCCGAAAGGACATGATCAAGGTGTCGGGATTCCAGGTAGCGCCGGCCGAGGTCGAGATCGAGCTCCTCCGCCATCCCGCAGTGACGGACGCCGCAGTTATCGGGCTCCCCGACGAACGGCGCGGCGAACAGGTTGTCGCATTCGTGGTCGCTTCCGAGCCGGTCTCGCCGGACGATGTGCTGGCCGACCTCGCGGACCGCTTAGCAAGCTACAAACTCCCTCGCAAGGTCGTCTTCGTCGACCGGCTCCCCCGCACCTCGGCAGGCAAGCTGCAACGGGCGCTTCTTCGCAGCGGTAAAGAAGGCTAGCCAGCCGACGACCACATCCTCGACAGCTCGACGTTGCTATCGTCGCTCTATCCCATCGTGCATGGCACAGCACCCGAACAGGAGAGTAGACATCATGACGTCGCTTCGCGAACGGAACCGAACCCGGACGCGCCGCGACATCGAGGATGCCGCTTTGGAGCTCTTCGAGAAGCAAGGCTACGACGCCACTGGTGTCGACGAGATCACGGAATTGGCGGGGGTGTCACGCGCGACCTTCTTTCGCTACTACGGGTCCAAGGAGGAAGTGCTGTTCACCAACGAGACCGACGCGGTCGCCGAGATGGTGGCACACATCGCCGAACGGGAAGACCCGCGCCAGAACCTCGCCGCCCTGGCATCACCGGTGGCCCGCTTCGGTCGCGGTCTGCTCGACGATGATTCCTCGGAGGGACAGCGCCTGACACGTCTGGTCATGACCACCCGTGAACTCGAGGCACGCAGCATGCGAATGCGACTGCGGTGGGAACGTGGCATTGCCCGCCAGCTCGCGCGGGAACGCGATGAGCAGTCTCCCGCCACCACGGATATTCTTCTCGCCAACCTCGCCGTGGCCTGCCTCGCGGCCGCCCTTTGGGCATGGCAGGCCAGCCCGGAGGACACCACCATCGAACGGATTCTCGGGGATCAGTTCGCTGACGCACTTCGTCTGTGCGGCCCAGAGGGCCGGTGAGCCGGACGCGCGGGGTCCGACCCGCGCCTACACGCGCGGATAGACGGCAGTGAGGGCTATCTGGTCGCTCAAATTCGTACCGGTAGCACGGACACTTGCCCAGAGCGCTTCACGGAAGCGGCGCGTCGACATGCCGAACTGCTCGAAGATCTCCTCGGCGGGAGCCCCACCGTAGGGCAACCACATCCGAGCAAACGCCACTATCTCGTGCGCAGGCCGGCCCGGCAGGACGCCGACACGCGGCACCGCCAGCCTTCGGCCGCCTTCCACTGGGCGAAAATCCCTGCTCGCGTGGCGAAGAACGGAGTCGCTTCCGACCCGCTTAGGATCCATGTACCTACCTCCAAAAGTACGTCCACTGGTCATGATGTTCGGGCAGAACACCCTCACTGATAAGCTTAATTATATACCGGTATACCCATTGCGCGACAATATCTCAGACTGATACTCTGTCTCACAACGGTGGATCTTCCACCACATCAACGGTGGAACTCTTCCACCACATCAACGGTGGAGATCTCCACCAAACCTCGTCCTGCCGAGACGACACACCCGGAGGTGAGCAATGGCGCTGATCCAGAACTCTGTGGGAAAGCTCCCCTACCTACTGACAGACTTCGACCAGCACTCTTACGAGGCACCGGACGCATTCACACGCTTCATGCCGAAGAACAAGCTGCACACGGCGGTACGGCCGATCGAAGCACCCGGGTTCGACCGTAAGGTCCTGCTTGCGAACGACCGCATCGTCACCGCCCTCGAAGCAGACCTCGAACAGGCCTACGTACCGGGATCTCTGGTCGAGATGCTCAAGCAACGGGCTTCAGGTAACGCTACCGACGCCGAGCGGTTCTACGAGCCCATCCAGCCGGAGTACCGCGACCGGGACAAGCGTCTCATCCAGCTCGCCGAGCAGCAGATCGAGAAGACCGTGATGTACCCGGGCGGCTGGGGACTGCTCGCGGAGGCCTACCTCGACGACGCGGAGGTTCTCTACGACAACCTCGAGTCGTTCAACCGTTGGATCGACGAGGACTGGGGCTTTTGCTACAAGGACACAATCCACGCTCCTGCGTTGCTGTCGTTGCGCGACCTTGATCGGGCCTGTGCCGAGCTGGACCGAGTTCTGAACGCGGGCGCGCGGTTCATCATGCTCCCTGCCGGCCCCGCTTACGGCCGATCCCCCGGTGATCCCTACTTCGACCCGTTCTGGGCCCGCGTCAACGAGGCGAAGGTTGTCGTCTCCTACCACATCTCGGAGTTCTACTATCAGGCCAATGTCGCCGCAGACTGGGGCTGGAAGTTGGTTCCGCCCTTCCAGTTCTCCGCATGGCAGTGGCAGAACACTTACGGCGAGCGGCCAATCACCGACACCCTGTCGGCCCTGATCTTCGACAACCTGTTCGGCCGCTTCCCGAATATCAAGGTCCTCGTCAGCGAGTTCGGAGCCGAGTGGGTTCCGCACTTCATCCGGCACATGGACAAGAGTCGTGGCATGGCACGAAACGGCCGCTGGCTCGGAGGCCAGTTGTCCGAGCGGCCGAGCACGATCTTCAAGAACCACATCCGCGTAGTCCCGTATCCGGAGGACGACACGGTCACCATGGCCGACAAGCTCGGCACGGTGGACTGCCTGGTCATGGGCTCGGACTGGCCACACGCCGAGGGTCTGCGCGAACCGGCCGACTTCTTCCAGAAGGCCGAAGGGCTCGGAGAAGAACGACGAAAACTGTTCCTGCGCGACAACGGAATAGGGCTGTTCACCGGCGCCTGACCGTCGGCTGATCGAGCGCGGCGCCGTGGTCCCTCCCGAATCCACGGCGCCGCGCAACACCTATCGAGCAAGAGGTGGTTCCGACCATGATTGGATTAGTCCCGGACGTTGTCCCGCTCCCTGCGGAGACAATTGACCTCCGCAGAGCGGTCAGGGAATTCCTCGCCGCGGATCGCGAGCAATACCGGTGGGAGTCCCGTGTGGACTCCTGGATCTCCTCGTGGGATCCCGGATTCAGCCAACGTCTCGCCCGTCAGGGTTGGGTCGGTATGACAATCCCTACCGACTTCGGGGGTCCGGGACGTACCCACCTGGAACGTTTTGTCGTCACCGAGGAACTCCTTGCCCACGGTGCCCCCGTCGCCGCCCACTGGGTCGCTGACCGGCAGGTCGCCCCGGCACTGGTCCGGCACGGGAACACCGTTCAACGTGAACGCTATCTGACCCGAATCGCCAACGGTACTTGCCACTTCGCGATCGGAATGAGCGAACCTGAGGCCGGTTCCGACCTGGCCGCAGTTCGCACCCGGGGCGTTCGCGCTGACGGCGGATGGCACGTCACCGGGACCAAGGTCTGGACTTCCGGAGCCCACCACAGCGAAGCCTTCTTCGTCCTCGCCCGTACGTCCGAACTCGATCCGACCCACCGCCACGACGGCCTGAGCCAATTCCTCGTCCCCCTCGACTCACCGGGCATCGAGATCAGACCGATCAAATTACTGACCGGACAGCACCACTTCAACGAGGTTGTCCTCGACCGCGTCTTCGTACCCGATGACATGGTCGTGGGCGCCATAGGTTCGGGCTGGGGCCAGGTCGGGTCGGAACTCGGTTTCGAACGGAGTGGGCCGGAGCGGTTCCTCTCACCGCAACCGCTACTCGACAGTGTCGCGACCCGACTGGACCCCGAGAACAGCGGTGCGATGACGACCCTCGGCGGCCTTGTCGCCGACCTGATGACGTTGCGCCACCTCTCCGGTTCCGTCGCGCGTGCGCTATCCGGTAACGAGTCGGCCGATCTGAGCGCGGCCGTGGTCAAGGAGATCGGCACGTCCTACGAGCAACGCCTCGTGAGCGAGTGCGCGGAGCTGATTCCCGAGGTCCGTCCTGATCTGGAGTCGGACGACGAGATCTCCCGGCTCCTTGCCGAAGCTCTGCTGCACTCCCCCGGTTTTACACTTCGCGGTGGCACCAGCGAGATTCTCCGCGGGGTCATCGCCCGAGGATTGGGACTTCGATGACATCGACCTTGCACGTACCGACCGCGGACGAAATCAACGCGTTGCGCGAACTGGCCGACGACATGTTCGCATCGATCGTCGAGCCCCACCTCCACAGTCCGACTGTGTCCCTCCCATTTTCTGTCGACGCATGGAACCTCCTCGGCGAGGCCGGTCTGACACTGTTGACCACACCGGAGTCTTCGGGCGGTAGCGGCGCCGGGCTCATGGAAGCATCCGTCCTGCTCGATCGCGCCGGATTCCATGCACTTCCCGCCCCCCTGGCCGAAACCGATCTGCTGGGCGCCTGGCTACTCACCGAGCTCGGCGAAACCCCATCGGGATCTCCGAGCACCGCCGTCTGCGTCGATCTGGCACGTTCGCATATCTCCGCCGACGACATCCGCTTGCCTGCAGTTCCGTGGGCAGCGGTGGCCGCGGACATCCTGATCGTCGGGAAGGACTTCATCGGGTACCTTCCGCTGGATCGTGCGACGATCACGCCCGTCGGCGACCTAGCCGGCGAGAACTGCGCCGTCGTCCGCTTCGCCGGCCGCGATCTGGATGTCACCTCGGTGTCGTCCGACCTTCGCATGCAGCTGCGGACACGGGGAGCATGGGCTCGATCGATCCAAATCTGCGGTGCGCTGGAGCGCTCCCTCGATCTCGCGATCACTCATGTCTCGGAACGGCACCAGTTCGGTCGGCCGATCGGCAGATTCCAGGCGGTGCAGGATCTGATCGCTCGCTCCGTCGGCCTGTTGACGACCGCGAAGGCCGCGACCGCACACGCCGTCACCGTCGCCGCTGAGGACGGGTTCGTGTCCGATACGAGCTCGATTGCCACAGCCGTGGCAAAGATTCAGGCCGGGCGAGCCGCGGTGGGAGTCGGCCGCAACGTGCACCAAGCGTTCGGTGCCATCGGATTCACCCTCGACCACCAGCTGCGGCACTTCACCACTCGTGCCCTGTCCTGGAACCGTGATTTCGGGACACCGACCGAGTGGTCGACCGACCTCGGACGTCGCGCCATGTGCTCAGACGGATCGGTGTGGGATTTCGCGGTTTCCCACTGACTCCCTGCAGGACGTTCCACAACAGTTAACAGAAACTCAATTCAGCTGATTGCCGAGACCGCACAGCGGTCACCGTTCCAGTTCCAGACGGAGGGATAACCGATGCGACGTAAAATTTTCGAACCCGAACACGACGAGTTCCGGGCAACCGCACGAGCGTTCTTCGAGACCCACTGCGCACCGCACTCCGTGGAATGGGAGGAACGTGGCTACGCCGATCGCGACGCCTGGCTCGAGGCCGGAAAGCTCGGCCTCATCGGGTGGGACATGCCGGAGAAGTTCGGGGGTTCCGACCTCGACGATTTTCGCTTCAACGCGATCCTCAACGAGGAGTACCACGCGACAGGCTCTGTCGGAATCGGCCTTGGTGTCCAGAACGACATTCTCGCCGGATATTTCCGCGATTTGACAACGGATGAGCAGAAGCAGCGCTGGCTGCCCAAGTACATGTCCGGTGAGTACATCACGGCGATCGCGATGTCGGAACCGGGCGCCGGATCGGATCTGGCGAACGTCAAGACGTCCGCCCGACGCGAAGGTGACCATTTCGTCGTCAACGGCGCGAAGACGTTCATCTCGAACGGAATGCTGGCCGACCTCGTCGTCGTCGTCTGCCGCACCGATCCCAATGCCGAAAAGCCCCACAAGGGCATCAGTCTGATCGTCCTGGAAACCGGAATGGAGGGCTTCACCCGCGGCCGCAATCTCGACAAGATCGGCCAGAAGGCCGCGGACACCGCCGAACTATTCTTCGACAATGTGCGAGTTCCGGTGGAGAACCTCCTTGGCGAAGAGAACCGGGGCTTCTACCACCTGATGCGTAACCTGCCGGCCGAACGACTGGCGATCGGAATCCACGCCGTCGCGCAGGCCCGCCGTGCCGTCGCTCTCACCAGCGAATACGCATTCGAACGCAAGGCCTTCGGCCAAGAGATCGGCAAGTTCCAGATCAATCGTCACGCGCTCGCACAGATGAAGATCGAGATCGATGTTATGCAGATCTATGTCGACGAGTGCATCATGCGAGTGAACTCGGGCGAGTTGACGGCCGAGGAGGCCGCCGGCGCGAAGTGGTGGACGACCGAAACCCAGTGGAAAATCGTCGACCGCTGCCTCCAATTGCATGGTGGCTACGGCTACATGAACGAGTACGAAATCGCCAGGTTGTGGCGCGACGCGCGTGTCCAGAGGATCTACGGTGGCACGAACGAGATCATGCTCGATCTGGTCGGCCGCAAACTGGGCTATTGACGCCTCGGCAATCCCAGGCCGCGATCCGACGCCAACAACCCGTAACCGCCGCCGTGGAACAACACGCCCCGAGGAGCACTCATGTCCGTGAAGCACCGTGATCTGCTGGAGCTGATCGATCTCGAACAGATCGCGCCGACGGTCTTCGAAGGCCAACCGACACGTTACCGGCTTCCCCGAGTGTTCGGTGGCCAGGTGGCCGGTATGGCGATGGAGGCCGCCTCACAGACTCTGCCCGAACCCTGGCCGGCACACTCCGTCCAGTGCCAGTTCCTGCGTCCTGGTAGCGCTGACCGGCCGATCCGATTCGCCGTCGAACGCGTACGAGACGGCGGTTCATTCGCGAGCCGGAATGTCGACGCGTACCAGGGCGATGTTCGACTGTTCTCGGCACGCATGTCCTATCATCGCGAGGAAGTGGACGGATTCGACCACCAGCTTCCTGTCCCGAGCACCACGCCGCCGGACGACCTGCACAGCGCAGCCGACCTGGCCCATGATCGCCCCGACGAGTGGCCCCAGTTCTACCGCGAGTGGGAGCAACTCGATATCCGGATCGTGCCCACGGGACCAGCGAGCGCCCCGGCGAGCACTACCGGTCTCACTGCACACTCTCAGGTCTGGATGCGTGCGGTCGAGCCACTCCCCACCTCCAGACAGAACACACACAATGCCCTACTGGCCTGCATCGCAGACTTGACATTCCTCTCTACATCACTCCTCCCTCACGGCCTTCCTCCCACCCATCCAGGCGTGATGATCGCCTCCCTGGATCACTGCGTGTGGTTTCACCGGCCATTCAGGGTCGACGAATGGCTCCTCTACGACCAGGTGTCGCCCACAGCCTACGGCGGGCTGGGGTTGTGCCGGGGCGCGTTCTACACCGCGGACGGTGTCCACGTGGCCTCGGTACTTCAGGAGGGCCTCATTCGCCCTGTGTCGTGAGACTCAGTGGGGCGGAAGGCGACGATGTCGAGCACCGGCACAATGAAGCGGCTCTTCCGAAATGCCTTGTTAAACCGAGATTCTGCTCCTCCCAAGAGCCTTTGCGCCCCGTCCGGTCAGTCAGTTTCCGATGCCCACGAAAACCCCGACGCGAAACCTCACGGCAGACCATGTTCTCGAAGTGGCTCGCCTGTGGCTGATAGGCGTGCCGAGGTTGCATTGGTGACCAGCTCGTTCAGGGCGCGCGGATCGCCGACAGGGTGAGGTGCGCGGCCGTCGGTGCGCGATCGGATATGGCCAGCGCGTCGCGGTCGTGCAGGCGTCGATACCTCGGCGCAGCTGGCTAATACACGCGCAGCGCCGAGCGCAATGCATTGGTACCGAGTCCGCCCAGATCAAATCCTGGTGCCGCGGGCAAGGACCCTGATCGCGTCGGCGGACGGGCTGTCGCCGGCGTGCGACCGGTGGTTGTGTTGGTTCGTGTCCACCAGATGGCGAGCAGGCTGGCGTCACCGGCGTCGAACCTTGCGCCCGAGCCGTGGTGACAGTGTCGGTAGCGTGCGGCCGTGAGGGGCATTAGTTTTAGCAGGTGACGGCCCGTGCCAGACGTTCTACGGTCAGTTCCCGTTTCTCAACGCAACAGCGTGTGGGCGCCTTTCCGGGCTTGCAGGATCCCCGCGAACGCCCGCCGGGATGGAGACCGGCCGACAAAGTCTCCCGGCGATATCGAAACCGAACCCGACCCGCTGATGCTCGGTCCACCAAGCCACGAAATGTTGCGATCGGGTGGGTGGCGGTGACGACCAGGGTGTGGAGATGTCACCGAATACGAGTGCGGCGCCTGAAGTGGATCGAGGACAAGTGCATGGTGCGGTCCGCGACAGTCGTGTTCGATTTATCAACGGAGTTCCGGCGAGACGGACTAGACTAGGTCGGGGGATGCGGGAGCCACGGGGTTGCGTCCATGACGATGGTGTCCTTCTCTGCTGTTCGACTATTCGACCGGCAAGCCTCACCTACTTGACATGCCTTCGCCTCGAACGGGGTACTTCCCGTAGACCCACCCCGGTTTCGGCCATCGATCGACGGTGAATCTGGACCAGCAACAGTCGGAACGTCCAAGCATCAAGGCTCGCAGTCATGAGATGTGGGGAACAACCGATGCCACGTCGTACTGCCAAAGTGTTCGATGCTCTCTCCGACTGATTCGCCACCCACCTTCAACCAGGACAAGGGCATCGTCGTACCTGAGTCCGCGCACGAAGATCGAACCTGAGGCGGCGAGCAAATGCGCCACCGCAAAGCTGGTGGCTGAGGCGGTTCCTGCGCGGCCGAGGGTAATCGACTGACTCGCCAAACTATGAGACGAGTGAATGAAGCCTCCGTCGAGCCCTTGTCGCACCAGGTCGGTTACCTTGACTGCCCGGCCAAGCAGTGAAATCTCTGCCTCGGCGGTGAAGGCGGAGGCGAACAGTCCAGGATCGCGCTGGTCCACACCAGCCCAGTAACGCATGCAGGCATCGCGAATTCCTTGCTCGTCCAACATGCGCTCCGTGGCAGTTCGGCCCGAGTCGATATCCGACAAATCCATTGGTTGCCATCACTTTCCCTCTACGCACGGAGGGGGCTCGGGCCCCGGAGGAGTCCGGCTACGGCCACGGCACAACCCGGCGATCCTTGATCAACTCTCCATGTGGTGCCGTCGTCCCCGTGGGCAGCAGTGCTACCCACGTAGCGATCGCTGCCGACTCGTCCACGTTGCGAGCGGATCTAGTGTCGAGACCGAACCCGCGAGCGCCAGGGGTGTCGGTGAAGCCTGGATCCACGGCGTTGACCAGAACACCGTTCGCATCGCCCGGGTTGAAGAGACGCGCGAACGCACGGGTTGCTGCAATCTGACCGGCCTTGGAGGGAACGTTGATCCAGTCCTGCCAGCCCTTCTGGGCAGCTACGCCAGTACGAACATCGGCTACATAGTTTGTCATGATGTCATCGATGTCGTCGAGTGTGAGGGCGGCATCGGACAGACGTGCCGCCTGATCTTCGGAAAAGGACCAGTTTTGTCCGAACGCGTCAGCGAAAACCTCAAGACGCGGGTACCCCACTGCCGCTTCACGACGTAGACGACCGAAACTGCTCGCCATCGTGATAAAGCGGCCCCCGGGCCTCAGCAAGTCCCTCGTCTCACGCATCAGGCGAGTGAGCGCCAGATTGTTGGTCCCGATGAATTGGGCAACATCTTGCGCCTGCGGCCTATCGCGACTGAAATGTGCTGTCGCATTGCTGATGAAGATGTTGATGCCGCCGTGCTCTTTTCCGATATCGGACACGAACTGCGCTACGTCGTTTTCATCGCAAACATCAAGACGCGCGAATCTCACACCGTGATGCCCAGCCCGCCGCAGGCGGTGTGCCGCGGCCTCACCGCGTTCTACGTTCCGGCCGGTGACGTAAACTGCTGAATCCGGCCCAAGGGAGGTCGCGAGATGTCTGACCAGAGCGAACCCAAGCCCGTCGGAAGATCCCGTCACCACTGCGACTCGCGTTTCGTGCATTCGGCACCTCTTCTGAACTGTTGGCCTTCCCGAGGTCCCGAAGGACCAATCTCAATCGAACGTATGTCTTACGTTTGCGACACATGGGAATTCACGACTGACCACGTCAATGACAGCACGCATTCCGCTCCGAGCAGGACTTCGATGCCTGAACCGTTCCGGTTTCGGTCAGATTCCTCGCGATTGGGCCTCGTGACGGATGCCTTCGGGGCGCGGATGCGATCAGGGAGTCTTGATCGAGTTCAGTCTTTTCGTATTTTGTTTGACATACTCTCGAGCGGACTGACGCGGTGTGTTCTTGGCGGCGATCGCACCGCGTCAGTCCATGCTGACATCGGAACATATCGGCGAGTGGCCACGTCGGCCGTCCACCATTATGTTGCCGAGAATTTATCCGGAGACCGGCACTCGAGCACCGTTTACCGAACTCGCTGAGTCGGATACCAGGAACTCGATCGTCTCGGCAACCCGCTCGGGTGACACCCATCCATGATGCGAGGCCTCCGGTTGCGATGCACGGTTACCGGGGGTGTCGATCACCGACGGCATGATGACATTGGCCCTGACTCCGGAGTCGCGATACTCCACAGAAAGCGCGTGCACGAACGCCCACACGGCCGCTTTGGCCGTGATATACCCGGCGGCTCCCGCGAACGGAGTGAAGGCAGAGCGCGCCGAGACTCCCACGATCGAGCCACCGCCCGATTCGATCAGCGACGGAAGTGCAGCTTGCGTGAGCAGGTAGAGTGGCCGAAGATTCAGCTGCATCATGCGGTCGAAATCATCGATCGGAGTTTCAGCAACCAAGTCGCCCATGGCAAATCCTCCGACCAGGTTCACGACGGCCTTCAACGGTGCCTTTGAGTTGGGTTGCGCTGCAACGATGACGGACCGGGCCTGCTCTTCGACGAACAGGTCTGCCTTGCACAGAGTAACTAGTTCCGACTGCGGCAACCGTTCGAGTTCCGCCTCGGCGATCCATGGCACAACAACGTGCCATCCGGTGTCGATGAGTTTCCTGACGACAGCGACACCCAGTCCCCCGCTGCCTCCCGACACGATTACCGCGCGCTCCGCCACCGGTCTTCCCTTCCAGTCCGTAGATATTCGCCGTTCAGAAAGCGACCCTGCTCACCGTTTCTGCGACGAGTGCAGGCTTGTCCCGCCCCTCGATCTCCATCGTCTGACCGACGATCATCTGGAGTGATCCATCCTGCAATGCTTCTGCCGACAGCAGCTTCGCACGTAGGCGCAAGCGCGAGCCGACTGTCACAGGGTTGATGAACCGCACCTTGTTCGAACCGTAATTGATGCCCATCTTCGAACCCTTGATCTCGAAGATCTGCCATCCGAGCATCGGTACCAGCGACAGCGTCAGATAGCCGTGTGCGATCGGGCCGCCGAACGGGCTCTCCGCTGTCGCGCGTTCGACGTCGACGTGGATCCACTGGTGGTCACCGGTCGCATCGGCGAATCGGTCGACGCGGTCCTGGGTGATCTGGATCCACTCGCTGGTGCCGAGTTCGTCGCCTACTGCGGCGCAGATGTCATCAATGGAGGTGAATGTGCGCATGTGAACTATCCTTTCGCGGTCGTGTGCGGAACAAGGCCGATCAGTGTTTCCAGTCGTGCTCGATGGTGTGCTGGAGACCCGAAGAGCAACTCCGAGGCCTTCGCTCGCTTGAAGTAGAGGTGGGCGTGATGTTCCCAGGTGAACCCGATGCCGCCGTGCATCTGAATACTCTCGGCGGCGATGTGGTAGAAGGCCTCCGAACAGTAGGTCTTCGCAATGGCCGCTGCCTGAGGAAGGTCGGGAGAGTTCTCCTCGACGGCCGTACTTGCGTAGGTCGCTGCGGATCTCGCCGACTCGAGTTCGACGAGCATGTCCGCGCACCGATGCTTGAGTGCCTGGAAGGAGCCGATCGGGCGCCCGAACTGGTTCCGCACCTTCAGGTACTCGACAGTTCGTTCCAATACCTCCGTGGCTGCACCTACCTGCTCGCACGCCAACGCGACCGAGGCGACGTCGGCAACCCGCTCCAGGATCTCTCCCGCGGCACCAGCGCGCCCTAACGGACGCGCGGGCGCCTCGCAGAGGTCCACCCGTGCGAAGCTCCTCGTCTGGTCCATCACCGTCAGTGGAGTGATGTCGACCTCCGTCTGTGGAAGATCGACGACAAAGAGTGAATGCCCGGATTCGGTATCGGCCGCTACGATCACGAAGTCCGCACACATCGCATCGAGTACGTACGCCTTCGCGCCGGTCACGCGCCACCCGTCGTCGCTGTGCCGAGCGGTGGTCTGTCCGTTCGGGGCGATCACCAAGTCGTCATCGCCGGCGGCCAGGGTGCCCAGTCGCGCACCCTCAGCCAACCCGGGCAGCAGCTCGGCGCACAGCACGTCATCCTCCGACAGCAGGAGTGTGTACGTCGCCAGCACGCTCGACGAGAGCAGCGGCGCGGCCAGTAGGGACCGCCCGCTCTCCTCCAGCACGATACCCAATTCGCCGAATCCAAATCCGGCGCCACCGAACTTCTCGGGTATCACCAGTGCCGGAGCACCAATCTGTTCGGACAGAGCCGACCATGCAACCGGGTCGAAAGACTCCGTCGTGTCCATCAGTTCTCGCACCTGCACCTCGGACGAGTGCTTGGTCGTGAACGCCTGCATGACTTCGCGCAGTGCCTGTTGTTCTGCGGTCACCGTGAATCCCATGAATACCCTTTCGGCTCTCGTCGACGTGTGCTCACGTGCGTATGCACCGCGTGTCGGCGACTCCGTCTGGGAACCGTTCGCGTGTGCGGCGAGGGCACCCCGAGGGACGTGTCACCCGTGACTCTTCGAAACTTAATCGGCACTTCGAATCCCACCAGCGTCTCGTGGGGTGCCGACACGACTTGATCTCTGTGCAAGCCAGCGACGTCCCGGTTGCGCCAGAGCGGAACCGGCGATGCCCTCATCGGACCAGGATGCTGACCGCGCCGGTTCCTGGCGAACCGTACAGGTGGGTGTACCCCACCGAGGGAACCTTCTCGATCTGACGGGCGCCGGCCTGGCCACGCATTTGCAAGACGACTTCGCGGATCTGACGGAGGCCCGAGGCACCAATCGGTTCACCGTTCGCGATCAGCCCGCCATCGGTGTTGACCGGCAGTACGCCGGTGATCTCGGTGTGCCCCTCAGCGATGAGCTTCTCCTGGTCGCCGTCGGCGCAGAATCCGTTCTCCGCCAAGTGCATGATCTCGGAGCCGGCGTCCGTGTCTTGCAGTTGCGCGACCCCGACATCACTCGGTTCCACTCCGGCGATCTCGAAGGCTGCACGCGAGGCATCGACAGTGGGGCTCGGCGCTCCGGTCAGCGGAAGCGAGGTGCTCTGCATCTCGAACGCTCCCTCTCGCCGACTCCTGAGAACCGACGCACTCAGGGTAATCGGTGTCGAGGCGTACTTGCGCGCCAGATCGGATCTGCACAGCACGATCGCGGCTGCACCCTCGTCCGGGGCGCAGTACATATACTGTGTGAGTGGGTAATTCAGGTACCGCGCCGCCAGGATCTCCTCTTCGGACATCGGTTTCCGGCGCCATGCCATTTCGTTGTGTTCACCGTTACGCATGTTCTTGGCGGCGACCCGAGCGAGGGTCCGCGGAGAGATGCCGTAATCGCTCATGTAACGATTGATCTTCATCCCGAAAAAGTGCGTGGTGAGGAAGAGCCCGGTCTGCGCATACCAGTCCGGCAGTCCGAGCACGGAGGGATCCGCGGAGAAGGCACCCTTCGGATGCTTGTCGAATCCGACGGCGACCGCGATATCGGCCTCACCGTGTTCGATTGCTTTGGCTGCCATCGAGAGTGAGGTGTTGGCCGTCGCGCAGCCGTTGAACACGCCGTAGACGGGGATCCCAGTGAGTCCCATCTTCCCGACGATCGAGTCTGGATTGGAAACCTCCAGACTGCCCGCAAATCCCATCTGCACGTCAGACCAGGAGATCCCGGCATCACGGAGCGCCGAATGCAGGGCCTCCGCGCCCATGTCGAGAGCGGACTTACCCGGGAACCGCCCGAAGGGGTGCATTCCCACCCCGATGATCGATACCGCCGCCATCACTGTTCTCCTTCTGCGCTGTCCGTCACCGGAGCGAAAGCAAAGGTGTCACCGCCAGCAAAGGGCACGACGACAACGCGCATACGGCCGTCAATCGTCAACTCGTCGGGATTGCACGTCGTCAGCCTGCCCTCGACGAGGAGCCCCTCCGGGAACTTCACATAACCCACACCGAACGGTCGAAATTCTCCGTCGGGCAGCGCCGGGGGAGACGGAGGCGGGAACTCCTGGCTTGTCCACGTGTAAAGCAGGCCTTCCGGTGCCAGCTCCACGACTTCCTGATCAGGCTCAGCAGGAAAAACCAGGTGATCCGACGTGGCGGACCTCGAAGCGATCAAATACACACGGTCACCGTCGACCCGGAACAAGTCGGCCGGCGCTACGAACGTCGTCATGTCTAAACAGTATCATCAGCTAAACTATTAATCTATACGCTGTTGGCCTTCCAACCACTTGTAATGCGACTCGAAGTGGGTGGCTGGACGTTTGATCATGATGGCGTCGGCCTCCGCCACGATCGTCTCTGAACTCCCGAGCTCCAGGGTCGCCTTGATGAACACCCTTCTGCCCTCGCGTTCGGTGATCCACGCCCGACCAATCAGCTGCCAACCAAGTGGCACCGGACGAACGAACCTGACGGTCAGCGTCCCCGTGACTGCAAATTCTGCGTTCATCGTCAGCGTGTGCCCAGCCAGTTCGTCCATGACCGCAGCCGTCCACCCGCCATGTGCGACCTTCGGACCTCCTTCTTCGGTCGGGGGACACACCACACGGCTGATCACGGCACCGGTCTCGTCGAGTTGTTCGCTCTCGATCCCGAGCCTGCAGCGATTCAACCGACGGCACCCGTGGCACAGGCTCATTCCGCCAGGCGAAGTTGGCGCATAGAACGGTGAGGATGGATCGCTCTGGTCCACCGATGCTGGCGGCTGTTCGACATGGTTCCGGCCGGTCGTGGACACAAGGCCCCTTTCGACGCTGAGACGCCGCACCGATTCAAGTGCAGCGTGGAGATACGGAGAGTAGGCCTTAAACCGAGGGAGCCTCTTAGAGACCGGAAGCAATCGGATAACCTCGGGGCTACAACTGGCCAGTGAAGCAACAAGCAGCTGGATGTGCTCGAGTGCGCTGACCAGCACCGATGCGAGGGCGGCGCAGGAGCGAAGGCGCACCTGCCGGCGAGTGCGGCGACAACCGAGGCACCTGCCCCGGACGCACGGGATGTCGTGCGTCCGGCTGCTGTGGTCTATCCGGTCCCCGACTCGGTCGCTCATCACCGCACCTTGACGGACTCGGAATGCGACATCCGTCCTGCCCGCATGTGTGCACTGAGATGTCTTCGGGCGGGTTGCGGCGGTCGCCTCACCGCCTGCTATCGGAGGTTCTCGTAAATGGTGGCGTTCGCGGTTCCACCACCCTCACACATCGTCTGGAGTCCGAATCGGCCACCGGTGTGCGCGAGATGGTTGATCAACGTTGCGGCCAGGCGAGCGCCTGATCCCCCGAGCGGATGCCCGAGTGCGATAGCGCCTCCAAGTGGGTTCAGCGCGCTGTCCGGCACCCCAGTCTCTGCCTGCCACGCCAGCGGAACCGACGCGAAAGCTTCGTTGACTTCGAAAGCATCGATATCCTCGATGGACAGCCCCGCACGCTTCAACACAAGTCGTGTCGCGGGGATCGGACCGGTCAGCATCTTGACCGGATCGTCACCCGTGACGACGGCAGTGTGGATCCGTGCCAAAGGCCGGATCCCCAGTTGCCTAGCCTTTTCCGAAGTGGTGATTAGCAGTGCCGCCGAACCGTCGGAGATCTGCGACGCGTTACCGGCGGTGATCACTCCCCCGTCCAAAAATGGAGTCTTGAGGGTCGCGAGTTTCTCGACCGTCGACCCGCGTCGAATACCCTCGTCAGCGCTGACAATATTGTCTTGCACCCTAACAGGCACGATCTCGTCGTCGAAGCATCCACTGTCCTGCGCCTGTGCGGCCCGCTCGTGTGAACGCACGGAGTACTCGTCGAGCTGTGAGCGGGACAACCCCCACTCGCGAGCGATCAGCTCGGCTCCGGCACCCTGGTTGAACCGTCCGCCGAATCCGGGAGCCGAAAGGGCGTCGGCGTATCGATGCACCGCCGGCCCACCCATTTCACCTGTTCCCTCCACAGTGGCGGCGCCCATCGGAACACTCGACATCATCTCGACTCCACCCGCGACGACGACGTCGGCATGACCGGCAATCACTGTTGCCGCGGCGGTGGAGATGGCCTGCTGGGAGGAGCCGCATTGACGATCGACTGTGAACCCGGGGACGCTCTCGGGCCAGCCTGCGGCCAGCACACCCATTCGTGCGACGTTCCCGGACTGCTGGCCCACACTGATTACATTGCCCCAGTGCACGTCTTCGATGATGGAGGGGTCGATTCCCGCCCGTTCGACGAGCGCATTTAATACCTGTGCCGTCGTGTCAACCGCATGAAGGGCCGACAATCCTCCCCCACGCTTTCCAATCGGCGTCCGCGCCAGCGCAACTACAACTGCATCCCTCATATTTTTCCCGTCCTCAGCCGGCCGATCAACGCCCGGGTTTTAGCTTAATCAGTTCACTATATAGCGAAAGAAGTGTGCGTCAACCAGGTCGGTCCCCCAGACTGTGCGGGCCGTGTCAGGAGCGGTGCCGGTGGGCCACCCGCGGCTCGTCATGCAGACTGTGCGGACTGTATCGAGAAACGCCGAACCCAATTTGTGACAGCGCTGAGGCAGCACCAACGCAAGTTGAACGGTCTGCCCTGCGCTGGAGTCCTCGGCGGCGGGGGCGCGAACCTCACATTAGTGGATTCGTCAATCTCGACGCGTTCGATCTCGGCATTCCCGGACGGCACAACGGCCGTTCGGAGTTGCGAGGATGCGCACTTCAGATCACCGCTGTAAAGGGCAAGCATTCCGTCGAGGAGACGAACGCGCATACCATCGGTTCACTGGTCTGCACCGTAGAACGCTTTGGTCCATTCGGCAGTGCGTGGACCACTTTCGTGGGCAAGCAATTCGTTGAGCCAGCGCCGCCCCTCAACGAAAAAGATCCTGGAATCCCAGAACAAGAACAGCGCGTTGGAGTGCACAGCCCCGGCGGGCCGGATCGTCGTCAACGCTGAAGTCGAGAGCTCCCCGCAGGTCCGGTTGTTCCCGCCGCAGGCGGGCGATCCAGTCGAGATGGTGCCGCTGATCCACTCCGCCTCCGATGCAAGCGCGAACGCCTCGTACCAGTCCCGTCTCCGGCGGCGCAAGCGAGAGCCTCGCCGAGTTGTTCGAGTTTCTCGTAACCAAATTCGCGGAGAGACTCGAGCATCCGGAACCGAACCACCATCCCGTGCTCCTCCGGGATCACGATCGACTTTTTCACCACGGACGACAGAGTGTCCAGCAGCTCGTCCGCGGCCAGGTCCGCACCGCACCTGCTGGGCGGCAGCCGCTGCAGGATCTGCTCGGGCGACATCGCCCGCAACCGAGCGGCGGCAAGCTCAACCGGCACCGAAAGCCCGTCGGTCCTGCGGCAGATCGCCTCCACTGCTGCAGCGTTCGACTCCCGTGAGCGTGAATCCCGGAACGGCGGCAACCGCACGATCGGCAAACAACGTCACGGCATCGTCTTGGGCAACGTTCGCAACGAGAGGGTTCGCGCGGGATCCGGGACGGCCAGGGGGACCCGCAGCTAAACTTTCCCCGAAGGCCAAGTTCGCGGCGGGGTGGCGGGTTCTTCTCCGTGAACGGGTATGCAACAGCGTCTCCGCAGGCTCCGCAATGCCGTCGATCATGTGTGGCTGTCCTGACCCTTTGATGGGCGATTAATGATGTGGCAGAGCTGGGCAGGCCCCTCCTCGGGTCAGTGTCGCCATCGCAATCAGGGCCTCT